>NZ_PDEL01000015.1:0-176807 GCF_002556465.1 Klebsiella sp. MBT K-1 | reverse complement strand
TTGACACTGAACACTGGTCCTTGATGTGTAGGATAGGTGGGAGGCTTTGAAGTGTGGACGCCAGTCTGCATGGAGCCATCCTTGAAATACCACCCTTTAATGGCTGGTGTTCTAACGTGGGCCCGTTATCCGGGTTGCGGACAGTGTCTGGTGGGTAGTTTGACTGGGGCGGTCTCCTCCTAAAGAGTAACGGAGGAGCACGAAGGTCAGCTAATCCTGGTCGGACATCAGGAGGTTAGTGCAATGGCATAAGCTGGCTTGACTGCGAGCGTGACGGCGCGAGCAGGTGCGAAAGCAGGTCATAGTGATCCGGTGGTTCTGAATGGAAGGGCCATCGCTCAACGGATAAAAGGTACTCCGGGGATAACAGGCTGATACCGCCCAAGAGTTCATATCGACGGCGGTGTTTGGCACCTCGATGTCGGCTCATCACATCCTGGGGCTGAAGTAGGTCCCAAGGGTATGGCTGTTCGCCATTTAAAGTGGTACGCGAGCTGGGTTTAGAACGTCGTGAGACAGTTCGGTCCCTATCTGCCGTGGGCGCTGGAGAATTGAGGGGGGCTGCTCCTAGTACGAGAGGACCGGAGTGGACGCATCACTGGTGTTCGGGTTGTCATGCCAATGGCATTGCCCGGTAGCTAAATGCGGAAGAGATAAGTGCTGAAAGCATCTAAGCACGAAACTTGCCCCGAGATGAGTTCTCCCTGACTCCTTGAGAGTCCTGAAGGAACGTTGAAGACGACGACGTTGATAGGCCGGGTGTGTAAGCGCAGCGATGCGTTGAGCTAACCGGTACTAATGAACCGTGAGGCTTAACCTTACAACGCCGAAGATGTTTTGGCGGATTTGAGAGAAGATTTTCAGCCTGATACAGATTAAACAGAATTTGCCTGGCGGCACTAGCGCGGTGGTCCCACCTGACCCCATGCCGAACTCAGAAGTGAAACGCCGTAGCGCCGATGGTAGTGTGGGGTCTCCCCATGTGAGAGTAGGGAACTGCCAGGCATCAATTAAGTGAAGAGCCCATCCTGACGGATGGGCTTTTTGCGTTTCAGATAAGCAAAATCGTCCCGACCAGCCATGCGTTCCCCTCCTTCCTTGTAATATAAAAGCCTGTCCAGAGGGACTTACCCTCATATTTCACTTCATCCCAGCCTGTCCGTTCGCGTTAATCTTGAATCGCCACAGTAAGAAATAAAATGTGATATTTATCACATATAAAATAATAACAATTATATAACATTTGGTTTACTAATTAATTTGTCTGAGTGAGTTGGGTCATCCAACACAGCAGATTGCAGTCTTTGCTGGAGCAGAATTACAATGACAGAAAGCAGTATTAGCGAACGTGAATCCCAGGATCACGGTGATACCCGGCGTCGTATATGGGCAATCGTAGGGGCATCATCAGGGAATTTGGTTGAATGGTTTGATTTCTACGTCTATTCATTTTGCTCACTCTACTTTGCGCACATCTTCTTTCCTTCTGGCAACACCACTACGCAATTGTTACAAACTGCAGGGGTCTTCGCTGCTGGTTTTCTGATGCGTCCGATCGGGGGCTGGATATTCGGGCGTATTGCCGATCGCCGTGGACGTAAAACCTCCATGCTTATCTCTGTTTGCATGATGTGTTTTGGTTCTCTGGTGATTGCCTGCTTGCCGGGTTATGCAACGATAGGGACCTGGGCTCCGGCTCTGCTATTGCTGGCTCGTTTATTCCAGGGTCTGTCCGTTGGTGGAGAATACGGTACCAGCGCTACCTATATGAGCGAAGTTGCCGTAGAAGGTAAAAAAGGCTTCTATGCCTCATTTCAGTACGTCACGCTGATTGGCGGCCAACTTCTGGCTGTACTTGTTGTTGTTGCGTTACAACAGATCCTCAGCGATGAGGCGCTGCATGCGTGGGGATGGCGGATCCCCTTCGCTCTCGGCGCAGTATTAGCCATCGTTGCCCTGTGGCTGCGCCGCCAGTTGGACGAAACCTCAAAACAGGAAACTCGCGCGTTAAAAGAAGCGGGATCGTTTAAAGGATTATGGCGTAACCGCAAGGCATTTATCATGGTGCTCGGATTCACTGCCGCAGGTTCATTAAGCTTTTATACCTTTACAACCTATATGCAGAAATATCTGGTCAACACCGCTGGCATGACGGCGGGTACCGCCAGCATGATTATGACCGCGGCTTTATTTGTTTATATGCTGGTTCAGCCGCTTTTTGGCGCGCTCTCGGATAAGATTGGCCGCCGGACCTCAATGCTCTGTTTTGGCGTACTTGTTACCGTCTTTACTGTCCCGATTCTCAATGCATTACAGAACGTGAGTTCGCCGTATGCGGCATTTGCTTTAGTAATATGTGCCCTGCTGATAGTGAGCTTTTATACCTCAATTAGCGGAATTCTGAAGGCTGAAATGTTTCCGGCACAGGTACGCGCCCTGGGGGTTGGGCTATCTTATGCGGTGGCGAATGCGCTATTTGGCGGCTCGGCTGAGTACGTCGCGCTGTCGTTAAAATCGGCAGGAATTGAGCACGCTTTTTACTGGTACGTGACCGTAATGGGAGCGATCGCATTCCTGGTGTCCCTGACGCTACATCGTAAAGGCAAGGGTCTACGTTTGTAGGCTTACTGATGTGCCAGCTGCCATACCGCATAGCCGGTAGTGGCACCTGCCACATCCCAGGCGAAATCCTTCCAGCTCCAGCCGCTCCCGGATGGGCGGCTGTCCCATAGCTCCTTCGATGCCCCTAAACTTACGGAAAACATAAAGCCAATGGCGGCACTACGGTCGCGGCTATAGCCCTGATGTTGGGCATATTCGTTGCCTGCGGCGGAAAGCATGCCTGAGGCGAGGAAGTGTTGGGCTTTATCCTGGCCACTCCATGCATCATTAGCCATATGGCTGCAGCCGGTCAGTAATAATAGTGGGACAATAAGCATGATGACGCGCATACTAATTCCAGAAAAAGCCCCGCTGGGCGGGGCGAGAATTCAGAGAATACGGCTGATAAGACGGTCGATTCGAATACGTCGCAGACGCCTGATCAGTTTGCGTACCTTTATCGGGTAATCGGCAATACTTTGCAAATCGCGATAATGCTGAACGATCGTAGTATGTTTGCGGATGAGATTGAGCTCTTTTTCACGCATTGCGCCAAGCTGATGTTTCGGGTCGTGGATAAGAATCGCGTTCTCTAAATCCAGGCGCCAGGCGCGCGGGTTCAAGTTGTTGCCGGTCAGCAGCATCCATTCGTCATCAACCCACATGCCTTTCAGGTGGTAGCTGTTATCGTCGTCCTTCCATAAACGGACAATCAGCTGATCGGTGTTGACATAATACTGTAGTCGGCTCAGAAAGCGCCGCAGATTGATTTCATAAAGGTAGGGCAGCGCGCCGATAATTTTAAACGGCTGATCTTCCGGTATATAGAAATCATTAGCGGTTTTATCACCAACAATAATTTCAACTTTCTTCCCGCTGCGTAGCAGTTGAATGATATTACGCACTAGCAGAGCGGGCAGGTTGAAATAAGGGGTACAGATAGTCAGCTTATGCTCAGCGCAGGGCATCAGATGGAAAATGGTTTTATTCAGCAGGCTGGTCTTCCCCAGACCAACTAAAGGGGTAACCGACAGCTGATCTTCATCAGCATTGCCGAGAAAATGATAGCCGCTATCGCGGAGCTCCTGGCGATACTGACGGATGTCATTTTTGATTTCCGGACTTTTTGGCCGATCGGCCCTGTCAAGGCGGTTAACTCCACGCCCTTGCACCAGGTTATTCTCAACCCAGTCAAACATCACATCGGCCATTTTACCGTTGCGAATGCACTGGTAGCGGTCATAGCGATACTTATCGTGCTGATGCAGGTAAACGTCATTCAGACTGGCGCCGCTGTAGAGCACGCTGTCATCAATGATAAAGCCTTTGAAATGGAGAACGCCGAGCGCTTCCCGGGTATTGACCGGAACGCCATAAACCGGGATGTCGACACCGGGGTTTTCCTGAGCCATGCGGCAGTACCAGTCGGCATTGGTGTTTGACGCCGCGGCGCCAATACGTCCGCGCTGGGCGCGATGCCAGTCGACCAGCACCTGCACATCTAATTCTGGACGCTGACGCTTAGCGTCGTATAGCGCCTGCAAAATTCCTTTGCCGCCATCATCCTGTTCCAGATAAAGCGCAATGATACAAATACGCTGGGTGGCTTGAGCTATCCTGGCCAGTAACGCTTGCCGAAAATCTGCCGGAGCGTAAAAGAACTCGATATCATCAACTGACTGAGAAAGCTTAGGGAGTTGGGCAAGGTGTTGTTGATGTTTATTGCGTTTAAATTTTGACAACATCACAGTGCGTTTCTTCTCTGTTTATTGAAGGGTCTTCTGTACCATGCAGACGACGTAAGCGGGCAATAATACCATTACTGCCCGTTAAAGTAGTCAACAATTGCGGCCAGCCGTTTGTAATTGCTCAGGTACAAGCTGTAGAGACAAACTGACAATCCCATCTTCAAGCTGAATATCAACCGAGAATCCTAGCTTTCTGGCAAGGCCGATCATGCCTTTATTATTCGGCATGGTAATACCATTCAGCCGCTGCAGGCCGTGGTTTTGCGTATAGGCAATCAGCTTTTCCAGGAGCTTGCGGCCTAAACCCATACCTTTCAGGTCGGAGCGCACCAGGACGGCAAACTCGGCATCGATATTATCCGGGTCGGAGATCGCCCGCGTCACGCCGAGGATCTCATCCCCCTCGGCCGTGGTGCGCACAGCAACAAAGGCCATTTCTCGATCGTAGTCGATCTGCGTCATATTGGCTAAATCATCATGGGTAAATTCGTTGATTTCGCTGAAGTAACGATAATAGAGATCTTCCTTTGTGACCTGAGCGATAAAGGCCATCAGCTGCGGCTCATCTTCCGGGAGTATGGGACGGAAAAGGCAGCGTTCGCCATTCTTCATCACCACCCACTCCTCCTGCTGCTGTGGATAAGGGCGTATGGCGAGGCGGCTTTCGCTGTCGCCGGTGAAAGGGGCGAGCGTTAACGTGACGTCAAGCGCGGTGAACTCGTGGCCGGAAGCCAGAAGAGGGTGAATATCCAGGCGCTGTATTTCCGGGCAGTCGACGATCAAATTCGATACCTGTACCAGTAGCTGGCTCAGGCCGGGTATATCGAGCGCGCGCAGCGCGCTGCGCCCGCGCACTTTTTTACTTTTGATGGCCTGGATAACGAGGTAGCGCGCAAGGTTCATATTCAGCGGCGGGAGCGCGACGGCGGCCTGATCCTCAGCCCGCCATTCGACGCCGCCTTCTCCCAGCATGATCAGCGGCCCAAAAACCGGATCGTGCTCAACTACAACCCGCAGCTCTTGCGCCCCGGCGCGATTAGCCATGCTTTGCACCAGCAGCCCGTGAATACGCGCCTGAGGCCAGGTCATTTTGACGCGATCGAAGATCGCATCCGCGGCCTGCTGTACCTCGGTTGCCGTGCGCAGATAAAGCATAACCCCCTGAACTTCCGACTTATGCGGAATATCGGGCGAGCGTAGCTTCAGAGCGACGGGGTAGCCAATCTGCTCGGCGATATGTACAGCCTCGGCGCTATCGGCGGCAATCCACGTTGGCAGAGTATGAATACCGTAAGCGCGCAGCACGGGGCTCACTTCATGGGTATCCAGCGACGTTGCGCCTTCATTCATTGCGCGTTGCAGCAGGCTGTGCGCTTCGGCAGTGTTAGTGGTTAACGAATCTGACAGGACCGGAGTTTCCCTGAGCTGTTTCTGGTTACGCCGGTACTCCACCATGTGCATAAAAGCGGTAATCGTTCCCTCAGGCGTTCGATAGGTCGGCAGCCCCGCATCGCTAAACAGACGCCGCGCTTCTTGTGAAGAGAACTCACCGCACCAGTTGGTGAGAACCGTAACGTATTTGCCGCGCGGATGACGCTTCAGAGCGTCAATCAGCGCCAGCGCGCTCTCTGTCCCCGGCGCGGCAGCGCTGGGGGAATGGATCACCAGTAGCGCATCGTAGTCATGGCTATCCAGCAATATGTTCAGCGCTTTGAGGTAATGCTCGCTGCTGGCGTCATCGCGGAGATCCAGCGGGTTGGCGATAGCGATAGTTTCCGGTAATGCCTGACGGAGAGCGCTGCTGGTCTCTTCGCTGAGAGCGGCGAGTTTGCCGTTGCGCAGCCAGAGCTCATCCAGCGCCAGCGCAGCCGGAGCGGCGCCGTTGCTGATAATCATCAGTTTCTCGCCGCGCAGCGGGCGCATGTGGCTGAGGGTTTCGACCGCAGAGAACAGCTCGTGCGTATCCTGTACCCGCAATAAGCCTGCGCGCTGAATAGCGGCGTCCCACGCCGGATCCATGCCGGAGTTGACGTGCAGGAGCTTCTGCGCAGCCGGACTGCGTCCGCTTTTAATCACCAGGATCGGCTTATTACGTGATGCGCTACGGGCCGCCGAGACAAAGCGGCGGGCATCGCTGAGGTGTTCGAGATAGAGCAAAATCGCGCTGGTTTTACTGTCGCGAGCGAGGAAATCAAGCAGGTCATCAACGTCGATGTCCAGGCTATCGCCCAGCGCAATAAAGTAAGAAAAACCCATCTCACGCTGCTGAGCCCAGTCGAGGATAGTATTGGAGACCGCCGCCGATTGCGAAATAAACGCCAGTTTACCGCGATGTATAGGCACCGGCGAAAAGCTGGCGTTAAGACCCTGCCACGGCGCAAGCAGGCCAAGACTGTTCGGGCCGAGCAGCCGCATCTGATAGCGGGCGGCACATTCCAGCAGAGCGGGATACTGTTCGGGTATGGAAGAGAGAATGATGCAGGTTTTGCACCCTTTTTGCCCCAGCGCTTCCAGCAGCTCAAGGTTTCTGCGGGCGTTGGTGCAAAGCACCGCGAGATCGGGCGTGAAGGGCAGGCTATCGACGTCAGGCCAGGCCAGTACGCCCTGAACCGCTTTCCACGCTGGCGTAACGGGGAGGACGGGGCCGTTAAACCCGCCAGCCAGCAGGTTGCGCATCATCAGATAACCGGCGCGCTGTGGTTTCATTGACGCGCCAATAACGGCGATCGACTTTGGCCGCAGCAATGCTTCCAGGCCTCGTTGGCTCATACCGGTCTCCTTTGATCCCCAGTGACCGAATGATTTTAAACGTTTTCTATCAGTTGTGCTGTGATACTGCCCTTATGCTGGGTTTTTCCTGCCAGGTAGCGCGTTCTGAATAAGCTGAAGTGATCGCCAAGAGCCGCGGCCGCGGTTTTATCCCCCGCCAGATCCAGCAGCGCAATCGCGACTTCGGCGGTACAGTATTGACCTTCTGCGTGCGCTTCCCGGAGGTGATAAGCGGAGATGCGCGACAGATCGACGGAAATCATCGGCAGCGCGTCAAGCCAGGGGCTTTTGCGGAACATTTTTCGCGCTTCGGGCCAGGTGCCATCAAGCATGATAAACAGCGGTGGTTTACCCGGGAGCGGGGAATCAAGAACCTGACGCTCTGCGTCGGCATAAGACGCAGGAAAAACCACCATCGGCTGATATTGCGGGTCGGCGACTAAATCCAGCAGCGCCTGCGGTGGTTCGGTTCGTGACCACTGAAAGGCTTCGGTATCCGGCAGGATATCGGCAATCAGGCGTCCGGTATTGCTGGGCTTCATTGGCTCGGTATCGAACATGACCAGGCAAAAACGGCTGGTAGCGGCAACCGGGTTGAGGGTGGCGCAGAGGCACTGTTTCAACGGTAGCAAGCAGCGCTGGCAGCGGTGGATGCGGTTGCCGCGAGCAAGAAAAGGCCGGGTAGCGCGCGCGAGGCGTTCGGCGCGAAGGCGGAGGACGGCGTTATCAGTCATGGGGATCGCTAAGAAAAAACGCCATTGTCGCAGAGGTGAAAACGGGGCACAAGCGGTGCCCCGTGAGGTTTACTGCTGGCCTGCTTCATTTAGCCAGCTATCGAAAGGCGCTTTGGGGACGGCGCCATTCAGCATGTCGATGACTTCGCCATTTTTAAACATCATAATGGTCGGGATGCTGCGAATGCGGAAGCGAGCGCTCAGTTCGCGTTCCATCTCGGTATTCACTTTCACGAAACGCATTTCACCGCTGCGTTCTTCAGCCACATCTTCAAAGATTGGCGCAAAGTTACGGCAGGGGCCGCACCACGGCGCCCAGAAATCAACAACAACGGGCAGATCGTCCTTCAGCAGTTTATCCAGCGTTGCCCCGGTCGCGTTGATCACATCGCCATCAAAAAGATCGTGACCGCAGCGCCCGCATTTCGCGCCATCGGCGCTACGATCGTCGGGGATGCGGTTCAGAGCCTGACAACTGGCACAAACGGTATTCATAACTAACCTCTGGTTATGGGTTGCAGCGCGGCACGTGGCCGATTTGTTTCTGTAATGTTACATATTATCGATGCACAGCTAATAAAGGACAATGAGTTTTATTCAATGAATACGATAGACTCAGGCTTTTAAATGAAATAATGGCTAAGTGATGACACATCGGGTAATCTGCGCGCTTCGCGCAGCGCAGGTGGAGAAAATGAATGAGCGACGACGAACTGAAAAATAAAAGCGGCAAGGTCAAAGTGATGTATGTCCGCAGTGATGATGATTCTGACCGACGTACCCATAACCCGCGTACCGGGAAGGGAGGGGGACGTCCAGGAAAGTCTCGTGTTGACGGTCGTAACCGCCCTGCGCGCGATGAAAAAGAGAGCCGCGGTGGCGATCGTAAACGTGACGATCGCAAGCGTGAAGGCTTTGGCGGTGAGGGTTCCTCTCCGTGGCGTACCGTATCCCGCGCGCCGGGTGATGAGGCGCCGGTAAAAGCGGATCACGGCGGGATCAGCGGAAAAAGCTTTATCGATCCTGAAGTGCTGCGTCGCCAGCGCGCGGAAGAAACCCGCGTCTATGGTGAAAACGCTTGCCAGGCGCTCTTCCAGAGCCGTCCGGACGCCATTGTACGCGCCTGGTTTATCCAGAGCGTGACCCCGCGCTTCAAAGAAGCGCTGCGCTGGATGGCGGCGAATCGTAAAGCCTATCACGTGGTTGATGAAGCCGAGCTGGCGAAAGCGTCCGGCACTGAACACCATGGCGGGGTTTGCTTCCTGATTAAAAAGCGCCATGGCACTTCCGTTGAGCAGTGGGTAGCTAAAGCCGATGCTGAAGATTGTGTTCTGGCGCTGGAAGATGTCGGTAACCCGCATAACCTCGGCGCGATTATGCGCAGCTGCGCGCACTTTGGCGTCAGGGGCGTGGTGGTGCAGGATGCTGGCGTTATGGAATCCGGCGCCGCGATTCGTACTGCGGAAGGCGGCGCGGAACACGTTGAACCGATTACGGGCGACAGCTTCATTGATACGCTTGAGCGCTTCCGTAAAGCGGGCTACGCGATTGTTTCTACTTCCAGCCATAACGGGACTCCGCTGTTTAAAGCCGAGCTGCCGAAGAAAATGGTGCTGGTGTTAGGCCAGGAGAGTGACGGTCTTTCCGACGCCGCTATTTCCAGCGCCGATCTGAACATCGCGATTGAAGGCACCGGTAACGTTGAAAGCCTGAACGTGTCCGTAGCCACCGGCGTGCTGCTGGCTGAATGGTGGCGTCAGAACAAGGCGTAACACCTTGTCTCAGCGTCAAAATGCCAGCGTAATGCTGGCATTTTCATTTTCAGAGCTATTCGCTTTCAGCCGGCAGCCTGGGTACCCAGTCAATCGGCGCTTCGCCGCGTTCGGCCAGCCACTGATTCGCCTGCACGAAATGATTACTGCCAAAGAACCCGCGGTGGGCGGAGAGCGGCGACGGGTGCGGTGCTTTGAGCACGCAGTGGCGCTGGCGATCGATTATCGCGCCTTTCTTCTGCGCATGCGAACCCCATAGCAGAAATACCACGCCTTCCCGATGCTGGTTAATCAATGAAATCACTTTATCGGTAAAGGTCTCCCATCCGAGGCTGGCATGCGAGTGCGCCTGCCCGGCACGAACCGTTAATACGGTATTGAGCAGCAAAACACCCTGACGCGCCCAGCTTTCGAGATAACCGTGAGTCGGGCGCTGAAAGCCCGGTGTCGTCCCTTCCAGCTCCTTGTACATATTCAGCAGCGACGGCGGTATCTGAATTCCTGGCAGAACCGAGAAGGCCAGGCCGTGCGCCTGCCCGGGTCCGTGATAAGGATCCTGGCCGAGGATCACCACTTTGACGTCGCTTAACTCCGTATAACGAAACGCGTTAAAGACATCTTTTTGCGGGGGATAGATGGTGATTCCCGATTGGCGTTCTTCAGCTACGGTTTTCAGGGTATTAACAAACCAGGGTTGCTGCTTCTCTTCTGCCAGCACGTCATGCCAGGTTAATGGGGTGGTCATTTTGCTCTCCTGCAAAGTGTCATCGCCATAGCTTAACTGCATCTTTCAACATCACAAAATTTGCTCCGCGCGATTGCCGTTTTTCATGCAAAAAAAATTGAAAATTTACAAATTTATTTGGTGTCCGACACGGCGTAACTTGATGTAAAACAATAATATCCAGCTATGACCACTTTTGTGATGTGGTTTTTGTTGATTTAAATCAAAGAATGCCGGGTGCCCGGCTGATATATATACACTCATAGAACAATGGTTTTACCAATTGGCCGCGAAGGCCAATAATCGAACAAACCCTGCCTGGGAGGCAAAAAATGATTACTGGTATCCAAATTACTAAAGCTGCAAACGACGACCTGCTGAACTCTTTCTGGCTGCTGGATAGCGAAAAAGGCGAAGCCCGCTGCCTGTGCGCAAAGGCCGGTTTTGCTGAAGATGACGTGGTTGCGGTGAGCAATCTGGGCGAGATCGAATACCGTGAAATTCCGGTAGACGTGAAACCTGAAGTCCGCGTTGAAGGCGGCCAGCACCTGAACGTTAACGTTCTGCGTCGCGAAACTCTGCTGGATGCGGTTGAACATCCGGAAAAATACCCGCAGCTGACCATTCGCGTATCTGGCTATGCGGTACGTTTTAACTCACTGACTCCGGAACAGCAGCGCGACGTTATCGCCCGTACTTTTACCGAAAACCTGTAAGTTTAAGTTTTGATATAAAAACGCCGGGATATCCCGGCGTTTTTTTACTCTTCGTTTGACTGCTGCGGTGTATCCGCTGCGCTTGGTTTACGACGCTTGCCAATATTTTTGGTATCGCGGTGGCGTTTTTTGACGCGCGGCTTCTCTTTTTCTTTCTCTTTCTTCTCTGCTCGCTTCGCTAAAACCTTCTTGGAGGGTTTACCGGTTTGCTTCTCGCTGGGCGCGCGGGTTGTCGGGCGCAGTTCATCGATAACGCGAGCTTTTAACGGCTCTTCAATATAGCGGCCAATTTTACCCAGCAGCAGGTGGTCGTGGGCTTCAACCAGAGAAATGGCGGTTCCTTTTTTACCCGCGCGCCCGGTACGACCGATACGGTGCAGGTAGATATCCGCCGTGCGCGGCAAGTCGAAATTGAATACGTGACTCACGTCCGCGATATCGATACCGCGGGCGGCAATGTCGGTAGCGATTAATACATTAATACGGCCATCGGTGAGACGGCTAATCGCTTCATTACGTTTCGCCTGTACCATCTCGCCTTCCAGCCAGCAGGTATTGATACCCGCTTCACGCAGCCAGCCCGCCAGTTCATGCACGCGCTCGCGCTTGCGTACGAAGACGATAGAACGCGTCGCTTCCGGCTGCTTCAGAAGATGCACGAGGAGGGCGGTTTTATGCTTGATGTCATCCGCGCGGTAATACCACTGATGGATCTTTTTACGTTCGCGAGTGGATGGGGTCGCCGAAACTTCCGCCGGCTCTTCCAGCAGACGCTCGGCAAAATCCTTAATGGCGTCGCCTTCGAGGGTGGCGGAGAACAGCATGGTCTGCTTACGCCAGCGGGTTTCACCGGCGATATGTTCGATATCCTGCGCGAAGCCCATGTCCAGCATGCGGTCAGCTTCATCAAGGATCAGCGTTTCAACGGCGCGGCAATCAAAGTTTTCTTCTTTAATATATTGCAGCAGGCGACCGGTCGTGGCGACCACGATGTCCTGGTTCTCGCTGAACACTTCGGCATGGTTCATATAGGCGACACCGCCGGTGATCGTGGCGATATCCAGATGAGTATGTTTTGCCAGTTCACGCGCATGGTCGGCAACCTGCATCGCCAGTTCGCGAGTGGGGGTCAGGATAAGGATGCGCGGCGGACCAGACTTCTTGCGCGGAAAATCGAGCAGATGCTGCAACGCTGGCAGGAGATACGCCGCCGTTTTACCGGTGCCGGTCGGGGCTGAACCGAGAATATCACGGCCATCAAGCGCAGGCGGAATAGCGGCGGCCTGAATGGCTGTCGGGCGTGTGAAACCTTTATCCTGGAGTGCGTCCAGCAGGTTTTCGTCGAGTTCAAGTTCGGAAAAAGTCGTTACAGTCATGATCTACCTCTGAGTGGACCGCCGATTATAGACGTTACGGACGCAATGTTCATCTGTTTGTAAGGCTATCTGTTCTCCGGTATTGTGCATAGCCTTAAGCTCAGAAGTTTTTTGCCCGCAAGGTTATCGAGGATGTCCCAGTCGAAGTTTGCGCTGCCGCGCAATGGTTTTACGTTTAAGCAGTTTTTTGTCGCCCACGACCGATGCGCGATGAAAGTGGGTACCGACGGTATTTTACTTGGCGCATGGGCGCCGATCGCCCAGGTTAAACGCGTGCTGGATATCGGCGCCGGCAGCGGTCTGTTAGCGCTGATGCTCGCGCAGCGAACCGGGGAGACGGTTATCGTAGATGCTGTGGAGCTGGATGAAGAGGCGGCAGCGCAGGCGCAAGAAAACGCTGCGGATTCTCCATGGGCCGGGCGTCTGCAGATTCATCAGGCGGATATTCAGCAATGGCAGCCGCCGCAAACCCGGCGCTACGAGCTGATTGTCAGCAATCCGCCCTTTTTTGCCGATGGCGTGCCTTGCGCAACCTCGCAGCGCGAGCAGGCTCGTTATACTTCCTCACTCGATCATGCGACATTATTAACCTGCGCCGCCGAGCTGATTACGGAGGAGGGATTTTTCTGCGTCGTGCTTCCGGTCGACATTGGAAACGCCTTTGTGCAACGGGCGCAGAATATGGGCTGGCATCTGCGTCTGCGTACCGATGTTGCGGAAACGGAAATGCGTCCGCCGCATCGGGTTCTGTTGGCTTTTTCTCCAACGCCTGGAGACGAGTGCTTTAGCGACAGGTTGATTATCCGTGGGCCGGAGCAGCAGTATTCCGAAGGTTTTACTGCTTTGACCCAGGATTTTTATCTTTTTATGTGAGCCAGCGGCGAGAGCACAGATGGCCCGCTATCCGGCAGCTGTTCCGGATAGTCGAGCGTATAGTGCAGCCCTCGGCTCTCTTTACGTAGCATGGCGCAGCGCACAATCAGCTCGGCAACCTGTACCAGGTTACGCAGCTCCAGTAAATTATTGGAGACGCGAAAGCGGGCGTAGTATTCGTCCAGCTCCTGCTGCAGCATATTAATGCGGCGCAGGGCGCGCTCGAGGCGGCGGGTGGTGCGCACGATGCCGACATAGTCCCACATCAGCAAGCGCAACTCATGCCAGTTATGCTGAATCACGACCAGTTCATCCGGTATTTCGACCTGACTTTCGTCCCACGATGGCAGTTCGTTGACCGCCTGCGCGAAAGGCATGCGCTTAACAATATCCTCGGCGGCGGACCATCCGTAGACAAGGCACTCAAGCAGCGAGTTTGACGCCATGCGGTTCGCGCCGTGTAATCCGGTATAGCTCACTTCGCCGATGGCATACAGTCCGTCGACGTCTGTACGCCCGTTATCATCAACCATGACGCCGCCGCAGGTGTAGTGCGCTGCGGGAACGACGGGCACCGGCTCTTTAGTCAGATCGATGCCAAGCCCCAGAAGCTTCTCGTAGATCATCGGGAAGTGGTGGCGAATAAATTCTGCGGGTTTATGGCTGATATCAAGATACATGCAGTCAGCGCCCAGGCGTTTCATCTCATGATCGATGGCTCTGGCGACGATATCGCGCGGGGCCAGCTCGCCGCGCTCGTCAAACTCCGGCATAAACCGCGTGCCGTCCGGGCGTTTCAACAGGGCGCCCTCGCCGCGCAGCGCTTCCGTTAACAGGAAGTTGCGCGCTTGCGGATGGTACAGCGCGGTTGGGTGAAACTGATTAAATTCGAGATTGGCGACCCGACAGCCGGCACGCCAGGCCATCGCGATACCATCGCCGGAAGAGACGTCAGGATTCGTTGTATACTGGTAAACTTTCGCCGCGCCGCCGGTTGCCAGCACTACGGCTTTTGCGCTACAGGTTTCAACCGCTTCTTTATTACGATTCCAGATCCACGCGCCCACCACCCGGCGCGTACCGGGCAGGCCGATTTTATCGGAGATAATCAGGTCAACGGCGTTGCTGCGCTCCAGCACGCGGATGTTGGGGTGGGCCAGCGCCTGGCTCACCAGGGTGGTTTCAACGGCTTTACCGGTCGCATCGGCGGCATGGAGGATTCTGCGGTGACTGTGCCCCCCCTCGCGGGTCAGATGGTAGCTCTCCTCACCGTTCGCCTGTACCTGGGTATCGAACAAGACGCCCTGATCGATCAGCCACTGAACGCAGGGTTTGGCGTTGCTCGCCACAAACGACACCGCATGGCGATCGCAAAGACCCGCCCCGGCAATCAACGTATCCTCGATGTGGGATTCCACGCTGTCGGTTTCATCAAACACGGCGGCAATTCCGCCCTGCGCGTAAAAAGTAGAACCTTCACTGATAGGGCCTTTGCTGAGAACCGTGACCGTGCAGCGCTCCGCCAGGCGTAAGGCAAGGGATAATCCGGCAGCGCCGCTGCCAATAATCAGCACATCACAGGAGGAATCGGAAGTTGTTTTCATAGCCTTTGTTTAATTTACTAAACACAATAAGCGAACAATAGCACCAGCCCGCGAGAAATCGTACAATTTTTTTACTCATTGTTGTGAGGGCTAAACATTACGGCTTAATGAGGCGGGCGGGGAAGCGAAAAAAGGTTTTGCGAAGCGGCTCGTTAGCTTCAGATTTTATAGTGAAATAAAAGCCGGGTTACGTTACCCTTCTGGCGGGTCTTGCGCTTTTTCTTATTATCTTACATATCGTTTAGCTACCGGGACATATAATGAGAGATAACAATCCGTCAGCCGGTGCCGGACGAAAAACAAAGGCGTAACGGAACTTTATTGTTTTCAGACACTCCAACCCTCTGCTTGCTCATTTATGCAGTAATTGGGTGGTGTTTTTGAATACGCATGGGAATTGGGTTTGGGGAGACATTACCTCGGATGAGCGAGCAGTTAACGGATCAGGTCCTCGTTGAACGGGTCCAGAAAGGAGATCAGAAAGCATTTAACCTGCTGGTGGTGCGCTATCAGCATAAGGTTGCAAGCCTGGTCTCCCGCTACGTGCCGCCGGGCGATATCGCTGACGTTGTTCAGGAATCGTTCGTCAAAGCATGGCGTGCGCTGGATTCTTTCCGGGGGGATAGCGCTTTTTACACCTGGTTATATCGCATCGCCGTCAACACGGCGAAAAATTATCTGGTTGCTCAGGGACGCCGTCCGCCGTCCAGCGATGTTGATGCGAATGATGCTGAAAACTTCGAAAGTGGCGGGGCATTGAAAGAAATTTCGAACCCTGAGAACTTAATGTTGTCAGAAGAGCTGAGACAAATAGTTTTTCGTACCATTGAATCGCTTCCGGAAGATTTACGCATGGCAATCACCTTGCGGGAGCTGGATGGCATGAGCTATGAAGAAATAGCCGCCATCATGGATTGTCCGGTGGGCACAGTGCGTTCGCGCATCTTCCGGGCGCGAGAAGCTATTGATAATAAAGTTCAACCGCTAATCAGGCGTTGACGATAGCGGAATACTGGAAAAGGGTATCAGGCATGCAGAAAGAAAAACTTTCGGCCTTAATGGATGGTGAAACGCTGGATAACGAACTGCTCAACGAGCTGGAGCGTTCATCTGAAATGCAAAAAACCTGGGAGAGCTACCATCTCATCCGCGATTCGCTGCGAGGCGATACGAGTGAGGTGCTCCATTTTGATATCTCAGCTCGCGTCATGGCCGCCATTGAAAACGAGCCCGTTCGTCAGACGGTTCCTCTTATTCCTGAATCTCAGCCCGCACCGCACCAGTGGCGTCAGATGCCTTTCTGGCAAAAAGTACGCCCATGGGCCAGTTCGCTCACCCAGATGGGCGTTGCCGCGTGCGTATCCCTCGCTGTGATTGTCGGCGTCCAGCAGTATAATGGCCAGTCTGATTCATCCCAGCAGCCGGAGGCGCCGGTGTTTAACACCATGCCGATGATGGGGAAGGCCAGCCCGGTTAGCCTGGGCGTACCGGCTGAGGCTTCAGCCGGTAGCGGTCAGCAGGCTCAGGTACAGGAACAGCGCCGCAGAATTAATGCTATGCTGCAGGACTATGAATTGCAGCGTCGCCTGCATGCGGAACAGCTCCAGTTTGGTCAGGCCCAGACTCAGCAAGCCGCCGTTCAGGTACCGGGCTATCAAACTTTAGGAACGCAATCGCAGTAATGAAGCAACTTTGGTGTGCCATGTCGCTCATGGCAGGCAGCCTGTTCTTCTCCGTCAACGCCTCGGCTGATACATCGTCCGGGGCGTTGTTGCAGCAGATGAACCTGGCCAGCCAGTCCCTCAACTACGAGCTCTCTTTCGTCAGCATCAACAAGCAGGGCGTTGAGTCGCTGCGCTATCGACACGCTAAACTGGATAATCGCACCCTGGCTCAGCTCCTGCAGCTTGACGGACCTCGTCGCGAAGTCGTGCTGCGCAGAACGGAAATCAGCTACTTTGAACCTGGGCTCGATCCTTTTACCCTGAACGGCGACTATATCGTTGATTCCCTGCCTTCGTTGGTCTACTCCGACTTTAAACGTCTGGCGTCCTATTACGACTTTATTTCCGTTGGACGAACGCGTATTGCCGATCGTTTATGCGATGTGGTGCGCGTCGTGGCTCGCGATGGCACCCGCTATAGCTATATCGCATGGCTAGACGCTGAAACTAAGCTGCCTCTGCGCGTAGATCTGCTTGACCGCGATGGTGAAACGCTTGAGCAGTTCCGGGTCGTCTCGTTCAACGTCGGTGATAACGTGAGCGCCAGCATGGAAACCTTATCTAAAGCGAATCTGCCTCCGCAGCTGTCGGTGCCGGAGGGGGGCAATAAGGCCAACTTTAACTGGGCGCCTACCTGGCTGCCGCAGGGCGTTGCCGAAGTGTCCAGCAGCCAGCGTCGTCTCCCTACCTTTGATGGTCCGGTTGAGTCCCGTTTGTATTCCGATGGGCTGTTTAGTTTCTCTATCAATATTAATCGCGCCACCGCGAATAGCAGCGATCAGCTGCTGCGTACCGGGCGTCGTACCGTGGCGACTACCGTGCGTGATAACGCAGAGATAACCATTGTTGGCGAGCTGCCGCCGCAAACGGCAAAGCGTATTTCCGACAGTATTAAATTCAGGGCAGTTCAATGATTAAAGAGTGGGCGACGGTCGTCTCCTGGGATAATGGCGTTGCGCTGGTTCATTGCGATGTTAAAGCATCCTGCAGCAGCTGCGCTTCCCGCGCCGGCTGCGGCAGCCGGGTGCTGAATAAGCTTGGGCCGCAAACCAGCCATACCATTAGCGTTCCCTGCGAGCAGCCGCTGTCGGTCGGGCAAAAAGTGGAACTGGGCATTGCTGAGAGTAGCCTGCTCGGGTCGGCAGTACTGGTGTATATGGCGCCGTTAGTCGGATTGTTCGTGATGGCATCGATATTCCAGGTGCTGTTTGCCAACGACTTCGCTTCGCTATGCGGGGCAATGCTGGGCGGCGTGGGCGGGTTTCTGGTCGCGCGCGGTCTTTCGCCGGGCTTAGCCTCCCGGCAGTCGTGGCAGCCGGTTATTATCAGCGTCGGCTTGCCGCCAGATTTAGTCCGCATCGAGACGCCTTCCTCCCAACTGGGTCAGTGATTCACTGGCCCTTATCTTTATTTACAACTCCCGCAAGAACTCGTCATTTACTCCGGTTATGCTAGCGGTAAGAGCATTTCCTGGTTTCGTGGATGTAGTGTAGAATGCGGCGTTTTCGGATTAAAAAACGTCAGGCACAGAACAGCGGCCTCATGATTCGCGTAAGGCATAATTAACTCTAAATATGAAGAATATACGTAACTTTTCAATCATCGCTCACATCGACCACGGTAAGTCGACGTTGTCTGACCGTATTATCCAGATTTGCGGTGGCCTTTCCGATCGTGAAATGGCAGCCCAGGTTCTGGACTCCATGGATCTTGAACGTGAGCGCGGTATCACTATCAAGGCGCAGAGCGTCACCCTGGATTACAAAGCGGCCGATGGCGAAACCTATCAGCTGAACTTTATCGATACTCCCGGCCACGTCGACTTCTCTTATGAAGTTTCTCGTTCGCTTGCCGCCTGTGAAGGCGCTTTGCTGGTGGTTGATGCCGGTCAGGGCGTAGAAGCCCAGACGCTGGCTAACTGCTATACGGCGATGGAAATGGACCTTGAAGTCGTACCGGTCCTGAACAAAATTGACCTGCCCGCAGCCGATCCGGAACGCGTGGCGGAAGAGATTGAAGACATTGTCGGTATTGATGCCACCGATGCGGTACGCTGTTCAGCGAAGACCGGCGTTGGCGTACCGGATGTGCTGGAGCGCCTGGTGCGCGATATTCCGCCGCCGGAAGGCGATCCGGAGGCGCCGCTGCAGGCGCTGATCATCGACTCCTGGTTTGATAACTACCTCGGCGTCGTTTCTTTGGTGCGTATTAAAAACGGCACCATGCGCAAAGGCGATAAAATTAAGGTGATGAGCACCGGTCAGGTGTATAACGCCGATCGTCTGGGGATTTTCACGCCGAAACAGGTTGACCGTACCGAGCTGAAATGCGGCGAGGTAGGCTGGCTGGTTTGCGCCATTAAAGACATTCTCGGCGCGCCGGTCGGCGATACGCTGACGCTTGCGCGCAACCCGGCGGAGAAAGCGCTGCCTGGCTTTAAAAAGGTGAAACCGCAGGTGTATGCCGGCCTGTTCCCGGTAAGCTCTGATGATTATGAGAACTTCCGTGACGCGCTGGGCAAACTGAGCCTCAACGATGCTTCACTGTTCTATGAGCCGGAAAGCTCTACCGCGCTGGGCTTCGGCTTCCGCTGCGGCTTCCTCGGTCTTCTGCATATGGAGATCATCCAGGAGCGCCTGGAGCGTGAATACGATCTGGATCTGATCACCACGGCGCCGACGGTAGTCTATGAAGTAGAAACCACCTCGAAAGAAGTTATCTACGTCGATAGCCCGTCGAAGCTGCCGCCGCTGAACAATATCCAGGAGCTGCGCGAGCCGATCGCTGAGTGTCACATGCTGCTGCCGCAGGAGTTTTTAGGCAACGTCATTACCCTGTGTATCGAAAAACGCGGCGTGCAGACTAACATGGTCTACCACGGTAATCAGGTGGCGCTGACCTATGAAATTCCGATGGCGGAAGTGGTACTCGATTTCTTCGACCGTCTGAAGTCCACCTCCCGCGGCTATGCGTCGCTGGACTACAACTTCAAGCGCTTCCAGGCTTCCAACATGGTGCGTGTGGATGTGTTGATTAACGGCGAACGCGTGGATGCGCTGGCGCTGATCACGCATAACGACAATGCGCCGTACCGCGGCCGCGAACTGGTAGAGAAGATGAAAGAGCTGATCCCGCGTCAGCAGTTCGATATCGCTATCCAGGCTGCCATCGGTAACCACATTATTGCCCGTTCTACCGTGAAACAGCTGCGTAAAAACGTCCTCGCGAAATGCTATGGCGGCGACGTCAGCCGTAAGAAAAAGCTGCTGCAGAAGCAGAAAGACGGTAAGAAACGGATGAAGCAGGTCGGCAACGTTGAGCTCCCGCAGGAAGCGTTCCTCGCCATTCTGCACGTTGGTAAAGACGGCAAATAACCTAAGGAGTTGGCATGGCGAACATGTTTGCCCTGATCCTGGTCATCGCTACTTTGGTGACGGGTCTGTTGTGGTGCCTGGATAAGTTTATCTTTGCGCCAAAACGTCGCGAAAGTCAGGCCGCTGCCCAGGCGGCGACCGGCGACCAGTTAGATAAGAAAACGCTGAAAAAGGTTGGCCCGAAACCGGGCTGGCTGGAAACCGGCGCTTCGGTATTCCCGGTTCTGGCGATTGTGCTGGTGGTTCGCTCATTTATTTATGAGCCCTTCCAGATCCCATCCGGATCGATGATGCCGACGCTGCTGATCGGCGATTTTATTCTGGTTGAGAAGTTTGCCTACGGTATTAAAGATCCGATTTACCAGAAAACGCTGATCGAAACCGGGCATCCGAAACGCGGCGATATTGTCGTCTTTAAATATCCGCAAGATCCGCGCCTGGATTATATTAAGCGCGCGGTCGGTTTGCCGGGCGATAAAGTGACCTACGATCCCATAGCTAAACAGGTTACTATCCAGCCGGGCTGTAGTTCTGGCCAGGCCTGCGGCAACGCGCTGCCGGTTACTTACTCCAACGTTGAGCCGAGCGATTTCGTTCAGACCTTCTCCCGTAGCAACGGCGGCGAAGCGACCAGCGGTTTCTGGCAGCTGCCGAAAGGCGAGACCAAAGCCGATGGTATCCGCCTGACCGAACGTAAAGAGACGCTGGGCGAAGTGACGCACCGTATTCTGACCGTACCGATTGCTCAGGATCAGGTGGGGATGTATTACCACCAGTCCGGTCTGCCGCTGGCGACCTGGATTGTCCCGCCGGGACAGTATTTCATGATGGGTGACAACCGCGATAACAGCGCCGACAGCCGTTATTGGGGCTTTGTGCCGGAGGCGAATCTGGTGGGTAAAGCGACCGCAATCTGGATGAGTTTCGAAAAACAGGAAGGCGAATGGCCTACCGGCGTACGTTTATCGCGTATCGGCGGTATCCAGTAATTTTCCTGCCCTCTTCACGCTGCCGCCGCAATAACGGCAGCGTGAATTATTTAAGATTTAAATCTATTCAAACTAACGACATCCCTTGTCGTTGCGTATAGAATATCCCCCCGAAGTTTTAGGTTGTCTCTCGTAAGATTGACACAGCACACGAAACCGCGTTGGTTTTTACTCAGGTCGGTTTCGTGTGCTGCATTTTTGACGCATTCATCTATTGGTAACGCATGAACCCCATCGTAATTAATCGGCTTCAACGGAAGCTGGGCTACACTTTTCATCATCAGGAGCTGTTGCAACAGGCATTAACTCATCGCAGTGCCAGCAGCAAACACAATGAGCGCCTGGAGTTTTTAGGTGACTCAATATTGAGCTTTGTGATCGCAAACGCGCTCTATCATCGTTTCCCTCGGGTAGACGAAGGCGATATGAGCCGCATGCGCGCGACGCTGGTGCGAGGTAACACGTTGGCAGAAATTGCCCGCGAGTTCGAATTAGGTGAATGTCTGCGTCTTGGACCGGGTGAATTGAAAAGCGGAGGCTTTCGCCGTGAATCGATACTGGCGGACACCGTTGAAGCTTTAATCGGCGGGATTTTCCTCGACAGCGATATTCAGAACGTTGAGCGCCTTATTCTCTCCTGGTACCAGAGTCGTCTGGATGAAATCAGCCCTGGTGACAAGCAAAAGGATCCGAAGACCCGCTTGCAGGAATATCTGCAGGGGCGTCATCTGCCGCTGCCGTCGTACCTCGTTGTACAGGTACGCGGAGAAGCGCACGATCAGGAATTTACTATCCACTGCCAGGTTAGCGGCCTGAGTGAACCGGTGGTTGGCACGGGTTCTAGCCGTCGTAAGGCGGAGCAGGCTGCCGCCGAACAGGCGCTGAAAAAGCTGGAGCTGGAATGAGCGAAGAAAAAAACTACTGCGGATTTATTGCCATCGTTGGTCGTCCAAACGTGGGCAAATCCACATTGCTGAACAAGCTGCTCGGGCAGAAGATCTCTATTACTTCCCGAAAAGCGCAGACGACGCGTCACCGCATCGTTGGTATTCATACTGAAGGCCCGTACCAGGCGATCTACGTCGATACCCCGGGCCTGCATATGGAAGAAAAACGTGCGATAAACCGCCTGATGAACAAAGCGGCAAGCAGCTCTATTGGCGACGTTGAGCTGATTATTTTCGTCGTTGAAGGTACCCGCTGGACGCCGGACGATGAGATGGTGCTCAACAAGCTGCGCGACGGCAAAGCGCCGGTGATTCTGGCGGTCAACAAAGTCGACAACGTACAGGAAAAAGGGGATCTGCTGCCGCACCTGCAGTTCCTCGGCAGCCAGATGAACTTCCTCGATATCGTGCCGATTTCCGCGGAAACCGGGCTGAACGTTGATACTATTGCCGGTATTGTGCGTAAGCATCTGCCGGAGGCGATTCATCATTTCCCGGAAGATTACATTACCGACCGTTCTCAGCGCTTTATGGCTTCCGAGATCATTCGCGAAAAGCTGATGCGTTTCCTTGGCGCCGAACTGCCGTATTCCGTCACCGTCGAAATCGAGCGTTTTGTAACCAATGAACGCGGCGGTTACGATATTAACGGTCTGATTCTGGTTGAGCGTGAAGGGCAGAAGAAGATGGTGATTGGCAACAAAGGGGCCAAAATCAAAACTATCGGTATCGAAGCGCGTAAAGACATGCAGGATATGTTTGAAGCGCCGGTTCACCTCGAACTGTGGGTGAAAGTGAAATCCGGCTGGGCTGATGACGAACGCGCGCTGCGCAGTCTCGGTTACGGCGACGATCTCTAAGAGCCATTTTGATGGAAGGCTGGCAGCGCGCTTTCGTCCTGCATAGTCGTCCCTGGAGCGAAACCAGCCTGATGCTGGACGTCTTCACGGAAGAATCCGGCCGCGTGCGCCTTGTGGCTAAAGGCGCACGTTCTAAACGCTCCAACCTCAAAGGCGCGCTTCAGCCTTTTACTCCCTTACTGCTTCGCTTTGGCGGGCGCGGCGAAGTCAAAACGCTGCGCAGCGCGGAAGCCGTCTCGCTGGCGCTCCCCCTTAGCGGTATCACGCTCTACAGCGGCCTTTACGTCAACGAACTGCTCTCTCGCGTGCTTGAGCACGAAACGCGCTTCTCCGAACTCTTCTTCGATTATTTGCACTGTATCCAGTCTCTGGCTGGCGCAAGCGGCTCGCCGGAACCGGCGCTTCGGCGTTTTGAACTGGCGCTGCTTGGGCACCTGGGGTATGGCGTGGATTTCCTGCATTGCGCCGGCAGTGGAGAAGCGGTTGACGATGCGATGACCTATCGCTACCGTGAAGAAAAAGGCTTTATCGCCAGCGTGGTTATTGATAACAGCACCTTTACCGGGCACCATCTTAAAGCGTTGGCGAGCCGTGAATTTCCCGACAGCGATGCGCTGCGCGCGGCAAAACGTTTCACACGTATCGCCCTGAAGCCCTATCTGGGCGGGAAGCCGCTAAAAAGTCGCGAGCTTTTTCGTCAGTTTTTGCCCGCGCGGGCTGCGCGAGCCGATAAAACAAATAACGATTAACGAGGATTGTCATGGCTGAATTACTGTTAGGGGTCAACATTGACCACATTGCGACATTACGCAACGCCCGCGGTACCGCTTATCCGGATCCGGTACAGGCGGCTTTTATCGCCGAGCAGGCCGGCGCTGACGGTATTACCGTCCATCTGCGCGAGGATCGTCGCCATATTACCGATCGCGATGTCCGTATTTTGCGCCAGACGCTGGATACCCGCATGAACCTTGAGATGGCGGTGACGGAAGAGATGCTGAATATCGCCTGTGAGACTCAGCCCCATTTCTGCTGCCTGGTACCGGAAAAACGCCAGGAAGTGACCACCGAAGGCGGACTGGACGTGGCGGGCCAGCTCGACAAAATGCGCGATGCCTGTAAACGTCTTGCCGACGCCGGTATCCTGGTTTCTCTGTTTATTGATGCGGACAACGCGCAAATTAAGGCCGCAGCGGACGTGGGCGCCCCCTATATCGAAATTCACACCGGCTGCTACGCCGATGCGCAAACCGACGCTGAGCAGGCAAAAGAGCTGGAGCGTATTGCCAAAGCGGCGACCTATGCCGCCAGTCTGGGGCTGAAGGTCAATGCCGGTCATGGCCTGACCTACCATAATGTAAAAGCCATTGCGGCGCTGCCGGAAATGCACGAGCTGAATATCGGCCATGCGATTATTAGCCGGGC
This sequence comes from Klebsiella sp. MBT K-1, assembly GCF_002556465.1. Taxonomy (NCBI): domain Bacteria; kingdom Pseudomonadati; phylum Pseudomonadota; class Gammaproteobacteria; order Enterobacterales; family Enterobacteriaceae; genus Klebsiella; species Klebsiella sp. MBT K-1. The sequence continues at coordinate 152,571 of NZ_PDEL01000015.1, read as the reverse complement.
GGTGATGAGCGGCCTGAAAGAGGCGGTTGCGGAAATGAAGCGTCTGATGCTGGAAGCCCGTGCCTGATGGCTATTCTCGGACTGGGTACTGATATAGTTGAAATCGCCCGTATTGAAGCGGTGATCGCCCGCAGCGGCGACCGTCTGGCCCGTCGCGTACTGAGCGATCACGAGTGGGCGATATGGCAACAGCATCAGCAGCCGGTCCGTTTTCTGGCTAAGCGTTTCGCCGTTAAAGAAGCGGCGGCCAAGGCGCTTGGCACCGGCATCCGCAATGGCCTGGCGTTTAACCAGTTTGAGGTTTACAACGACGAGCTGGGGAAGCCAAAGCTACGGTTGTGGGGCGAGGCGAAGAGTCTGGCCGAGCGGCTGGGCGTCAGCAGCATTCACGTGACGCTGGCCGATGAACGCCACTATGCCTGCGCCACGGTGATTATCGAAAGTTAGATTTACAGGCAGGCCGGATAAGTCCATCCGGCAATGTCATAATTTGTCCGCGTGATGCAGCAGGACAAATTTATCCCACAGCTGCTCTTCATTTTCGTTATGCGCCGGGTCTTTCAGAATGGTATTCGGGATCGGACACACCTTCTGGCAGGTCGGCGTATCATAGTGGCCAACGCATTCGGTGCAGCGGTCGCTGTTAATTTCATAAATGCTATCACCCATGGATATCGCCTCATTCGGGCACTCAGGCTCGCACATATCGCAGTTGATACATTTTTTGGTGATTAACAGCGCCATCAGGAAATTCTCAGAAACAACACAAACAGGGCGGGCATTATACGCCCATTTTCCGCCCGGGCCAGCTCTTTTCAACCGTGGGGCGACCATCCGTAGCGGAGAAATTTTGCCCGGCTTGAGCCAATAAGAGTGAGTGAGTTTCTGCCAGCTGGCGGGGCACTCGGCGTTATACCAGCTTTTTCACCAGCGCTTCGCTGTGGCGAATCCGCTCCGGAGCGTGCTCAAGATCCTGCTGCACCAGCCCCATAAACAGGAGATCGGTCAGCATCATCTGCGCGCTGGTGGAAGAGATGGCGGCGCTGCGCGTGGCCTGCTCCTCCGCAATGGTGTACAGGCACAGCGTAGCCTGCTGCTGAAGCGCGTTGGGGTTAAAACCGGTGATCGCCAGGATCTGGCTCCCTACCCGTAACGCTTCACCGGCCGCCATATTGATCTCGCGTCGTTCACCGGAGTAGGAGATGGCCAGCAGCAGATCGTCCGGCGACATCGCCTGTACCGTGGCCAGCAGCGCGTGCATATCCTGTTCAGAGACGGCGTTAATGCCGATTTTCATCAGCTTCCAGCTAAAGTTTCTCGCCACCAGGCCCGATGCGCCGATACCGGTAATGATCACCCGTCGGGCGTGGCGCAGCAGCGTGACGGCTTCCAGCAGCTTCTCTTCGGTGTTGACGTCCAGCGAGGCGTGCATAGCCGCGATGTTATCCTTAATCAGCTTTTCGCCAACCAGCCGAAGAGGATCGTCGCCGCGAATCTGATTATGCACCGGTACGGACTGCGGCGTAGGGGCGCTTGCCAGGGCTTCGCTCAGCGCCAGCTTTAACGCCGGGAAGCCTTTGAAGCCCATTTTCTGCGCAAATTTCACTACGCTTGACTGACTGACGCCGGCTTCGCCCGCCAGCTGCTGTGAGCTAAGGTGGCGGGTTTGATCCGGTTGAGCCAGAATGAAATCGGCCAGTTTTTTATCGCTTGCGGCCAACGTAGGGTAGCGCAGGCGAATACGGGTCAAACAGTTCATAGCGGCTCCGGAGGACAGCTTCACCCTCGGCTGAAAGAATTTTGTATTCGATTATAAGAGGATTATCGCGAATTAAAAATTCTATGCCTAAGATTTCTCTGCAAATGTGTTTTCTTAATCCGGATTCAACGACAGCGTATGTTTTCGCTATTGGCGACGCAAGGCTGTTAAGCTATTGGTAATCGAGCGATCGTACATGGGAGTAGGTTTTGAATAGCAGCACGCGGAGAGTGGTTTTTTTTGATCTGGATGGAACCTTGCATCAGCAGGATATGTTCGGCAGCTTTTTGCGCTATATCCTGCGCCATCAGCCGCTGAATACGCTGCTGGTGCTTCCTTTATTGCCTGTTATTGCCGCCGGACTGATGTTGTACGGTCGCGCCGCGCGCTGGCCGATGAGCCTGCTGCTGTGGGCTTCAACCTTCGGACGCAGCGAGCATCACCTTAAACGCCTGGAGGCCGATTTTGTTCGCTGGTTTCGCCAGCACGTTACGGCCTTCCCGGTGGTTCAGTCGCGGCTTAACCATTATTTGTCCAGCACGGACGCCGATGTCTGGCTGATTACCGGTTCGCCGCAGTCGCTGGTTGAGCAAGTCTATTTTGATACTGCCTGGCTACCGCGGGTCAATCTGATTGCCAGCCGGATGGAGCGGCGCTGCGGCGGCTGGGGGTTAACCCTTCGCTGCCTCGGCAATGAAAAGGTGGCGCAGCTGGAACAGAAAATAGGCGCTCCGCTGCGATTGTATAGCGGCTACAGCGACAGCGAGCAGGACAACCCGCTGCTCAATTTTTGCCAGCACCGCTGGCGGGTGACGCCGCAGGGCGATCTTCAGCAGTTAGAATAGTGTGTAATACATAGCGCCCATGTATAATGCGCCCCGCTTTTCTGCAGGAGTGCCCGCTTTGTCTGACCATGAATTAAATGATGAATACTGGATGCGTCACGCCCTGACGCTGGCCAAACGCGCCTGGGAAGAGGGCGAAGTGCCGGTCGGCGCCGTGCTGGTGCATAATCATCAGGTCATCGGCGAGGGCTGGAACCGGCCAATCGGCCGCCACGATCCGACCGCGCACGCCGAGATTATGGCCCTGCGTCAGGGCGGACTGGTGCTGCAAAACTATCGCCTGATTGACGCAACGCTGTACGTTACCCTTGAGCCTTGCGTGATGTGCGCCGGAGCGATGGTGCACAGCCGTATTTCCCGGCTGGTATTTGGCGCCAGGGATGCAAAAACCGGCGCCGCCGGGTCGCTGATGGATGTGTTGCATCATCCAGGCATGAATCATCGGGTAGAAATAACGGAAGGGATTATGGCGGAGGCCTGTTCCGGCATGCTGAGCGATTTCTTTCGCTGGCGGCGCGAAGAGAAAAAAGCGCTGAAGCGAGCTGGCCAGCAAGTGCAGGACTAATGCCCGGCGCCGGGGATTTTTAATTTTGCGTTATCAACCAGCGTTTCGGCGCGAAAGTTGAAAAAGGACGAAGCGTACTGTTCCGGTTTATCCAGCTCATCCGGCATGACCGCCGGATAGTGTTCGCCCAGGGCCGCCATCTGCGCCTCTTTTCTCTCTTTTTCAGAGAGATAGCCCACAAGGCTAATATGATATTTGCGAATGTTTTCGACGTAGGCGTAGGCTTCGTGTCCGCGTGCAAAGCCGTACTTCAGGCGGCTATAGTAGTTTTTCTGGCTTAACAGCGGCAGACGCTGTTTGACATCGGCCCAGCTATTCGGGTCGCCTTTCTGCTTTTTCGTCAGCGCCATCGCGTCAAGCATGTGCGCGTAGCCCATATTGTAAGCCGCCAGCGCAAACCAAATGCGCTCGTCCTGTGGCACCGACTCCGGCACTTTATTCATCATATCCTGCAAATAACGCATACCGCCGTCGATGCTTTGTTCGGCGTCGGTGCGATCGGTCAACCCCAGGCTTTGGGCCGTATTGCGGGTAAGCATCATTATCCCGCGCACGCCGGTAGGAGAGGTGGCCTGCGGATCCCAGTGCGATTCCTGCCACGAAATAGCCGCCAGCAGACGCCAGTCTATCTGTCGGGCATATTTTTCAAACATCGGCTGCAGGTCCGGGAGAACGCTTTCTACGGCGCGCAGGAAGGTGCGGGTGTCGACATAATCAAAATCGTTGCCGTGGCCGAGGTATTTCTCCTCCAGCCTCGCCAGGGTGCCGTCTTCATTAATATTATTGAAGAAATCGAGCATTGCCGCCGACAGGGAATTGTCTTCGCCTTTTTCGCTAAACCAGGTGACCGGCTGCTCGTCGCTGATATCGAGGGCGACGGCCAGCTCCGGGTGAACGCGCTGGAACAGGCTGACGGCGACCGAATCCGCCACGGTATAGTCGAGCTTACCATCGATGACCGCCTGCATTAGCGCCGTCGTCCCGCGCTTATCGTCCACGCGCCAGTCGAGGTCGGGATATTTTTGCTCTTTCAATGCCTGGAGATCGTTAATCGCCACGTGCCCGGGAGCGATCGCCAGCTGCGCGGCGGTAAGATTTGCCAGGGTGCGCGGGCGCAGGTTGCCTTTGCGATACACCAGCTGTTGCGAAACGGAATAGTAGGTCGGTCCGACCTGATAGTTTTTCACCCGCTCGGAGTTGTAGACCAGACCGGCAGCCAGCATGTCGGCTTTGCCTTCATCGAGATCGTCGAAGAGCTGGCTGATATTCTGCCTGACGGTGACTTTGAGCTCGACGCCGAGGTAGTCGGCAAACTGCTGCGCCAGCTCATAATCAAAACCGTAGGTTTTATCATTGAGGGTCGCGAAGGTCATCGGCGAATTAATGGTGCTGATGCGCAGTTCTCCGCGCGCCATGATCCCCGCCACGCGGTTTTCTGGTTTACCCATCCACGGGAGAGACGGCCACAGGGCGGCCGCCAGCAGGAGGGTCACAATGCCGATGAGCAGATAATTAATCTTTAGTTTTTTCAGATAGTTAATCTTCTGCAGCTTCGGGTTCCTCAGCAGATTATGACCAGAAAAAGTAAAAGGTTGTCTTGGATTGAGCGGCATTTTGCTTAAGAATGCGTCAGTTGGCAACTTATTCGCGAGATGAGTCACATTAATTGATAAACCCCGGCAATCATTTTATTTCTACGCAAACGGTTTCGTCGGGGCGCAGGATTCACTATAATGGCGCCCGTTTCCCCCCTGGCTCACCATGAAAGCTTCGAAGACGAGAGACTTATGATGGAAATTTTGCGTGGTTCACCTGCACTGTCGGCATTCCGTATCAATAAACTGCTGGCACGTTTCCAGGCGGCCAACCTTCCGGTCAGCACGATATATGCCGAGTACGTTCATTTTGCCGACCTTAGCGCCCCGCTCAGCGGCGACGATCGCGAGAGTCTGGCAAGGTTGCTCAAATATGGCCCGAACCTAAGCAGCCATACTCCAACCGGCAAGCTACTGCTCGTTACCCCCCGTCCCGGCACCATCTCTCCCTGGTCTTCTAAAGCTACCGACATCGCCCATAACTGCGGCCTGTCTCAGGTGGTGCGTCTGGAACGCGGCGTGGCGTATTACGTCGAAGCGGGCAGCCTGAATGACGAACAGTGGTCGCTGGTGGCGGCCGAACTGCATGACCGCATGATGGAAAGCGTCTTCACGGCGCTGGAAGAGGGTGAAAAACTCTTCGCCCACCATCAGCCCACTCCGGTCACCAGCGTTGACCTGCTGGGCCTCGGCCGTCAGGCGCTGATTGACGCCAACCTCCGTCTGGGGCTGGCGCTGGCCGAGGATGAAATCGACTATTTGCAGGATGCTTTCCAGAAGCTGGGCCGCAACCCGAACGATATCGAACTTTATATGTTCGCGCAGGCGAACTCTGAGCACTGCCGACACAAGATTTTTAACGCCGACTGGGTCATTGATGGCGAAAAGCAGCCGAAGTCGCTGTTCAAAATGATCAAAAACACCTTTGAGAAAACTCCGGACTACGTGCTGTCTGCTTATAAAGACAACGCCGCGGTAATGGAAGGTTCAGCCGTGGGTCGCTACTTCGCCGACCACGAAACCGGCCGCTACGACTTCCACCAGGAAGACGCGCATATTCTGATGAAGGTCGAAACCCATAACCACCCGACGGCGATCTCTCCGTGGCCGGGCGCGGCGACCGGTTCCGGCGGCGAAATTCGCGATGAAGGCGCGACCGGGCGCGGCGCGAAACCGAAGGCGGGCCTGGTGGGCTTCTCTGTTTCGAACCTGCGTATTCCCGGTTTTGAACAGCCGTGGGAAGAGGATTTCGGCAAGCCGGATCGCATCGTCACCGCGCTGGATATCATGACCGAAGGCCCGCTGGGCGGCGCGGCGTTTAACAACGAATTCGGTCGTCCGGCGCTTAACGGCTACTTCCGTACCTATGAAGAGAAGGTCGCCAGCCACAACGGCGAAGAGCTGCGCGGCTATCACAAGCCCATTATGCTGGCGGGCGGTATCGGCAACATTCGCGGCGAACACGTGCAGAAGGGCGAGGTTGTCGTCGGCGCGAAGCTGATTGTTCTCGGCGGCCCGGCGATGAACATCGGCCTCGGCGGCGGTGCGGCCTCTTCAATGGCCTCCGGCCAGTCTGATGCCGATCTGGATTTTGCCTCCGTACAGCGCGATAACCCGGAGATGGAACGTCGCTGCCAGGAAGTTATCGACCGCTGTTGGCAGCTGGGCGACGCCAACCCGATTCTGTTTATCCACGACGTCGGCGCCGGCGGTCTGTCGAACGCGATGCCGGAACTGGTCAGCGACGGCGGACGCGGCGGTAAATTCCAACTGCGCGATATCCTCAGCGATGAGCCGGGCATGAGCCCGCTGGAGATCTGGTGTAACGAATCGCAGGAACGTTATGTGCTGGCGGTCGCGCCGGAGCAGCTGCCGCTGTTTGATGAGCTGTGCCGCCGCGAACGCGCGCCGTACGCGGTGATTGGCGAAGCCACCGAAGCGCTGCATTTGAGCCTCGACGATAGCCATTTTGACGATCGCCCGATCGACCTGCCGCTTGACGTGCTGCTGGGCAAAACGCCGAAAATGACCCGCGACGTGCAGACGCTGAAAGCCCAGGGCCAGAGTCTGGTACGTCAGGAAATCACTATTGCCGACGCGGTGAATCGCGTGCTGCACCTGCCGACCGTGGCGGAGAAAACCTTCCTCGTCACCATCGGCGACCGCACCGTCACCGGTATGGTGGCGCGCGATCAGATGGTGGGGCCGTGGCAGATCCCGGTGGCTAACTGCGCGGTGACTACCGCCAGCCTTGACAGCTATTACGGCGAAGCCATGTCTATTGGCGAACGCGCGCCGGTGGCGCTGCTGGACTTTGCCGCTTCCGCCCGTCTGGCGGTCGGCGAGGCGCTGACCAACATCGCGGCGACGCAGATTGGCGCGCTCAATCGCGTGAAGTTGTCGGCAAACTGGATGGCCGCAGCCGGTCACCCGGGCGAAGACGCCGGGTTATATGAAGCGGTAAAAGCGATTGGCGAAGAGCTTTGCCCGGTCCTGGGACTGACCATTCCGGTGGGTAAAGACTCCATGTCGATGAAAACCCGCTGGCAGGAAGGTACCGAACAGCGCGAGATGACCTCTCCGCTGTCGCTGGTGATTTCCGCCTTTGCCCGCGTGGAAGATGTACGCCGTACCGTCACCCCGCAGCTCGCAACCGTTGATAACGCCCTGCTGCTGATTGATTTAGGCAAGGGGAACAATGCCCTGGGCGCGACCGCGCTGGCGCAGGTTTACCGTCAGCTTGGCGATGTGACTGCCGACGTTCGCGATGTCGCGCAGCTGAAAGGCTTCTGGGATGCGATGCAGGCGCTGGTGGCTGAAGGTAAGCTGCTGGCGTGGCACGACCGGTCTGACGGCGGCCTGCTGGTCACGCTGGCCGAGATGGCCTTTACCGGCCACTGCGGCGTCAAGGTTGATATCGCCGCGCTCGGCGAGGATCGTCTGGCCGCGCTGTTTAACGAAGAGCTTGGCGGCGTGATTCAGGTACGTGCCGCCGACCGCCAGGCGGTGGAAGCGCTGCTGGCCGCTCATGGTCTGGCGGATTGCGTTCACTATCTTGGCCAGGCTACGGCGGGCGATCGCTTTGTCATCGAGGCCGACGGTCATCCGCTATTCAGCGAAAGCCGCACAACGCTGCGCATGTGGTGGGCGGAAACCACCTGGCAAATGCAGCGTCTGCGCGATAACCCGGAGTGCGCCGACCAGGAGCACGAGGCGAAAGCCAACGATGCCGATCCGGGCCTCAACGTGAAGCTCTCCTTCGATATCAATGAGGATATCGCGGCGCCTTATATTGCCACCGGCGCGCGTCCGAAGGTCGCGGTGCTGCGCGAGCAGGGCGTAAACTCCCACGTTGAAATGGCGGCAGCGTTCCATCGTGCCGGCTTTGATGCCATCGACGTGCACATGAGCGACCTGCTGGCGGGCCGTACCGGTCTTGCTGACTTCCAGGCGCTGGTGGCCTGCGGCGGATTCTCCTACGGTGACGTTTTAGGCGCCGGTGAGGGCTGGGCGAAATCAATCCTGTTCAATGAGCGGGTTCGCGACGAATTTGCCACTTTCTTCCATCGTCCGCAAACCCTGGCGCTGGGCGTGTGCAACGGCTGCCAGATGATGTCTAACCTGCGCGAGCTGATCCCGGGCAGCGACCTGTGGCCGCGCTTTGTGCGTAACCAGTCAGACCGCTTTGAAGCGCGCTTCAGCCTGGTTGAGGTGACCCAGAGCCCGTCGCTGCTGCTGCAGGGAATGGTGGGATCGATGATGCCGATTGCCGTATCCCACGGTGAAGGGCAGGTCGAAGTCCGCGATGGCGCGCATCTGGCGCAGCTGGAAAGCAAAGGCCTGGTGGCGCTGCGCTTCGTCGATAACTTCGGTAAAGTGACGGAAAACTATCCGGCTAACCCGAACGGGTCGCCGAACGGCATCACCGCGGTGACCAGCGAAAGCGGGCGCGCGACCATTATGATGCCGCACCCGGAGCGCGTGTTCCGTACCGTGTCGAACTCCTGGCACCCGGAAAACTGGGGCGAAGACAGCCCGTGGATGCGTATTTTCCGCAACGCGCGTAAACAGCTGGGCTAAAAACCGTTCGCGAATCGCATTAAGCCTCCTGCCCGCGCAGGAGGCTTTTTTATTTGTGAAGCTCATCGGCAAAAGGTGTCGGGGATCGCCGACAAACGCGCTATAGCGATGTCGTCAAAAGGAGACATTTAACCTATTGATTTATAATAGCATTGCTAAACCATTCATCCGGTGTTGCTAATTAGCGACACTTTGCGCAAAAAACGATCATCATTATTTATACGCTTGAATAGTAAAAAGGTATTATATTTCATTGTGTTAATAAAATGTTTTGAGATGTGGCATAGTTCGTGCATAATTATAACCAGTGGCTCATTCACCTTCTTATGTCAGCCCCTTCGGGACGCGCTACATAAACTTCGAATGACGCACAAACAGGTGCCTGCCGTCCAACTCCTGATAACAGCTCTGCTTTATCAGTCATCGGGCGAAACGTCGAGTAAGGCACCGCCTCATTGCTTAATAAAGCCAGGCTCCCGTAGCCTGGCTTTATTATTTCTGGCGTAGATGTTTCTTGCGTCCTCAGTTAGCATCGTCATGAGCTAATGATTGAGACACTATCCTTGAAGCGACTCTCCCTTTTTCCCCGTTCGCTGCGCCAGCTGGTCACGCTATCCTTCGTGCTGATCTTGCTTCCGCTGCTGGTGCTGGCATGGCAGGCGTGGCAAAGCCTCAACGCGCTGAGCGCGCAGGCGGCGCATATCAACCGTACCACGCTTATCGATGCCCGCCGCAGCGAAGCGATGATTAACGCATCGCTGGAGATGGAACGTAGCTACCGTCAGTACTGCGTGCTGGACGATCCGACGCTGGCGCGGGTCTACCAGAATCAGCGCCAACGCTACAGTGAAATGCTCGATGCTCACGCGGGCGTCCTGCCTGATGAGAAAATCTGGCGGGCGTTGCGTCAGGATCTCGACGATCTGGCGGAGCTGCAGTGTAAAAATAGCGGTCCGGCGGCGAAGTCAGCCGCCAGCCTGGAAGCGTTTGCCTCCGCCAATAGCGACATGGTTCAGGCGACCCGAACGGTGGTCTATTCGCGCGGGCAGCAGCTGCAGCAGGAAATCGCCGAGCGCGGTCAGTTCTTCGGCTGGCAGGCGCTGGTGCTGTTTCTGCTCAGCCTGGCGCTGGTGCTGCTTTTTACCCGCATGATTATCGGCCCGGTGAAGGGCATTGAGAGAATGATTAACCGGCTGGGGGAGGGAAAATCCCTGGATGACGCCGCGCTGTTTACCGGTCCGCGCGAGTTGCGCTCCGTCGGCAAACGCATTATCTGGCTGAGCGAACGCCTTGCCTGGCTGGAATCCCAGCGGCATCAGTTCCTGCGCCATCTTTCCCATGAGCTGAAAACGCCGCTGGCCAGCATGCGCGAAGGGACAGAGCTGCTTGCCGACCGGGTGGCCGGGCCGCTGACGCCCGAGCAGCAGGAGATCGTGGAGATTCTGGATAACAGCAGCCGCAACCTGCAAAAGCTGATTGAGCAGCTGCTGGACTACAACCGCAAACAGGCCGATGGCCCGATTGCGCGCGAGACGGTCAACCTGGCCGAACTGGTGGAAAACGTGGTTTCCGCCCACAGCCTGCCGGCAAGAGCTAAAATGATGCATACCGAACTGGCGCTCAGCGAGCGTTTTTGCGAAGCGGAGCCTGCTCTGCTGGTGAGCGTACTGGATAATCTCTACTCCAATGCGGTGCACTATGGTGCTGAATCCGGTAACATTCGATTCCATAGCTATCGGCACGGCGAGCAGGTGCGCATTGACGTCATTAACAACGGCGAGCCGATCCCGCCCGCAGAGAGAAACATGATTTTTGAGCCTTTTTATCAGGGAAGCCACCAGCGTAAAGGGGCGGTAAAAGGCAGCGGTCTGGGGCTGAGCATTGCCCGCGACTGTGTACGGCAAATGCAGGGCGAGCTGAGCCTGGTTGATGATAAATCCGGGCTAATCTGTTTTCGTATCACGCTCCCCGTCGCCGAGTCTGGAAAAAATAACGTATAACTATCGGGTGATTATGTCCCACTTCTTCGCACTTGTCCGTCCCCTCAGGGGATGGCTGCTGTCAGGCATTTCGTGCCTGGCGCTGGCGGGATGTTCCGCCTCTACATCACCACACGCTGCGGATGGCAAAACGCTCTCCGCGCTGCCGCAGCACCAGGTCGCCGATTTTCTTTCGGTCGAGTGCGCCGACATCTGGACCCTGCAGAGCGAGGCCAGCGATAAAAACCCGCTGTACTGGCTGCGGGGAATTGACTGCGCGGATCGCCTTGCTCCGGTACAGGCGCGGGCTGAAGCCCGGCAGCACGATGCCAACAGCTGGCAGGATGCCTTTAAGCGCGGCATTTTGCTGGCCGATGCCAAAATCACGCCCAATGAGCGTCGCGATCTGGTGGCCAGCCTGGATACCTTTAGCCCGCAAATTGCCGCCCAGGTTCGCCCGCTCTATCAGCTCTGGCGCGATGCCCAGGGCCGGCAGCTTCAGCTGATTGACGAGCGCTCCCGCTACGCCAAACTGCAGCAGTCAAGCGATGCGGAGCTTGAGACGCTGCGTCAGCAGGAAATTGAATTACGCAATCAGCTCGAGCTGACGACCCGCAAGCTGGAGAATCTCACCGATATCGAGCGTCAGCTCTCCAGCCGTAAACCCGGCGGGAACTTTAGCTCAGACGCCGGGCACGGCAGCGATAAAGTCCCGGAGGTGATTCATGACGATCCGTAAACCCGCCCGCCTGCTGTTAGTGGACGACGATCCGGGCCTGCTGAAGCTGCTGGGCATGCGTCTTGTCAGCGAAGGATACAGCGTGCTGACCGCCGAGAGCGGGCCGGAGGCGCTGCGCATGCTGGGCCGTGACAAAGTGGATCTGGTGGTCAGCGATCTGCGGATGGACGAGATGGACGGCCTTCAGCTGTTCAGCGAAATCCAGAAGGTGCAGCCGGGAATGCCGGTGATTATTCTCACCGCGCACGGTTCCATTCCGGACGCCGTCGCCGCGACCCAGCAGGGTGTGTTTAGCTTTCTCACCAAGCCGGTGGATAAAGACGCCCTGTATAAAGCCATTGATGACGCGCTGGAGCAGAGCGCGCCGACGACCGATGAGCGCTGGCGCCAGGCGATTGTGACCCGTAGCCCGCTGATGGAGCGCCTGCTGGAGCAGGCCGGGATGGTGGCGCAGTCGGACGTGAGCGTGCTGATTAACGGCCAGAGCGGTACCGGCAAGGAGATTATCGCCCAGGCCATCCATAACGCCAGCCCGCGCCGGGACAAACCCTTTGTCGCTATTAACTGCGGCGCGCTCCCCGAACAGCTGCTGGAGTCGGAGCTATTCGGCCATGCGCGCGGCGCCTTTACCGGCGCGGTCAGCAACCGGGAGGGGCTATTTCAGGCCGCGGAAGGCGGCACGCTGTTTCTGGATGAGATCGGCGATATGCCGGTGGCGTTACAGGTAAAACTGCTGCGCGTTTTACAAGAGCGTAAAGTCCGCCCGCTGGGCAGCAATCGCGATATCGACATTGATGTGCGGATTATTTCTGCGACCCATCGCGACCTGCCAAAAGCGATGGCGCGCGGCGAGTTTCGCGAAGATCTGTTTTACCGCCTGAATGTGGTGAATCTGAAAATCCCGCCGCTGGCCGAGCGTACGGAAGATATTCCGCTGCTGGCGAACCATCTGCTGCGCCAGTCTGCCGATCGCCATAAACCCTTTGTACGCGCATTCTCCACGGATGCGATGAAGCGGCTGATGGCCGCCAAATGGCCGGGCAACGTGCGCCAGCTGGTGAACGTGATTGAGCAGTGCGTGGCGCTGACCTCTTCGCCGGTCATTAGCGACGCGCTGGTGGAACAGGCGCTGGAAGGGGAAAACACCGCGCTGCCGACGTTTGTCGAGGCGCGGAACCAGTTTGAGCTCAATTACCTGCGCAAGCTGCTGCAAATTACCAAAGGCAACGTCACGCATGCGGCGCGGATGGCGGGGCGCAACCGCACCGAATTTTATAAGCTGCTGTCGCGCCACGAGCTCGACGCTAACGACTTTAAAGAGTAGCTCCGTAGGATGACGCAAGTTATGATACGGTTAGCAACCGGTTACGCGACTAAGACAGGAACACCATGAAAAAGATTGATGCGATTATTAAACCTTTCAAACTGGATGACGTGCGCGAAGCGCTGGCCGAAGTCGGCATCACCGGGATGACGGTAACGGAAGTGAAAGGCTTTGGCCGCCAGAAGGGGCATACCGAGCTGTATCGCGGCGCGGAGTATATGGTGGATTTTCTGCCGAAAGTGAAAATCGAAATCGTTGTCACCGATGATATCGTCGACACCTGCGTGGATACCATCATCCGTACGGCGCAGACCGGCAAAATCGGCGACGGTAAAATCTTTGTCTTCGATGTCGCGCGCGTGATTCGTATCCGCACCGGCGAAGAAGACGACGCGGCGATTTAAGCTTAAAAAACGGATGATGGCTTAAGAACTTCAATTCCGTCCAGATTTGTAGCCCCGGTAAGCGCACCGCCACCGGGGTTATTATACCGGGTTACAGCACCTTATGCGGCCCGAAACATTCGTAATGGATGTTGTCCTTATTGACTCCCAATTCAACCAGCTGCTGCGCGGCAAATTGCATAAACGCCACCGGGCCGCAGAGATAGAACTGCATCTGCGGGTCGCCGATCTTGTCGGCCAGGGCCGATAAATCCATCAAACCTTCGCTATCAAACGCGTCCGCCTGACGGTCCGCTTCGCTCGGACTGCGGTACCAGACGTGAGAAGTAAACTTCGGCAGCGTTTCACCCAGCGCTTTCACTTCGTCCGCGAAGGCGTGCACGTCGCCGTTCTCTGCCGCATGGAACCAGTTCACCTGCGCCGGATGCTGCGCTTTCGCCAGTACGTCAAGCATCGCCAGCATCGGCGTCTGCCCCACGCCGCCGGAGAGCAGCGTGACCGGCGTTTCTGGCGCCACGTTGAGGAAGAAATCCCCCGCTGGTGCCGCCAGATAAACCACATCGCCTTCTTGCGCAGAATCATGCAGCCAGTTCGACACCTGCCCGCCGTTTTCGCGCTTAACCGCAATGCGATAGCCTTTGCCGTCGGGTTTGCGGGTCAGGGAGTACTGACGAATTTCCTGATGCGGGAAACCTTCCGGCTTCAGCCAGAGCGCCAGATACTGGCCTGGATGATATTCCGCTACCGCGCCGCCGTCGACCGGCTCAAATTCAAAGCTGGTAATCAGCGCGCTGCGCGGCGTTTTTTTGACGATGCGGAACGCGCGGGTGCCTTCCCAGCCGCCGGTTTTGCTGGCGCTTTCGTTATAGATTTGCGCTTCACGATTAATAAAGACGTTGGCCAGTACGCCGTAGGCCTTGCCCCAGGCATCCAGTACTTCCTGGCCCGGACTGAACATTTCGTCAAGAGTGGCCAGCAGGTGGGTACCGACAATGTTGTACTGCTCGGGCTGGATCTGGAAGCTGGTATGCTTCTGGGCGATTTTTTCCACCGCCGGCAGCAGGGCAGGCAGGTTCTCAAGATTGCTGGCATAGGCGGCAATAGCGTTAAACAGCGCCTCGCGCTGGTCGCCGTTGCGCTGATTGCTCATATTGAAGATTTCTTTGAGTTCAGGATTATGAGCAAACATCCGGTCGTAAAAATGGGCGGTCAGTTTCGGACCGGTTTCAACCAGCAGGGGGATGGTGGCTTTCACCGTAGCGATGGTTTGCGCGTCGAGCATAGCAGCTTCCTTTGTAGGTTATCTTAATGATGCATTTTAAATGCATCTTATAAAAATACCCCTGCTTTGTAAATGGTTCTTTAACGTTTTGCCCTACGGCAGTGACAACATGAAATATTCGCATCACAAACCTGAAAACAAATCCGTTGATAATTGCAGGAGCTTTATTGCTCAAAGCCTTGTGTTACGCGGAGCCAATCGTTTGCGTAAAATCCTTTGTCAAGACCTGTTATCACAGAATGATTCAGTTATACTGTGGGCCGTTGTCCAATCGGACCGCCTTTTAAGGCCGAAATTCTATTGTTAGCTGAGTCAGGAGATGCGGATGTTAAAGCGTGAAATGAACATTGCCGATTATGATGCCGAACTGTGGCAGGCTATGGAGCAAGAAAAAGTACGTCAGGAAGAGCACATCGAACTGATCGCCTCCGAAAACTACACCAGCCCACGCGTTATGCAGGCGCAGGGCTCTCAGCTGACTAACAAATACGCTGAAGGCTATCCGGGTAAGCGCTACTACGGCGGTTGTGAATACGTCGATATCGTGGAGCAACTGGCTATCGACCGCGCGAAAGAGCTGTTTGGCGCTGACTACGCTAACGTGCAGCCGCACTCCGGTTCCCAGGCCAACTTCGCGGTCTATACCGCTCTGCTGCAGCCGGGCGACACCGTTCTGGGTATGAACCTGGCGCAAGGCGGTCACCTGACTCACGGTTCTCCGGTTAACTTCTCAGGCAAACTGTATAACATCATTCCTTACGGCATTGATGAGTCCGGCAAAATTGACTACGAAGATATGGCGAAGCAGGCTCAGGAACACAAACCGAAGATGATTATCGGTGGTTTCTCTGCCTACTCCGGTATCGTTGACTGGGCAAAAATGCGCGAAATCGCTGACAGCATTGGCGCATACCTGTTCGTTGACATGGCCCACGTTGCCGGCCTGATTGCCGCAGGCGTGTACCCGAACCCGGTTCCGCATGCTCACGTCGTGACTACCACCACCCACAAAACCCTGGCGGGTCCGCGCGGCGGCCTGATCCTGGCGAAAGGCGGTAGCGAAGAACTGTACAAAAAACTGAACTCCGCCGTATTCCCGAGCGCTCAGGGCGGCCCGCTGATGCACGTTATTGCGGCCAAAGCGGTTGCGCTGAAAGAAGCGATGGAGCCAGAGTTCAAAGTTTACCAGCAGCAGGTAGCGAAAAACGCCAAAGCGATGGTCGAAGTGTTCCTGAACCGCGGCTACAAAGTGGTTTCCGGCGGCACTGAAAACCATCTGTTCCTGCTGGATCTGGTGGATAAAAACCTGACCGGTAAAGAAGCTGACGCTGCGCTGGGTCGCGCCAACATCACGGTCAACAAAAACAGCGTACCGAACGATCCGAAGAGCCCGTTTGTGACCTCCGGTATCCGTATCGGTTCTCCGGCGGTCACCCGTCGCGGCTTTAAAGAAGCGGAAGTGAAAGAGCTGGCCGGCTGGATGTGCGACGTGCTGGACAACATCAATGATGAAGCGGTCATTGAGCGCGTGAAGGGCAAAGTGCTGGACATCTGCTCCCGCTTCCCGGTTTATGCGTAATCGTAGTCGTTAAAATTAAAAAGGCCGCAATCGCGGCCTTTTTTGCGTCTGAAGATTAGCGTCGATCGAGGGAAATAGCGCCGGGCCCGGTTATTGCCAGCAGCAGGAAGGCGCCGGCAATGCTGACGTTTTTCCAGAAGTTAATCATGTTCGGCAGCACCGCATCGCCAGACATATCCCAGTAGTGATGGCCTATTACCGCGGTGCCAAGAGTATAAAAAATAAAGATCACCGCCAGAGGGCGGGTGAAAAAGCCCAGCACAATTAAAATGGCCGCCGGCACCTCCATAATAATGGCAATGATGGCCGCAAGCGTTGGCATCGGCGCGCCGGAGGAGGCCATATACTGCACCGTGCCGCTAAAGCCGAGCAGCTTGGGATAACCGAAAAGAATAAACAGCACCACTACCGCGATACGCGCAATCAGCAGCAGCAGAGAGCGGGAGGAACCAAAATCAAAGTAGCGTAGAGTGTTCATAATCAGCTCGTTATAAGAGACGTGTGATTTAAACGTAATACACAAATTTGCGCTCCGCCACGTCCTCCTGATGATTAACGCAGCGTCTGCAATTGCTCCTCAACATACAGATAACCGATCCCCATCAGCTGCTGGGCGCGGGTCAGTGTGCCAAAGCCGATTTGAGTGGCGTGCGCTCTCGGCGTATCGCCGTGGTCAAAGGGATTAAAGCCGGTTTGTTTAACGATACTTTCCAGCCACTGTTCGCCAAAGGCACAGCTGCGACCGTATAGCCAGATCTGATTAATATTCAAAATATTCAAGAAATTATAAAGGCTTAAGCCAATGGCGTTGGCCGCGCTGTCAACCCATGCGCGAATATGCACGTCCCCCTTTTCCCAGGCCTCAATGAGCGATGCCGTGGTTAACTGCTCCGGGGAGCGCTGCGCCTCAGGCTGGGTTTTGAGCCACATTCGCGCCTGTTTTTTCAACGCGCTGAGGGAGGCTACGGTTTCAAGACAGCCGTATCTGCCGCAGTCGCAGGCCTTGCCGTCAGGATTCACAATCGTGTGTCCAATCTGCCCGCTGCCGTAGAGGCTTCCTCGATAAATCTGATCGTTAATCACAAACGATGAGCCAATACCGTAATCGACGTTGATCACGCAAAAATCCGGTTGTGGGCCCTGATGCTGCCATTTCTCGGCCAGCGCCAGCATCACGCAGTCATTATCTACCCGCACCTGCACGCCGAGCTGTTCTTCCAGCAGATACTTTATTTCAATCGGCGTTTTCCAGCGCGCCTGGGGCATGGTTTGTGAAACGCCGGTTATCGGATCTACCTGACCATGGACGCCAAGCGCCAGATGAATACTGTGCTGCGGGTAGAGCCGGTGGATACGCCGCCAGCATGCAATAATGCTCTCCAGCAGGGCCTGCGGCGTAGGCGCGTCGATGGGCAAATGCTGGCAGCCGTCAACTGCCAGTAGACGGGCGTCGGCAAGCTGATACTCAATACTGGTTGGCGTGATATTCATGCATAGTGTCCAGGCTCCGCGCGCGGGGATCTGGTAGCTTCCGCTGTTCATTCCGCGTTTGCTCATTTTTTCCGTGGAATGGTCGATCAGTCCCTCGCTGAGCAGCTCTTCAAGAATATTGCTCACCGCCGGAATAGAGAGTCCGGTGAGCTGAGAAAGCTGGGATTTACTCAGTTGCTTCTCCCGCCAGAGATGAGCCAGAAAAATGGATTTATTGGTCTGTCTGACCCGGGCGTTATTTAAACCGGTACGCTGCATACACTTAACTCCCTTAACTATATAGCGTGAGCATTGCGCATTTTAGCAGCTAAGTGACGATATAAACTCCTCTCATAGCGAATTTTACCTTACTTTGTTTAGTGGAGGCGTCATGTACGGTTCGGTTAAGGTCTGGCAGGAAATAATTACATTACCTACGTGGACAACGGGGGCGGAGGATCCGAACCCTATGTTTCTGGAAAAACGCGTTTATCAAGGTTCTTCCGGTAACGTCTATCCCTACGGCGTGATTGACACCCTGACCGGCGAACGTGAGATGCGCGATTATCAGGCAGTGTGGATGGAGAATGATTTCATTCGAATTATGCTGTTACCGGAACTCGGCGGCCGTATACATCGGGCGTATGACAAGGTTAAACAGCGCGATTTCGTGTATTACAATGAAGTGGTGAAGCCCGCCCTGGTGGGGCTGCTGGGGCCCTGGATCTCCGGCGGTATCGAGTTCAACTGGCCGCAGCATCATCGCCCGACGACCTTTATGCCGGTCGACTTTTCGATCCAGTGCGGGGAAAACGGCGTGCAGACCGTATGGATGGGGGAAGCGGAGCCCATGCGCGGTTTGCAGGTCATGACCGGGTTTACACTTTATCCTGACCGCGCGCTGATTGAAATTACCGGCAAGGTCTTTAACGGTAACGCCACGCCGCGTCATTTCCTGTGGTGGGCCAACCCGGCGGTAAAAGGCGGCGATGCTCATCAGAGCGTTTTTCCGCCCGACGTCACCGCCGTGTTCGATCACGGCAAGCGTGATGTTTCCGCTTTCCCTATTGCCACCGGCACCTACTACAAAGTCGACTATTCTGCGGGCGTCGATATCTCCCGTTATAAAAACGTTCCTGTACCCACCTCGTATATGGCGGAGAAATCGGACTACGATTTTGTCGGCGCTTATCACCACGACGAGCGCGGTGGGCTACTGCATGTCGCCGACCACCACGTTTCGCCGGGCAAAAAACAGTGGAGCTGGGGCTATGGCGACTTTGGCCAGGCGTGGGACCGCAATCTGACGGATGAAAACGGCCCCTATATTGAGCTAATGACCGGCGTCTACACCGATAACCAGCCTGACTTTACCTGGCTTGCGCCTTATGAAGAGAAGGTGTTTGTGCAAAATTTCCTTCCCTATAGCGAGCTGGGGATGGTGCAAAATGCCAATACGCAGCTGGCGCTGAAGCTGGTTCGCGATTCTGAGCAGCTGCAGCTCGGCGTTTACGCCATTGCGCCGCTGGAAAATATTGTTGTTGAACTCAGCTCGGAAAAGCAGCAGCTGTATGAGACTCAGCTTACGCTGAAGCCGGGAGAGAGCTGGCGGCATACGCTGCCGCAAAATGACGCCGGTCGTTTGACCATTAAGGTAAAAACCGCAGACAACCAGCTGCTGCTGGATTATCGCGAACATATTACTCAGCAGACGTCGCTGCCCGAACCGGCCTCTGCGCCGGCGATGCCTGAAGAGATTCACAACGGTGATGAGCTCTATTTTATCGGCCAGCATCTTGAACAATACAATCACGCCAGCCGCTATGCCGCAGATTACTATCGCCGGGCGATAGCCCTCGATCCGCAGGATTATCGTAATAATGTTGCTCTCGGGACGCTGGCGTTTAACCAGGCCGACTGGGTTTTAGCGGAGCAATGTGCCCGCGCCGCGCTACTTCGCGCTCATCGTCTGAATAAAAATCCGCGCGATGGCGAAGCCAGTATGCTGCTTGCCAGCGCGCTGGAAAGGCAGGGAGATGAACAAGGCGCCTGGGATCACTATTACAAAGCATCCTGGAGCGGTAACTGCCGCGATGCTGCATGGTGGGCGCTGGCGCGGCTGGCGATGAAGCGCGGTGATACGGTCGACGCGCTGGAAAAGGTCAACACCAGCCTGCAGTTCAACGCCAGCAACCATCTGGCTATGGGGCTGAAAGCGCTGGCGTTAGCGAAGAGCGGGCGGACGAAAGCGGCGCAGGAGTATATTTTCGCCTGCCTTAAACCATACCCGTTGAGCTATCCGCTGCACTGCGTGCGCTGGATGATTGAGCCCGGCGACGAAGCGCGAGAGAACCTGCTGCGGGTAACGGGGCGCAGAGGGATCAACGGCAGCCTGCTGGCGGGCTGGCTGCTCTCCATCGGTCAGAAGCAGGCGGCGAAGGAGGTGCTTGAGGTTCTGGATTGCCAGGAAGCGCTGCCGATGCTGTGGCGCGCCTCGTTAAGTGATGACGCGAATAAACGGCAACAGTTAATTGCCGAAGCCGAGCGCTGCCATCCGCAAAAAGTGCGTTTCCCCAATACGCTCGATGAAGTCCGGATGCTGCAAACTCTGAGCGATAGCGCTTTTGCCCGCTATCTGCTCGGTTGTTTCTGGTACAGCAAACGTCGCTATGAAGAGGCGGTCAGCTGCTGGCGCGAGACGCTGGAAAAATCTCCCGACTACGCGCCCGCTCATCGCCTGCTCGGGGTCTACGCTTGGAACAAACAACAGGATGCCGCGCAGGCGCTGGCTTATCTGCAGCGGGCCGTAGAGCTTGAGCCCGAAAATGCGCGCTTCCTCTTTGAGCTTGATTTCCTGAAAAAATCGCTGGGTACGCCGGTAAACGAACGACTGGAAACGCTGGCGGCGCGCAAAGCGGTGGTGCTGAAGCGGGACGATCTGACCGCTGAGCTGCTAAGCCTGTGGAACGCGGCCGGCCATTATGCCGATGCCGCCGCTATTCTCGGTACGCGCGTGTTTCATCCCTGGGAAGGCGGGGAAGGGAGAATCACCGGTCAGTATTTGCTCAATCAGCTGCATCGGGCTTTGCAGTTTATCGAACGCGAGGCGTTTACGCAGGCCGCGCACTGTCTGAAAGACGCATTACGCTATCCCGATAATCTGGGGGAGGGGCGACTGCCCGGGCAGACGGACAACGATATCTGGTATTTGCTGGGCTACTGCACGGAACAGGCTGGGGATGCACAGCAGGCAGCGGAATATTACCAGCTTGCCCTACAAGGAGGCTCAACGCTGGACGCCGGGCGTTACTACAACGATCAGCCCGCTGATTACCTTTTCTGGCAGGGCATCGCGCTGCGTAAGGGCGGTAACCCGGCGCAGGCCGAGCAGCACTTCCAGAATTTTATCGCCTGGGCCGGGCAGCATCGGGATGACGTTCCGCAAGCCGACTTTTTTGCCGTCTCTCTCCCGGATTTGGTGGTGCTTGATGTCTCAGCGCAGCAGCAGCACCAGCAGCACTGTTTGTTTATTGAAGCGTTGGGCCATCTGGGGCTGGGCAACTTATCCGCCAGCCAGCAGGCGATGCAGCAACTGCTGCAGCTGAACCCGGCTCATGATAAGGCGCATCTGATTCGCCACGCCCTGCAAAGCGGCATGTTTTCCTGAACCTGAAACGGGCGGGCCTGGCCCGCCTGAATCCTACTGTTCCCTGCGTTTCCCTTATAGAGGAATCATTATGAATAACGCGCAGACACATCTGAAAATGGGCTACGTCTGGACTATCTGTCTGGTCGCCGCCTGCGGTGGTTTACTGTTTGGCTATGACTGGGTAGTCATTGGCGGCGCAAAGCCGTTTTATGAAGCCTGGTTTTCCATTACCGACCCGGCGCAGTCCGGCTGGGCAATGAGCTCGGCGCTGGTGGGCTGCGTTTTCGGCGCATTAATCTCGGGATGGTGCGCCGATAAACTCGGGCGCAAGCTGCCATTAATACTTTCCGCCGTACTGTTCAGCGCTTCCGCGTGGGGGACGGCGGTCGCCAGCAGTTTCGACATGTTTGTGGTTTACCGCATTGTGGGCGGTGTGGGGATTGGTCTGGCATCCGCTCTCAGCCCGCTTTACATCGCCGAAGTCAGCCCGGCAGAAAAAAGAGGGC
The DNA here is from genome assembly GCF_002556465.1 of Klebsiella sp. MBT K-1. Taxonomy (NCBI): domain Bacteria; kingdom Pseudomonadati; phylum Pseudomonadota; class Gammaproteobacteria; order Enterobacterales; family Enterobacteriaceae; genus Klebsiella; species Klebsiella sp. MBT K-1. Next base: position 130,795 of record NZ_PDEL01000015.1, on the reverse strand, counting down.
GCTTTGTGGCGGTCAACCAGCTCACTATCGTGATTGGCGTGCTGGCCGCTCAGCTTATTAACCTGATGATTGCGGAACCCGTAGAGACGGGGGCGACGCAGCAAATGATTGTAGAAACCTGGAACGGGCAGATGGGCTGGCGCTGGATGTTCGGCGCAGAACTGGTTCCGGCGCTGGCGTTTCTGGTACTGATGTTTTTTGTTCCCGAATCGCCGCGCTGGCTCATGAAGGCCGGTAAGCCGGAGCGTGCCCGAGCCGCGCTGGAACGCATTGGTTCCGCCGACTATGCCGACAGAATATTACGCGACATCGCGCACACGCTGGAAAAAGATAACCATAAAGTATCCTATGGCGCACTGCTGGCTCCGCAGGTGAAACCGATCGTGATCATTGGCATGGTTCTCGCCGTTTTCCAGCAGTGGTGCGGAATCAACGTCATCTTTAACTACGCACAGGAGATTTTTGCCTCAGCGGGCTTCGATATTAACAGCACGCTTAAATCGATCGTCGCGACGGGGGTTGTAAACCTGGTATTTACCCTCGCCGCGCTGCCGCTGGTGGATAAAATCGGCCGCCGTAAACTGATGCTGCTTGGCGCTTCAGGCTTGACGCTGATCTATGTGCTGATTGCCGGCGCTTACGCCATGGGCATTATGGGCTGGCCGGTACTGCTGCTGGTGCTGGCGGCTATTGCCATTTACGCCTTGACCCTGGCGCCGGTCACCTGGGTACTGCTGGCGGAAATCTTCCCCAACCGCGTTCGCGGACTTGCCATGTCTTTAGGTACCCTGGCGCTGTGGATTGCCTGTTTCTTGTTAACCTACACTTTCCCGCTGCTTAATGCCGGACTGGGCGCGGCGGGCAGCTTCTTGCTGTATGGCATCATTTGCGCTGCCGGCTATCTCTATATTCTGCGCAACGTGCCGGAAACAAAGGGGATCACTCTCGAAGCCCTGGAAGAACAGCTGGCGCAACGCCATACGGGCGTTAATGCGGCGAAGCAGGAGCAGACGCGCTAATGGCGGAAGAGTGGATTATGGAGAACGCGCATCTGCGGATGTGCGTCTCTTCTCTGGGCGGCAAAGTGCAAAGTTTATTCTCGCGGCAATATCAGGCGCCGGTGCTATATGAAAATCCCGCTGGCGGCATGTTTCCGATGCTGCCGATGGCCAATCGCGTTGCCGGAAATCGCTTTATTTTTCAGGGCCGCGAGATAGTCCTGCCACGTCACCACGCCGACGCGCATTTTTTTCTCCACGGCGACGGTTGGCTGCAGTGCTGGGATATCATTGCGTGCGGCGGCGATTTTTGCGTGTTACAGCTGCGTCGGCAACATGTCTGCGGTTTCGATTACCTGGCGCAGATCCGCTATCAGTTGCTGCGTAACCAACTGATAGCGTCGCTGACGCTTACCCACTGCGGTAGCACGCCTATCCCCTACGGCTGCGGTTTTCATCCCTTTTTCTCCTTTGATAAGCGCAGCACGGTGCAGTTTGCCGCCAGTGGCTACTGGCCGGAAGGGGAACAGCACCTTCCTCTGAACTGGCAAAGCCATCTTCCCGGCTATGCCGATTTCAGTCACCCGCAGTACGGTGAGGATCGCTGGCTAAACGTCGGCTATTCCGGCTGGAGTGGACGAGCGAGGATAGTAAGTAATGTGATGAATATCGCAATTCTTTCGCAAACTTCGTGGTTGATGCTCTTCAGAATGCAGGGTGAACCGTTCCTTTGCCTCGAGCCGCAAACTCACCCGGTAAACGCCCATAACATGGACGGTCAGCCGGGGCTGCGGGTTTTGGGCGCCGGAGATACGCTGAATTTTTCGCTAAAAATAGACGTTCAGGGGCGCGAGTAGCGCCATTTATGGGGCGAGGGCATCTTGCACCCGCCCCGCTTTATCGCCAGACTGTCGCCTCCATTCGGGAGGGAATTATGGTCTTGCACTCCACGCGCTGGCTGGCGCTAAGTTATTTCACCTACTTCTTTAGCTACGGCATCTTCCTGCCTTTCTGGAGCGTCTGGCTTTCCGGACTTGGCCTGACGCCGGAAACGATCGGCATGCTGCTCGGCGCCGGGCTGGTGTCGCGATTTCTTGGCAGCCTGCTGATTGCCCCGCGGGTCAGCGACCCGTCCCGTCTTATCTCTTCTCTGCGCATTCTGGCGCTGCTGACGCTGCTCTTCGCGCTCGCATTTTGGATCGGCCACCAGGTCGCCTGGCTAATGGTGATTATCGTCGGCTTTAACCTCTTTTTCTCGCCGCTGGTGCCGCTGACCGACGCGCTGGCGAATACCTGGCAAAAGCAGATCACCATGGACTACGGGCGCGTGCGCCTGTGGGGATCGATCGCTTTCGTGATTGGCTCGGCACTGACCGGGAAGCTGGTCAGCCTGTATGACTACCGGATGATTCTGGTGATGCTCAGCATCGGTATCGCGTCAATGCTGATCGGCATGCTGCTGAAACCGTCGGTGCAGCCGCAGGGGGAATCCCGCCACCAGGAAGCGGCCGGGCTGTCGGCCTGGCTTACGCTGGTGCGGCAAAGCTGGCGCTTCCTCGCCTGCGTCTGTTTGCTGCAGGGGGCGCACGCCGCCTACTATGGGTTCAGCGCAATCTACTGGCAGGAGGCGGGGTATTCCGCCTCCGCCGTGGGCTATTTGTGGTCGCTGGGCGTGGTGGCGGAGGTGGTGATTTTCGCGCTGAGCAAAAAAGTCTTCCGCCGTTTTAGTGCCCGCGATCTGCTGCTGCTGTCCGCGGCGTGCGGAGTGATTCGCTGGACGCTAATGGGCTGGACGACGGCGCTACCCTGGCTTATCGTCGCGCAGATCCTCCACTGCGGCACCTTTACGGTGTGCCATCTGGCGGCGATGCGCTATATCGCGGCTCGCCAGGGAAGCGAAGTGATCCGCCTGCAGGCTGTCTACTCCGCAGTAGCGATGGGCGGCAGCATTGCGGTAATGACGGTATTTGCCGGCTTTCTCTACCAGCATCTGCACCAGGGCGTTTTCTGGGTGATGGCGCTGGTGGCCTTACCGGCGCTGGTGGTGCGGCCAAAAGCGGTGGCTTAGGCCTCGAGCATCTTGCAAATCTGCTGCTGCTGATGAGCGCTGAACGTCTCGTCGGCATGAAACAGCGGCGGTGAAAACAGCGGTAGCGCCGTGGTATAGGGAGTGACGATCAGCGTCACTTCCTTCGGCGCGCCCTCTTTCTGAAAGGTGCTTACGCTCAAATACTTGATATTGAGCGGCAGCAGGGTTAACTCGCGCAGCTGCTGCTCCAGCGACTGCTCAAGGTCAGGATTATCATCGGTAAGCAGAACCACCTGCTTCTCCTGCAGATCGTTTTTTTGCATCAACCACGCGCCGAAAATCACCGCGATTAAACTGACTTCCTCCTGGCTAAAGCGGACCTGCCAGCTGGCTTCGAACTCCTCCAGCGCCGCCTGAGTGGTGCGCATCAAACGGGGATACAGACGGCCAATCTCCTCTGGCAACGCGTTATCGATACCGATAGCGAAAACGCTGCGGTGTAGCGCCTGCGAGAGGTGTATATAGAGCTGATCGCTTAGACCCTGCTCATCGCTGAACGGACGCCCCGCCAGGTTCTGAAAGCGGTGAATCAGCCCGGAGATGGCCAGATGCAGACGCCGGTCCTGCTGGTGCCCGTCGCGGATGGGATCGGGGGTTTTCAGCAGCATAAACAGCAGGGTCAGAAACAGCTGTTCTCCGGCATGGGGCGTCGTCGCCACCCGACGCTGCCAGTGGCGAACAATCTCCTCCGCGAGGGTAAACTCGGCGGCGGCCTGCGCCCAGCGCTGCTGCTCGTGGGTGAAAGAGGGGCTCTGCCCAAGGTGGTGCTGCAGTAAACAATACTGTAAATAAAGACGCAGAAAATGCACGTCGCGGCAGTCAAACTGCCGGTTCAGGGTCCGGGCGCAGCGGTTCACCAGGGCCTGGAGATTGGTGTCGTCATACAGCGTGCGCGCGATACCTTGCTGTTTAAGCTGCGTTTTTAATGCCGGGGTAAAATGGTGGCTGACAAAATGCGGGCATAGACGCAGCCCGCGGCGCAGAGCGTGCAGCAGGCACAAGCGTTGATCGAGCGCGGCGCCTTCCATCCGATAGCTGCCGTCCGCTTGTGAAGTCAGGGTCAAGCGGTGATAACGCTGAATTTCGCGTCCCGTCTCCGCGATGTCCTGCCTGGCGGTATCCTCATCAACCTGAGTGAGGCTACCCAGCCATTCGGGCGTCACGGATTGCCCGGGCAGATAAAACATCAGGAGCACCTGGCTACGGCGCTGTGGACTGGAAAGCACAGATGGTGGTTCAATCACTGTCATCATCCGGTTAGTTCCAGTTAGGGTTTTCGTTAAGCGTAGTTAATGTATTCAGGGTGAGCAGGGCACGCCCGCGTCTTTACATCAGGATTGCTGGCGCGGTTCACAGAATTTTTCACGTGAGGAACAGATGAAGAGAGTGAAACAATGCGTCAGCGCAGCGTTTTTCATGTTTTTATCGCTATCCGCGGCGGCGCATCCGCACAGTTTCATCAGTTTGCAAACGGAGGCCGTGGCGGAAAATGGCCTGCTCACCGGCTTTAAAATGCGCTGGACGATGGATGAAATCACCTCCGCCGATCTGCTCTATGATGCGGGCAACGCTAAACCCGGTAGCGAAATCTGGAAAAAGCTGGCGGCGGAAGTGATGGCGAACGTGCTGGGCCAGCACTATTTCAGCGAGCTATGGCATAACGGCCAGCGGGTAAAGTTTGATAATCGACCCGACGGCTATGGCCTGGAGCGCAGCGGCCATCAGGCGGTGCTCACCTTTACCCTACCGCTGGCGAAGCCGCAGCCTCTGGCCGGGCAAACCTTTACCTTTTCAACCTACGACCCGACCTATTACGTTGATATGTATTATGACAAAGACGCTGATTTCGCTCTGCCGGCGGCGATGAAGACAAGCTGCTCGGCAAAAGTGATGACGCCGAAGCCTAACGAAAAAATGTTGTCCTACGCGCAGTCGCTGGATAAAGCGGATGCGCCGCCGGAGGATATGGAACTGGGGAATTACTTCGCGCAAAAGGTGACGCTGCAATGTCGCTGATTTTTACTCAAAACAGCCGTTCTCCGCGCTGGCGTCAGCTTTGGCCGCTGGCGCTCTTTTTGCTGCTGGCGGCAGGGGCTGGCTTCTGGCTATGGCAGGCCTGGCCGCAGGTGCTGCTGCAAAGCGCGGTCTGGCAGCGCGCGCTGAATCTTGAACTAAGCCGGCTTCTGCAGGCGGTAGCGGAAAATCCCTCCGCCGCCGGGCTGTCGCTGCTGGGGTTTAGCTTCGTCTACGGCGTCCTGCACGCGCTGGGGCCGGGGCACGGTAAAGTGGTGATTACCACCTGGCTGGCGACCCATCCTTCGAAGCTGAAATCCAGCATTGGCCTGACCCTGGCCGCCTCGCTGCTGCAGGGGCTGGTGGCCATCGCTTTAGTGGTGGTCGTGCTTACCCTGCTACGTCTTCCGGCAAGAGCGCTGCACCTGAGCAGCTTCTGGCTGGAAAAGGGAAGCTATTTGCTGGTCGGCGCGCTGGGCCTGTTGCTGTGCTGGCGGGCGCTGAAAAAGCTGCGGATGCTGCTGCGGCGACCGAAATTTACCGCTTTTACCCCGCATCATGTTCATCACGCCAACTGCGGCTGCGGGCATCAGCATCTACCGGCGCCGGAACAGCTGCAAAGCGGCGATGACTGGCGGGCGCGGCTGGCGATTGTGCTGTCGATGGGGATGCGGCCCTGCTCCGGAGCCATTATGGTGCTGCTGTTCAGTAAGGTTATCGGCGTATTTGGCTGGGGGATGGCGGCCGCGATGGCGATGGCGGCGGGAACCTCGCTCACCATTAGCGCGCTGGCGCTGCTGGTTCACGGATTCCGTCAACTGGCGGTCAGGCTGAGCGCGAACCGGGCGCCGGCGCCATGGAAGCAGGTAGGCTGGGCGACGCTGGCGCTGGCCGGCGGCGTGATTTTGCTGGCGGCGGCTATCGTGATGTGGAGTAGTGCGATACCTCCGGGCGGCGGCCTGCGTCCGTTTTAACGGGATAAAAAAAGGAAGCCGCGGCTTCCTTTTTGCTTTTCATTCAGTGAGAGATTAACGCTTCAGCGCTTCGCTCAGATGCTCGCGCATATTGGCCAGCATGGCTTTTACAACGCGCGGGTTGCCTGCAACGATGTTGCCGGTCAGCAGGTAGTTATGGCCGCCGGTAAAGTCGCAGACGATAGCGCCTGCTTCACGGGCGATCAGCTCGCCTGCCGCGAAATCCCACGGTTTCAGCGCGATTTCAAAGTAGCCGTCAACGCGGCCAGCGGCAACGTAGGCCAGATCCAGGGCCGCGGAACCGGTGCGGCGGAAATCCGCGCATTCGGTATACATGTTGCCGAGGATATTCATGTAAGAGGTCGCGTGCTGTTTTGCTTTGAACGGGAAGCCGGTGGCGATAATCGTGCCATCCAGATCGCGAGCGCTGCTGCCGCGCAGACGGTAGCCGTTCAGCTGCGCGCCCTGGCCGCGGGTCGCGGTGAACAGTTCGTTACGCATCGGATCGTAAACCACGGCGACTTCAGTACGGCCTTTAATGCGTACGGCGATGGACACGGAGAAGTGCGGCAGACGTTTTACGAAGTTGGTGGTGCCATCCAGTGGATCGATAACCCATTGAACATCCTGATCTTCACCTGCGTGTTCACCGCTTTCTTCGGTGATGATGGTGTGCTGCGGGTAAGATTTGCGAATGGTTTCGATAATCATCGCCTCGGCGGCTTTATCGACGTTAGTCACAAAATCATTGCTGCCTTTCTGGCTGGTTTCTACGGAGTCAGGGGTTTCGTAGTGCTTGGCAATTAAATTACCCGCCTTGCGCGCTGCGCGCACGGCGATGTTCAGCATCGGATGCATCGGTCTCTCTCACTGGATGTTAAAGAACGGGAAAAAACGGCGCATATAGTAACAGTGAAATCTGCCTATGTCTCCGTTTTATGATAGCATGCACGAATAATCTTTAGCCGAAGAACCATAATGCTGCAAAATATTCGAATCGTACTGGTAGAAACCTCACACACCGGCAATATGGGCTCTGTCGCCCGCGCAATGAAAACCATGGGGTTAACCAACCTCTGGCTGGTCAATCCGCTGGTTAAACCCGATTCTCAGGCCATCGCTCTGGCGGCCGGCGCCAGCGACGTGATTGGCAATGCCAACATCGTCGACACCCTCGATGAAGCGCTGGCGGGCTGTAGCCTGGTTGTCGGAACCAGCGCCCGCTCCCGCACGCTGCCGTGGCCGATGCTCGATCCGCGCGAATGCGGCCTGAAAAGCGTCGCCGAAGCGCAGCATGCGCCGGTTGCGCTGGTATTTGGCCGCGAACGCGTTGGCCTGACTAACGACGAGCTACAGAAGTGTCACTATCACGTGGCGATTGCCGCTAACCCGGAATACAGCTCGCTGAACCTGGCGATGGCGGTGCAGGTCATCGCCTATGAAGTGCGTATGGCATGGCTGGCGGCGCAGGAGCAAAATGAGCCCGTCGTCGAGCATGAAGAAACGCCTTATCCACTGGTGGATGATTTAGAGCGTTTCTACGGCCATCTGGAGCAGACGCTGCTGGCAACCGGGTTTATCCGCGCCAGTCATCCGGGCCAGGTGATGAACAAGCTGCGCCGTTTGTTTACCCGCGCCCGCCCGGAAAGCCAGGAGCTGAACATCCTGCGCGGTATGCTGGCGTCAATTGAGCAGAAGAATAAAGAATAGCGCTGTCTGTTTGCCGGGGGGCGCTGCGCTTACCCGGCCTACCGATCGACTCCCCCGATGGGGGAGGGCATCAGATCGCGCTTAAGTAAAACGGCACGGAAAGCCAAATACCTGACTAAAACAGTCAAGTAAATAGTTGACCAATTTACTCGGGAATGTCAGACTTGCCTTGCTATGCAATACCCATATTAATAAAAAGCCCGGGCAGGGGCGAGTTTGAGGTTAAGTAAGACATGAGACTGACATCTAAAGGGCGTTATGCCGTGACCGCGATGCTTGACGTTGCGCTCAACTCTGAATCGGGTCCGGTTCCGTTGGCTGATATTTCAGAGCGTCAGGGAATTTCGCTTTCCTATCTGGAACAGCTGTTCTCTCGCCTGCGCAAAAATGGTCTGGTTTCCAGCGTACGTGGTCCAGGCGGCGGTTATCTGTTAGGTAAAGAAGCGGGTAGCATCGCGGTTGGCGAAGTTATCAGCGCAGTAGACGAATCCGTTGACGCCACCCGTTGTCAGGGCAAAGGCGGCTGCCAGGGCGGCGATAAGTGTCTTACTCACGCGCTGTGGCGCGATCTGAGCGAGCGACTGACCGGTTTTCTGAATAACATCACGCTGGGCGAACTGGTGAATAACCAGGAAATCCTTGATGTCTCCGGTCGTCAGCACAACCATGAATCCCAGCGTAATACCCGTGCTCAGGACGCTATTGACGTCAAACTGCGCGCGTAGTTCTCGTTCAGTTTCATCTTGCAGCTATTCGGCTGCAAGCTGAAACGAGCTGAGCCAAAAAGATAAAAAAGATTTTCGAATCAGGCCGGGATGCTCCGCCATCCTGTGTACTCGGTCGTACATCCAGCCGGTTGCCTGATTCCTTGCATTGAAGCGATGTACGGAGTTTATAGAGCAATGAAATTACCGATCTATCTCGATTACTCCGCAACCACGCCGGTGGACCCGCGTGTTGCCGAGAAAATGATGCAGTTCCTGACTCTGGACGGGACCTTTGGTAACCCGGCCTCCCGTTCCCACCGTTTTGGCTGGCAGGCTGAAGAGGCGGTAGATATCGCCCGTAATCAGATTGCCGAGCTGGTCGGTGCCGACCCGCGCGAAATTGTCTTTACCTCCGGCGCGACGGAATCCGATAACCTGGCGATTAAAGGTGCAGCCAACTTTTATCAGAAAAAAGGCAAGCACATCATCACCAGCAAAACCGAACACAAAGCCGTGCTGGACACCTGCCGTCAGCTGGAGCGCGAAGGGTTTGAAGTCACCTACCTCGCCCCGCAGCGTAACGGCATTATCGATTTAAAAGAACTGGAAGCCGCGATGCGTGATGACACCATCCTTGTTTCCATTATGCACGTGAATAACGAAATCGGCGTGGTGCAGGATATCGCTACCATCGGCGAGATGTGCCGCGCCCGCGGTATCATTTACCACGTTGACGCGACCCAGAGCGTGGGCAAACTGCCTATCGACCTGAGCCAGCTGAAAGTTGACCTGATGTCCTTCTCCGGCCACAAAATCTATGGCCCGAAAGGTATCGGCGCGCTGTACGTGCGTCGTAAACCGCGTATTCGTATCGAAGCGCAGATGCACGGCGGCGGTCACGAGCGCGGCATGCGTTCCGGTACGCTGCCTGTCCACCAGATCGTCGGTATGGGTGAAGCTTACCGTATCGCGAAAGAAGAGATGGAAAGCGAAATGGCCCGCCTGCGCGGCCTGCGTAACCGTCTGTGGGACGGCGTGAAAGATATGGAAGAGGTTTATCTCAACGGTGACCTTGAGCAGGGCGCGCCGAATATCCTCAACGTCAGCTTTAACTACGTTGAAGGCGAGTCGCTGATTATGGCGCTGAAAGACCTGGCGGTTTCCTCCGGTTCAGCCTGTACTTCCGCAAGCCTCGAGCCGTCCTACGTGCTGCGCGCGCTGGGGATGACCGACGAGCTGGCGCATAGCTCTATTCGTTTCTCTTTAGGTCGTTTTACTACCGAAGAAGAGATTGACTACACCATCAATCTGGTCCGCAACTCCATCGGCCGTCTGCGCGAACTCTCACCGCTGTGGGAAATGTTCAAGCAGGGCGTGGATCTGAACAGCATTGAATGGTCACATCACTAATTCGGCACCAATAAGGAGAATTCATCATGGCTTACAGCGAAAAAGTTATCGATCATTACGAGAATCCGCGCAACGTCGGTTCTTTCGACAATAGCGACGAAAACGTCGGCAGCGGTATGGTTGGCGCGCCGGCGTGCGGCGACGTGATGAAGTTGCAGATTAAAGTCAACAATGAAGGTATCATTGAAGACGCGCGTTTCAAGACCTACGGCTGCGGTTCCGCTATTGCTTCCAGCTCCCTGGTGACCGAATGGGTAAAAGGGAAATCGCTGGACGAAGCTCAGGCGATTAAAAACACCGATATCGCTGACGAGCTCGAGCTGCCGCCGGTGAAAATTCACTGCTCTATTCTGGCGGAAGACGCGATTAAAGCCGCGATTGCGGATTACAAAAGCAAACGTGAAGCAAAATAATTAAGAGTTGAGGTTTGTTATGTCGATTACTTTAAGCGACAGTGCAGCAGCGCGAGTCAACGCCTTTCTGGCCAACCGCGGTAAAGGGTTTGGCCTGCGCCTGGGAGTCAGAACTTCCGGCTGTTCAGGTATGGCTTATGTACTGGAGTTTGTTGACGAACCAGCGGCAGAAGACACCGTGTTTGAAGACAAAGGCGTGAAGGTCGTGATCGACGGCAAAAGTTTGCAGTTCCTCGACGGTACGCAGCTGGACTTCGTCAAAGAAGGCCTTAACGAAGGGTTTAAGTTCACCAACCCGAACGTGAAGGACGAGTGCGGCTGCGGCGAAAGCTTTAACGTGTAATCGGTTATCCCTGACCCCACCGTAGTCTCGCTGCGCGTGGGGTTTGCTTTATCTCGTTAACCCTGAGGTTGCTATGGACTATTTTACCCTCTTCGGGTTACCGGCCAGCTATACCCTTTCGTTAGAACCCCTGGCTGCCCGGTACCAGGAACTACAGCGCCAGTATCACCCCGATAAGTTCGCCAGCGGCAGCGCGGCCGAACAGCTCGCCGCGGTGCAGCAGTCCGCCACCATTAATCAGGCGTGGCAAACCCTTCGCCACCCGCTGACCCGCGCCGAATATCTCCTTTCGCTTCATGGTTTCGATCTCGCCAGCGAGCAGCACACCGTGCGCGATACCGCGTTCCTGATGGAACAGCTGGAGCTGCGCGAAGAGCTGGATGAAATAGGCAAAGCGAAGGATGAAGCGCGGCTGGAAAGCTTTATCAAGCGGGTCAAAGCGCAATTTGATACCCGGCATCAGCTGATGGTTGAACAACTGAATAACGAGACGTGGGAGGCGGCGGCGGATACCGTGCGCAAGCTGCGTTTTCTCGATAAACTGCGAAGCAGTGCGGAACAACTCGAAGAAAAACTGCTCGATTTTTAATTTTCGGAAGCAATTATGGCCTTATTACAAATTAGTGAGCCCGGACTGAGCGCCGCGCCGCACCAGCGACGTCTGGCGGCGGGTATCGACCTGGGCACCACCAATTCACTGGTGGCTACCGTGCGTAGCGGCCAGGCCGAAACTCTGCCCGACCGTCAAGGGCGCTATTTGCTGCCGTCGGTGGTGAACTATCAGGCTTCGGGTTTGACGGTGGGCTATGACGCGCGGCAAAACGCCGCTCAGGATCCGGTCAATACCATCAGCTCGGTCAAGCGCATGATGGGGCGTTCTCTGGCCGATATCGAGGCCCGCTACCCGCATCTGCCTTATCAGCTGCAGGCAAGCGAAAACGGCCTGCCGATGATTCAGACGCCAGGCGGTCTGCTCAACCCGATTCGCGTTTCTGCCGATATCCTCAAGGCGCTGGCCGAGCGCGCTACCGAAGCGCTGGCGGGCGAGCTCGACGGGGTGGTGATTACCGTGCCGGCCTACTTCGATGATGCTCAGCGTCAGGGAACCAAAGACGCGGCGCGTCTGGCGGGCCTGCACGTGCTGCGTCTGCTGAACGAACCCACCGCGGCGGCGATTGCTTACGGCCTGGACTCCGGTCAGGAAGGGGTCATCGCGGTTTACGATCTCGGCGGCGGCACCTTTGATATCTCCGTGCTGCGCTTAAGCCGCGGCGTGTTTGAAGTCCTGGCTACCGGCGGCGATTCCGCGCTCGGCGGCGACGATTTCGACCACCTGCTGGCCGATTATCTGCGCGAGCAGGCTGGCCTGAGCGATCGCAGCGACAACCGCCTGCAGCGCGAGCTGCTCGATGCGGCGATCGCGGCGAAAATCGCCCTCAGCGATGCCGAGACGGCGCGGGTGAATGTCGGCGGCTGGCAGGGGGAAATCACCCGCAGCCAGTTTAACGATCTGATCGCGCCGCTGGTCAAACGCACTCTGCTGGCCTGCCGTCGCGCGCTGAAAGACGCCGGCGTTGAGGCGCAAGAGGTGCTGGAAGTGGTGATGGTGGGCGGCTCGACCCGCGTGCCGCTGGTGCGCGAGCGCGTCGGCGAATTCTTTGGCCGTACGCCGCTGACCTCTATCGACCCGGATAAAGTCGTCGCCATCGGGGCGGCGATTCAGGCGGATATTCTGGTGGGCAACAAGCCGGACAGCGAACTGCTGCTGCTCGATGTGATCCCGCTCTCCCTGGGGCTGGAAACCATGGGCGGTCTGGTAGAGAAGGTTATCCCGCGCAACACCACCATTCCGGTGGCGCGCGCGCAGGAGTTCACCACTTTCAAAGATGGTCAGACGGCGATGTCTATCCACGTCATGCAGGGCGAGCGCGAGCTGGTGCAGGACTGTCGCTCCCTGGCGCGTTTTGCGCTGCGCGGCATTCCGGCATTGCCGGCGGGCGGGGCGCATATTCGCGTCACCTTCCAGGTGGATGCCGACGGCCTGCTGAGCGTGACGGCGATGGAGAAATCGACCGGCGTCGAGGCCTCTATCCAGGTGAAACCGTCCTACGGTCTGACCGATGGCGAGATCGCCAGCATGATTAAAGATTCGATGAGCTACGCCGAACAGGACGTCCAGGCGCGCATGCTGGCCGAGCAAAAAGTTGAAGCCGCGCGCGTACTGGAAAGTCTGGTCAGCGCGCTGGCCGCCGACGCCGCGCTGTTAAGCGCCGCAGAGCGTCAGGCTATCGATGACGCCGCGGAGCAAGTGCGCGCCGCTGCGGCAGGCGATGATGCCGATGCAATCAAAGAAGCGATTAAAAATATCGACACACAAACCCAGGAATTCGCCGCACGTCGTATGGACCAATCGGTCCGTATCGCGCTGAAAGGCCAATCCGTGGACGAGGTTTAAAATGCCAAAAATTGTTTTTCTGCCCCACCAGGACCTGTGTCCGGATGGCGTAGTTGTGGAAGCTGAGACCGGTGAGACCATTCTTGATGCTGCGCTGCGTAGCGGTATTGAGATTGAACACGCCTGCGAAAAATCCTGTGCCTGCACCACCTGCCACTGCATTGTGCGTGAAGGCTTTGACTCGCTGGCGGAAAGTACCGAAGATGAAGACGACATGCTGGATAAGGCCTGGGGGCTTGAGCCCGACAGCCGTTTGAGCTGCCAGGCGCGGGTGACTGACGAAGATTTGGTCATCGAAATTCCGCGTTACACCATCAACCACGCACGCGAGCATTAATATGGGACTGAAATGGACCGATAGTCGCGAAATCGGCGAAGCGCTGTACGACGCCTTCCCGGATCTCGACCCGAAAACCGTTCGCTTCACCGATCTGCATCAGTGGATATGCGACCTGGAAGAGTTTGATGACGATCCAAACGCATCCAATGAAAAAATTCTTGAGGCGATTCTGCTAGTCTGGTTAGACGAAGCCGAATAATTTTCGCGTTATGATTTACCCGGTGGTTATAAGCCGGATAAATCAACGGGCGAAAGAACTTTACGGGCTGCCATACGGCGGCCCGTTTGCTAAGAAGGATAATGATAATGACCGAAGCTATGAAAATTACGCTTACCGCTCAGCCAGCCGATGCGCGCTGGGGAGAAAAAGCGTCTTACAGCATTAATAACGACGGCATCGCCCTGCACCTGAACGGCAAAGACGACCTGGGCTTGATTCAGCGCGCGGCGCGGAAAATTGACGGCATGGGCATCAAACACGTTGCGCTTGATGGCGAAGGCTGGGACACCGACCGCGCATGGGCGTTCTGGGCGGGTTATAAGGGGCCGAAAGGCAGCCGCAAAGTGGAGTGGCCGGCCCTCGACGATGCGCAGAAAAGCGAACTGGATAACCGCTTGACCATTATTGACTGGGTCCGTGACACCATTAACGCCCCGGCGGAAGAGCTGGGGCCGGAACAGCTGGCGCAGCGTGCGGTAGACCTGCTGTGCAGCGTGGCCTGCGATAACGTCTCTTATCGTATCACCAAGGGTGAAGACCTGCGCGAGCAGAACTACCTGGGCCTGCACACGGTCGGTCGCGGCTCCGAGCGCCCGGCGGTCCTGCTGGCGCTGGACTATAACCCAACCGGCGATAAAGAAGCCCCGGTGTACGCCTGCCTGGTCGGTAAAGGCATCACCTTTGACTCCGGCGGATACAGCATCAAGCAGAGCGCCTTTATGGACTCGATGAAGTCCGACATGGGCGGCGCGGCAACGGTGACCGGCGCGCTGGCGTTTGCCATCACTCGCGGCCTCAATAAGCGCGTGAAGCTGTATCTGTGCTGCGCCGATAACCTGATTAGCGGCAACGCCTTTAAACTTGGCGATATTATTCACTATCGCAACGGTAAAACCGTGGAAATCATGAATACCGATGCGGAAGGTCGCCTGGTGCTGGCTGATGGCCTGATCGATGCTTCTGCGCAAAAGCCTGAGCTGATTATTGATGCCGCCACGCTGACCGGCGCCGCGAAAACCGCGCTGGGTAATGATTATCACGCGCTGTTCAGCTTTGACGATGGTCTGGCGAATCGCCTGCTGGCGAGCGCGCAGGCTGAAAACGAGGCCTTCTGGCGTCTGCCGCTGGCTGAGTTCCACCGCGGCCAGCTGCCGTCGAACTTCGCCGAGCTGAACAATACCGGCAGCGCGGCCTATCCGGCGGGCGCCAGCACCGCAGCGGGCTTCCTGTCCCACTTCGTGGAGAACTATCACCAGGGCTGGCTGCATATCGACTGTTCGGCGACCTACCGTAAATCTGCCGTTGAGCAGTGGTCGGCGGGCGCGACCGGCCTCGGTGTGCGCACCATTGCCAACCTGCTGACGGCAGAGTAATGGATTTTGCCGGGTGGCGCTGCGCTTACCCGACCGACAAAACTCGTGGGCCCGTGCGAGCGCAGCGCCGCCGGGCGATTTTGAAGTAGCGAAACTATGTCCGAAACTAAAAATGAGCTAGAAACCCTGCTGGAGAAGGCGGCGACCGAGCCAGGCCACCGTCCGGCGTTTTTCCGTACTTTGCTCGAAGCCACCGTTTGGGTGCCGGGAGCCGCCGCTCAGGGCGAGCAGGTTGTGGAAGATAGCGTACTGGACCTGCTGCACTGGGAAAAAGATGATGGCACATCGGTTATTCCTTTTTTCACCTCGCTGGAAGCGCTGCAGCAGGCCGTTGAGGACGAACAGTCTTTCGTGGTGATGCCGGTGCGCACGCTGTTCGCGATGACCCTGGGCGAAACGCTCTATCTCAATGCCAAACTCCCTACTGGCAAAGAGTTTGCGCCGCGAGAAATTAGCCATCTGCTGGGGGAAGAGGGCAGCCCGCTCAGTACCCAGACCGTGCTTGAGGGCGGCGAGTCGCTGCTGCTGTCTGAGGTTGCCGAACCGCCCGCGCAGATGGTGGACTCGCTGACCACGCTGTTCAAGACGCTGAAAACGGTGAAGCGCGCGTTTTTATGCTCTATTAAAGACAGCGCCGATGCCCCGGCCAACCTGCTGATTGGTATTGAAGCGGAAGGCGATATTGAGGCGGTGATTCAGGCCACCGGCAGCGTTGCGACCGATACGCTTCCCGGCGACGAGCCGATTGATATCTGCCAGGTGGTGGAGGGTGAAAAGGGGATTAGCCACTTTATGATTGCCCACATTACGCCGTTCTATGAAAAACGCTGGGGCAGCTTCCTGCGTGACTTTAAGCACAATCGCATTATCTAACCGAACGGGGGCTTACGCCCCCGTTGCTTTGTCTACTGCGCCGGTTCAATCGGCAAATCCGTCCGCGCGCCCCATTCGCTCCATGAGCCGTCATACAGGCTGACACCGTTAACGCCCAGCGTGGTTAGCGCCAGCACCACGACCGCCGCCGTCACGCCGGATCCGCAGCTGGCAATAATCGGCTGCTCAAAGTCGACGCCCTGGCGAGCGAAAATCTCGTTCAGTTCATCGGTGGTTTTGAGTTCGCCGTTAATCACCAGTTCGCTCCAGGGGACGTTTAGCGCGCCGGGAATATGCCCGCTGCGCAAACCCGGGCGCGGCTCGGCCACCTGACCATTAAAACGCCCGGCCGGGCGAGCATCGACGATCTGCGCCGATCCTTCATGGCTGACCAGCAGCACATCGGTCAGACGCTTGATCGCCTGCGGATCGAGACGAGCGTCAAAATCACCTTCCGGCAGTTCAGGGAGGCCCTGCTCCAGCGGCAGCTCATCGCGACGCCAGCCTTCGAGGCCGCCGGCAACAATAGACACTTTTTCAACGCCGAAGGTGCGCAGCATCCACCAGGCGCGCGGCGCGGAGAAGAGATTGCCTTCATCGTATACCACCAGATGCTTATCGCTGCTGACGCCCAGTTCGCGCATGGCGACGGCAAACGCCTCCGCGCGCGGCATCATGTGCGGCAGCGGGCTGGTATGGTCGGAGAGGGCTTCGATATCGAAAAAAACGGCGCCGGGAATATGGCCCGCCTGATACTCAGCGTTAAGATCGCGCTGTTCCTGTCCCGGCGGAGCCATACGGGCGTCAATAATCTGGATTTCCGGGTCATCAATATGTTCCGCCAGCCAGTCGGCAGCGACAAAAAACGAGGTAGACATCGGCGTCTCCTTTTTTATTGTTCAAGAGTGAATTGTCGACGTTTTCCGGGAGAGTGACAAGTTATGGATCCCAGAGTGGCGACCGTATCACGGATGATTCACTCTCGGGAGTTTGATTCTATTCTCGTCGCTGTTGGTAATGATATTGTTAACGCATAATAATGTGTTCACTTAATGTATCCGGCCTGCGGGCCGAGGGGTTAGAAGGATGAAACCATTTCGTTTGGCGGCACTATCTCTGGCGCTGCTCACCGCGCTATCGTTGACCGGCTGCGACGACAGCGGCAAACCGCAGGCAGCTGCGCCCGCGGCGTCTGCGGCGACGGATAAAGCTAGCGCGAAGCCGGATGCCAGCCAGCTGGCGGCGCTGGCGGAAAAAAGCAAAGGCAAAGCGCTAACGCTGCTGGATGCCTCGGAAGTACAGCTCGACGGCGCGTCGACGATGGTGCTGACCTTCTCAATCCCTCTGCAGCCGGACCAGGATTTCTCCCGTAGCGTACATCTGGTCGATAAAAAAAGCGGCAAAGTTGATGGGGCCTGGGAGCTGGCGCCTAACCTGAAAGAGCTGCGGCTTCGCCATCTTGAGCCAAAACGCGAGCTGATTGTATCGGTAGATCCAACCCTGGCGGCGCTGAATAAAGCGACCTTTGACAGCAGCTTTGAAAAAACCATTACCACCCGCGATATTGCCCCGAGCATCGGCTTTGCCAGCCGCGGCTCGCTGCTGCCGGGGAAAGTAGTGGCCGGATTGCCGGTGATGGCGCTGAATGTCGATAACGTCGACGTCAATTTTTTCCGTATTAAACCGGAATCACTTTCGGCCTTCGTCAGCCAATGGGAATACCGTAATTCATTGAGCAATTGGGAGTCGGACGAGCTGCTGAAGATGGCCGATCTGGTCTATACCGGCCGTTTTGACCTCAACCCCGCGCGTAATACGCGTGAAAAAATGCTGCTGCCGCTGGCGGATATCAAACCGCTGCAGGAGCCGGGCGTGTATATCGCGGTGATGAACCAGGCGGGCCGCTACAGCTACAGCAACGCCGCGACGCTGTTCACCCTCAGCGATATCGGCGTATCCGCGCACCGTTACCACAACCGGCTGGATGTCTTTACCCAAAGTCTGGAAAACGGCGCGGCGCAGTCCGATATCGATGTTCAGCTCTTGAACGCCAAAGGGCAGACGCTGGCGCAGGCGAAGAGCGACGGCCAGGGCCATGTGACGCTGCAAACGGACAAAGAAGCGGCGCTGCTGCTGGCGCGTAAGGACGGGCAAACCACCCTGCTGGATCTCAAACTCCCGGCGCTGGACCTGGCTGAATTTTCCATTGCCGGCGCGCCGGGGTTCAGCAAGCAGCTATTTATGTTTGGTCCGCGGGATCTCTATCGTCCGGGCGAAACGGTGATCCTCAACGCTTTACTGCGCGATAGCGACGGTAAACCGCTCCCCGAGCAGCCGGTGAAGCTGGAAGTGGTGCAGCCGAACGGCCAGGTCATTCGTTCGACGGTCAGCAAACCGGTTAACGGCCTGTACCAGTTTACTTATCCCCTAGATAGCGGCGCGGCGACCGGGATGTGGCACATTCGCGCCAGCACCGGCGACAACCAGCCGCGCGAGTGGGATTTTCACGTCGAAGATTTTATGCCTGAGCGTATGGCGCTAAATCTCACGCCGCAAAATGCGCCCGTCTCTCCGGCTGCGGATGTTAGCTTTGCGGTGACCGGTGCTTATCTGTACGGCGCGCCGGCCAGCGGCAACTCGCTGCAGGGCAAACTGTTCCTGCGTCCGCTGCGCGACGCCGTGCCCGCGCTGCCGGGCTTCCAGTTTGGCGACATTGCCGAAGAGAACCTTTCCCGCAGCCTGGATGAAGTACAGACCACGCTGGACGTTCGGGGCCATGCAGAAGTCACCGCCGCCAGCCAGTGGCAGGAGAGCCGCTCTCCGCTGCAGGTGATCCTGCAGGCCAGCCTGCTGGAGTCCGGCGGACGTCCGGTCACGCGCACCGTCAGACAGCCAATCTGGCCTGCCGATACGCTACCGGGTATCCGGCCAGAATTTGCCCTGAAAGAGGTTTATGACTATCGCACCGACAGCACCGTCAAGCAGCCGGTGGTGGATGAAAACGGCGCCGCCGCGTTTGAGATTGTGTATGCCGATGCGAAAGGTGAGAAGAAGGCGGTCTCCGGGCTACAGGTGCGGTTAATTCGCGAACGCCGCGACTACTACTGGAACTGGTCCGATAGCGAAGGCTGGCAGTCGCAGTTCGATCAAAAAGATCTTCAGGAAGGCGAGGAGTCGCTGGATATTTCAGCCGGACAAACGGCGAAAGTGAGCTTCCCGGTCGAGTGGGGTTCTTATCGCCTGGAAGTCAAAGGGCCAGATGATGTGGTCAGCAGCGTGCGCTTCTGGGCCGGATACAGCTGGCAGGATAACAGCGACGGCCAGGGGGCGGCGCGTCCGGACCGCGTCACCATGAAGCTGGATAAACCGGCCTATAAACCGGGCGATACCATCAAGCTTCATATCGCCGCGCCGGCAGCCGGTAAAGGCTATGCGCTGGTGGAATCAAGCGAAGGGCCGCTATGGTGGCAGGAGATTGACGTCCCGGCGGAAGGGATGGACTTATCGATCCCGGTGGATAAAGCGTGGAATCGTCACGACCTGTACCTCAGCGCGCTGGTTATTCGTCAGGGGGATAAATCCCGCTCCGCGACGCCAAAACGGGCGGTGGGCCTGCTGCACCTGCCGCTCGGCGACGAAAACCGTCGTCTGAATCTGGCGCTGGAGGCGCCGGCTAAAATGCGCCCGAACCAGCCGCTGACGGTGAAGGTTAAGGCCAGCGTCAAAGAAGGCGAGATGCCGAAACAGGTTAACGTTCTGCTCTCCGCCGTGGATAGCGGGGTACTGAATATTACCGACTACGCGACGCCGGACCCGTGGAACGCTTTCTTCGGCCAGAAACGCTACGGGGCCGATATTTACGATATCTATGGTCAGGTGATTGAGGGGCAGGGGAGACTCGCCAGCCTGCGCTTCGGCGGCGACGGTGATGAACTTAAGCGCGGCGGCAAACCGCCGGTTAACCACGTGACGATTATCGCCCAGCAGGCGCAGCCGGTGGTGCTGGATGAGAAAGGCGAAGGGACGGTGACTCTGCCGATTGGCGACTTTAACGGCGAACTGCGGGTGATGGCCCAGGCGTGGACCGCTGACGATTTTGGCAGCAGCGAAGGGAAAACGATCGTGGCTGCGCCGGTCATTGCCGAGCTGAACATGCCGCGATTCCTCGCCAGCGGGGATACCACTCGTCTGGCGCTGGATCTCAGTAACCTGACCGATAAGCCGCAAACCCTCAACGTTGCGCTGGCCGCCAGCGGTCTGCTGCAGCTTGAAGGGGGAGAAATACCGCCGGTGCAGCTGGCGCCCGGCGCGCGCAGCACCCTGTTTGTACCCGTCCGCGCGCATGAAGGTTTCGGCGATGGTCAGGTGAATGCCATCATCAGCGGCCTGAACCTGCCGGGTGAAACCTTTACGCCGATGCAGAAGCAGTGGAAGCTCGGCGTGCGTCCGGCTTTCCCGGCGCAAACTGTCAATTCGGGCGCCGTCCTGCAACCAGGCGAAAGCTGGCAGGCTCCGGCGGCGCAAAGTGAGGGCTTCTCGCCGGCGACGCTGCAGGGACAGCTGGTGTTCAGCGGCAAGCCGCCGCTGAACCTGGCGCGCTATATTCGCGACCTGAAAGCCTATCCCTATGGTTGCCTGGAGCAGACCACCAGCGGGCTGTTCCCGTCGCTCTATACCAACGCCGTCCAGCTTAAAGCATTGGGCATCAGCGGCGATAGCGATGAAAAACGACGCGCGGCGGTGGATATCGGCATTTCTCGCCTGCTGCAGATGCAGCGCGATGATGGCGGTTTCGCCCTGTGGGATAAAGAGGGTCCGGAGGAGTACTGGCTAACGGCCTACGCGATGGACTTCCTCGTCCGGGCGGGCGAGCAGGGCTACAGTGTCCCGACTAACGCCGTCAACAGCGGTAACCAGCGTCTGCTGCGTTATTTACAGGAGCCGGGGCTGATGACCGTCCGCTATAGCGATGATGCCCAGGCCAGCCGCTTTGCCGCTCAGGCCTATGCCGCGCTGGTGCTGGCCCGGCAGCAGAAAGCACCGCTCGGCGCGCTGCGCGAGATCTGGAGTCGTCACGACCAGGCGCGTTCCGGTCTGCCGCTGCTGCAGTTGGGCGTAGCGTTGAAATTGATGGGCGATGCGCCGCGCGGCGACGAGGCCCTGAAGCTGGCGATGGCCACGCCGCGCCAGGATGCGGAACGCTGGCTCGGCGATTACGGCAGCGAGCTGCGCGACGATGCGCTGAAGCTGGCGCTGCTGGAGGAGAATAAACTGCTGCCGGAAGCGCAAAATACGCTGCTCAGCAATCTGGCGGAAGAGGCATACGGCCAGCGCTGGCTTTCGACGCAGGAGAGTAATGCTCTGTTCCTGGCCGGGCGTACGTTGCAGGACCGTCCCGGCAGCTGGCAGGCGCAAACCTCCGTGCAGGCCGAACCGCTCTCCGGCGATAAAGCGCAAACCCGCAACCTGACCGGCGACCAGCTGGCGGCGCTGCAGGTCACCAACACCGGCCAGCAGGCGCTGTGGCTTCGCCTCGACAGCAGCGGATATCCGCAGAGCGCTCCGCAGCCGGGAGGCAACGTGCTGGGAATCGAGCGGCAAATTTTCGATACCCAGGGCCAGCAGAAATCGCTCGCTTCGCTGCGCAGCGGCGAACTGGTGCTGGTGAAGCTGGAAGTCACGGCCAAACGCAACGTGCCGGACGCGCTGGTAGTGGATTTACTCCCGGCGGGGCTGGAGCTGGAAAACCAGAATCTGGCTAACAGCAGCGCCAGCCTGCAGGAAAATGGCGAAGCGGTGCAGAATCTGCTTAACCAGATGCAGCAGGCGGATATCCAGCACATTGAGTTTCGCGACGATCGCTTCGTCGCCGCGGTGGCTATCAATGAAGGCCAGCCGGTGACGCTGGTTTATCTGGCGCGCGCGGTGACGCCGGGCACTTATCAGGTACCGCAGCCGCAGGTCGAGTCAATGTACGTGCCGCAGTGGCGGGCAACCGGCGCGGCCAGCGGACCGCTAACCGTTGCGCCCTAAATGCGGGTATTGAAGCGTATAAAACGCCGCTGGCGCTGGCTGGCGGCGTTTATTTTTTTGCTGTGGCTATTGCTGCTGGCGGCCGATCGGCTATGGCCGCTGCCGCTGCATGAGGTTACGCCTGCCAGAGTGGTGGTGGCGGAAGACGGCACGCCGCTGTGGCGCTTTGCCGATGCGCAGGGCGTCTGGCGCTATCCGGTGACGCTGGCCGACGTTTCGCCGCGCTATTTACAGGCGCTGATCCACTATGAAGATCGCTGGTTCTGGGATCATCCCGGCGTCAATCCGCTCTCGATCGCTCGCGCCGCCTGGCAGGATCTCACTTCCGGCAGAGTGATCTCCGGGGGCAGCACCCTCACCATGCAGGTGGCGCGCCTGCTCGATCCTCATCCCCGCACCTTTGGCGGCAAGCTGCGGCAGCTATGGCGAGCGCTGCAGCTGGAGTGGCATCTGTCAAAAAGCGAGATCCTCACGCTCTACCTCAACCGCGCGCCGTTCGGCGGTACGCTGCAGGGGATCGGCGCGGCCAGCTGGGCCTATCTGGGTAAACCCCCCGCGCAGCTAAGCTACGGCGAAGCGGCGCTGCTGGCGGTATTGCCGCAGGCGCCGAGCCGCTTACGTCCGGACCGCTGGCCCGAGCGGGCGCAGGCAGCGCGCGATAAAGTCCTGCTGCGAATGGAAAGCCAGGGCGTGTGGCCGTCGCAGCCGGTGGGAGAAGCTCTCGAAGAGCCCGTCTGGCTGTTTCCGCGGCAGATGCCGCAGCTGGCGCCGCTTTTTGCCCGCCGCGCGCTGGCGAGCAGCCGCGCAGAGAAGGTGGTCACGACGCTGGATGCCGGGCTACAGCGGCAGCTGGAAGATCTGGCGCTGAACTGGAAATCGCGCCTGCCGCCGCGCAGTTCTTTAGCGATGATCGTGGTCGACCATACCAATATGAAGGTGCGCGGCTGGGTAGGATCGGTGGATATTGGCGATGATAGCCGCTTTGGTCATATTGATATGGTCTCGGCGATCCGCTCCCCCGGCTCGGTACTGAAGCCGTTTGTCTATGGTATGGCACTGGATGAGGGGCTGATCCATCCGGCCTCATTACTGCAGGACGTGCCGCGACGCTTTAGCGACTACCGACCGGGCAACTTTGACAGCGGGTTTCACGGGCCGGTGAGCGCCAGCGACGCGCTGGTTCGCTCGCTGAACCTTCCGGCAGTGCAGGTGCTGGAGGCCTACGGACCGAAGCGTTTTGCCGCCAGGCTACGCAATGCCGGATTGCCGCTGATGCTGCCCGCTGGCGCGGAGCCGAATTTATCGCTGATCCTCGGCGGCGCCGGCGCGCGTCTGGCGGATATCGTGGCGGCGTACAGCGCGTTCGCCCGCCACGGCAAGGCGGGACAATTGCGCATCACGCCGGACTCGCCGCTGGTTGAGAGGCCGCTGCTGTCGCCGGGGGCCGCGTGGATCGTGCGGCGCATACTGGCCGGCGAAGCGCAGCCGGTGCCCGATGCGTCGCTGGTGAAGGTGGTGCCGCTGGCGTGGAAAACCGGCACCAGCTACGGCTATCGCGACGCCTGGGCGATCGGCGTGAATGCCCGCTATCTGATTGGTATCTGGACCGGACGGCCCGACGGCACGCCGGTCGTCGGACAGTTTGGCTTCGTCAGCGCGGTGCCGCTGCTGAATCAGGTCAATAATCTGCTGCTGGCGCGACCGGCTATGAGCCGCGGCGGATTACCGGCCGATCCTCGCCCGTCGTCGGTCAGCGCCGGGACCGTGTGCTGGCCCGGCGGGCAGAATTTAGCGGCGGGCGACGCGAACTGCCGCCGACGGTTGGCAACCTGGCTGCTCGACGAGAGCCAGCCGCCGACCCTGCTGCTGCCTGGTCAGGAGGGGATTCGCGGGATTCGTTTTCCGGTATGGCTGAATGAGAAAGGGGAGCGGGTGGCGGCAGATTGCCCAGGCGCGGTGGCGAAAAGCCTCGACGTCTGGCCGCTGCCGCTTGAACCCTGGCTGCCCGCGGGCGAACGGCGTCGCGCCAGGTTGCCGGCGGTTTCGGCGGACTGCCCGCCGGTGCAAACCGTCGATGCCGCCCCGCTGGTGCTATCCGGCATCCGTGAAGGCGCGGTGGTTAAACGTCTGCCCGGCGAGCTGAAGGTGATGCTGCCGCTGCAAACGACCGGCGGGGAAGGGCGGCGCTGGTGGTTTCTGAACGGCGAACCGCTGACCGCGGAAGGCGCCAGCGCCATCCTTAACCTTGAGCGCCCCGATAGTTATCAGCTAGTGGTGATGGATGAGGCGGGGCAGATTGTTGCCGCTAACTTCACCGTGCAATAAACAGAACTTGCCTGAATTAGCCGGATTTGTTGTTTAAGGTCGCTTTTTTTTAAAAAAATGTTACCTAAACACATAGGCAACCGCCTTAGATGATGATTATAATTCGCGCCGTATTTATCGGTCTCATCTGCGAAACAGAACAACATATATAAAGAGGTTATCATGGCTATTGAACGTACTTTTTCCATCATCAAACCAAACGCGGTGGCAAAAAACGTTATTGGCGGCATCTTTTCTCGCTTTGAAGCTGCAGGGTTCAAAATTGTTGGCACCAAAATGCTGCATCTGACCGTTGAGCAGGCTCGCGGCTTCTATGCTGAGCACGAAGGTCGCCCGTTCTTTGACGGTCTGGTTGAATTTATGACTTCCGGTCCGATCGTGGTTTCCGTGCTGGAAGGCGAAAATGCGGTTCAGCGTCATCGTGACCTGCTGGGCGCAACCAACCCGGCGAACGCGCTGGCGGGTACCCTGCGCGCAGACTACGCTGACAGCTTCACCGAGAACGGCACCCACGGTTCCGATTCTGTTGAATCCGCCGCGCGCGAAATCGCGTTTTTCTTTGCTGAAGGCGAGGTTTGTCCGCGCACCCGCTAATCCTCGTCGGCTTTTCGACCGTCGCGGTATTGGCTGCGCGCGTTCACCCGGTCACATAGTTATCTATGCTCCCGGGGCTTCACTTGCTTGCCGCCTTGCGACAATCGAAAATCCTTATAGGATCTGCCAGGCAGTTACAGATTTTTTCATCATTGCAGCGTGCAAACGTGGTATTGATGGGCCAGAATTTGTAGAATACAGCGCCCCGGATGAGCAGTCGCTCCCGGGGCGTTTCTTTTTTCAACCCTCCAGGGGCCATAACGTGTAATAACGAGGCCGGAATCAATTATGTCTGAACAAATAGTCACGCCTGATAGCGCCGCTCTGACGGTGCCGAACAAAGATGCCAAAATCAACCTGCTGGATTTGAACCGTCAGCAGCTGCGCGAGTTTTTCAAAAACATGGGCGAAAAGCCTTTTCGCGCCGATCAGGTGATGAAATGGATGTATCACTACTGCTGCGATAACTTTGATGAGATGACCGACATCAACAAGGTTCTGCGCGGAAAATTAAAGGAAGTCGCGGAGATCCGCGCGCCGGAAGTCGTGGAAGAGCAGCGCTCGAGCGACGGCACCATCAAGTGGGCGATTGCCGTTGGCGATCAGCGCGTCGAAACCGTGTACATCCCGGAAGACGATCGCGCCACCCTGTGCGTTTCTTCCCAGGTGGGCTGCGCGCTGGAGTGTAAATTCTGTTCTACGGCCCAGCAGGGTTTTAACCGCAACCTGCGGGTTTCGGAAATTATCGGCCAGGTCTGGCGCGCGGCGAAAATCGTCGGCGCGGTGAAGACCACCGGCGTACGTCCGATTACCAACGTAGTGATGATGGGGATGGGCGAGCCGCTGCTGAACCTGACTAACGTGGTTCCGGCCATGGAAATCATGCTTGACGACTTCGGCTTTGGTCTTTCTAAGCGTCGCGTCACGCTCTCCACCTCCGGCGTGGTGCCAGCGCTTGATAAGCTTGGCGATATGATTGACGTCGCGCTGGCCATCTCTCTGCACGCGCCGAACGATACCATTCGCGACGAAATCGTGCCGATCAACAAGAAATACAACATCGAGACCTTCCTGAACTCGGTGCGCGGCTATATTTCGAAGTCCAACGCCAACCAGGGCCGCGTCACTATCGAATACGTCATGCTGGATCACGTCAACGACGGCACCGAGCATGCGCATGAGCTGGCCGCGCTGCTGAAAGATACGCCGTGCAAGATCAACCTGATCCCATGGAACCCCTTCCCTGGCGCGCCGTATGGCCGTAGCTCCAACAGCCGTATCGACCGTTTCTCCAAGGTGTTAATGGAGTATGGTTTCACCACGATCGTGCGTAAAACCCGCGGCGACGATATCGACGCAGCCTGCGGTCAGCTGGCCGGCGACGTTATCGACCGTACCAAGCGTACGCTGCGTAAACGTATGCAGGGCGAAGCGATCGACGTGAAGGCGGTCTGATCATAAATGATGCAGCGCACAGCCTGGGCGGTGCGTTGCATATTTGTGGAATAGCCGGGCGAAATACGCTGTTGTGGTTAATAATTACGGTGCGTTTTTGTCGACTTTGAGGCAGTATGTAGCGGTACAACAACCGCTTAGCATTCAATTTTGATAAGTCTCTGTGATACCAGGTCATACGGACTTATACTGTTTGTCTGACGTTGAGCAGATGTCTCGCGGCGCGGGGTAACCGGCGCTGAATTTTAAATTTCACGTACCAGTAGTTGTAGCGAATGAATACTGAAGCCACTCAAGACCATCAAGAAGCAAACACTACGGGCGCGCGTCTGCGTAATGCCCGCGAACAACTCGGGCTCAGCCAGCAGGCGGTGGCTGAACGCTTATGCCTGAAGGTTTCCACGGTTCGTGATATTGAAGACGATAAGGCACCCGCCGATCTTGCTTCAACCTTCCTGCGCGGCTATATCCGCTCTTATGCTCGCCTTGTGCACATTCCAGAAGAAGAGCTGCTGCCGATGATGGCCAAGCAGGCTCCGATTCGGGCGGCGAAAGTTGCCCCCATGCAGACCTTCTCGCTGGGTAAACGTCGCAAAAAGCGCGACGGTTGGCTGATGAGCTTTACCTGGCTGGTGCTGTTCGTGGTGATCGGCCTCAGCGGCGCCTGGTGGTGGCAGGACCACAAAGCGCAGCAGGATGAGATCTCCACGATGGCCGATCAATCCTCCGCCGAACTGAATTCTGGCGATAACAACAGCCAAAGCATCCCGCTGGATAATCAATCGGCGAATTCCGCACCGGATACCGCTGCCAATAGCGCGCCTGTCGAGACCTCTCCGGCGCCGACTCCAGCACCGGCCCCGGCTCCGGTCGAGAATAACGCCGTGGTCGCGCCTTCGCAGGCAAACGTTGATACGGCGGCAACTTCGCCGTTACCGACCGATCAGGCAAACGTGACCGCTGCGGCGGCCTCCGCGCAGGATCTGGTGCTGAACTTCACCGCCGACTGCTGGCTGGAAGTGAGCGATGCGACCGGTAAAAAGCTGTTCAGCGGTTTGCAGCGTAAAGGCGGTAACCTCAACCTGAGCGGCCAGGCACCTTATAAACTGAAAATCGGCGCCCCGGCAGCGGTACAGATTCAGTATTTGGGTAAACCTGTCGATTTAAGTCGTTTTATCAGAACTAACCAGGTTGCACGTCTGACCCTTAATGCCGAACAATCACCGGCGCAGTAACAGACGGGTAACGCGGGAGATTTTTCATGCATAACCAGGCTCCGATTCAACGTAGAAAATCAAAACGAATTTACGTTGGGAATGTGCCGATTGGCGATGGCGCCCCCATCGCCGTACAGTCGATGACAAACACGCGCACCACCGATGTGGCGGCGACGGTAAATCAAATTAAAGCCCTCGAGCGCGTTGGCGCGGATATCGTGCGCGTTTCGGTGCCGACGATGGATGCGGCGGAAGCGTTCAAACTTATCAAACAGCAGGTTAACGTCCCGCTGGTTGCCGATATCCACTTCGATTACCGCATTGCGCTGAAGGTAGCGGAATACGGCGTTGATTGCCTGCGTATTAACCCGGGCAATATCGGCAACGAAGAGCGTATCCGCATGGTGGTGGACTGCGCTCGCGATAAAAATATTCCTATCCGTATCGGGGTAAACGCCGGTTCTCTGGAAAAAGATCTCCAGGAAAAATACGGCGAACCGACCCCGCAGGCGCTGCTGGAATCGGCAATGCGCCATGTTGATCATCTCGATCGTCTCAACTTCGATCAGTTTAAAGTCAGCGTAAAAGCCTCCGATGTGTTCCTCGCGGTTGAATCCTATCGCCTGTTGGCGAAACAGATCGATCAGCCTCTGCACCTCGGGATCACCGAAGCGGGCGGCGCGCGCAGCGGCGCGGTGAAGTCCGCGATCGGCCTCGGCCTGCTGCTGTCTGAAGGGATCGGCGATACGCTGCGCGTCTCTCTGGCGGCGGATCCCGTTGAAGAGATCAAAGTGGGCTTCGATATTCTCAAGTCGCTGCGTATTCGCTCTCGCGGGATCAACTTTATTGCCTGCCCGACCTGTTCACGTCAGGAGTTTGACGTTATCGGTACCGTTAACGCGCTGGAGCAGCGCCTGGAAGATATCATTACGCCGATGGATATTTCGATCATTGGCTGCGTGGTAAACGGTCCCGGCGAGGCGCTGGTTTCCACCCTCGGCGTAACCGGCGGCAATAAGAAAAGCGGCCTGTACGAAGACGGCGTACGTAAAGACAGGCTGGATAACGACGATATGATCGATCAGCTGGAAGCGCGTATTCGCGCTAAAGCATCGATGCTGGATGAGGCGCGTCGCATCGATATCCAGCAGGTTGAAGCGAAATAACGTGTTGGGAAGCGATACGCTTCCCGTGTATGATTGAACCTGCGGGCGCGAGGCGCCGGGGTTCATTTTTGTATATATAAAGAGAATAAACGTGGCAAAGAACATTCAAGCCATCCGTGGCATGAACGATTATCTGCCGGGCGAAACCGCTCTCTGGCAGCGCATTGAAGGCTCACTGAAGCAGGTGCTTGGTAGCTACGGTTACAGCGAAATCCGTTTGCCGATTGTAGAGCAGACCCCGTTATTCAAACGCGCTATCGGCGAAGTGACCGACGTGGTTGAAAAAGAGATGTACACCTTTGAGGACCGTAACGGCGATAGCCTGACTCTGCGTCCGGAAGGCACGGCTGGCTGCGTACGCGCCGGTATCGAACATGGTCTCCTGTACAATCAAGAACAGCGCCTGTGGTACATTGGGCCGATGTTCCGCCACGAACGTCCGCAAAAAGGGCGCTACCGTCAGTTCCACCAGATTGGCGCCGAAGCGTTTGGCCTGCAGGGGCCGGATATCGATGCCGAGCTGATTATGCTGACCGCCCGCTGGTGGCGCGAGCTGGGCATCTCCGGCCACGTTGCGCTGGAGCTGAACTCTATCGGTTCGCTGGAGGCTCGCGCTAACTATCGCGATGCGCTGGTGGCCTATCTTGAGCAGTTTAAAGATAAGCTGGATGAAGACTGCAAACGCCGCATGTACACCAACCCGCTGCGCGTGCTGGATTCTAAAAACCCGGATGTACAGGCGCTTCTGAACGACGCTCCGACGCTGGGCGACTATCTTGATGAAGAGTCGAAAGCGCACTTCGCCGGGCTTTGCGCGCTGCTGGACGATGCCGGTATCCGCTATACCGTGAACCAGCGTCTGGTGCGCGGTCTCGACTATTACAACCGCACCGTGTTTGAGTGGGTCACCACCAGCCTCGGTTCTCAGGGCACCGTCTGCGCCGGGGGCCGTTATGATGGTCTGGTTGAGCAGCTTGGCGGTCGCGCAACCCCTGGCGTCGGCTTTGCGATGGGGCTGGAACGTCTTGTTTTACTGGTTCAGGCAGTGAATCCGGAATTTAAAGCCGATCCTGTTGTCGATATATACCTGGTAGCCTCCGGAACTGACACCCAGTCCGCAGCAATGCGCCTGGCTGAACAGGTACGCGATGCGTTACCCGGCGTTAAGCTGATGACCAACCACGGCGGCGGCAACTTTAAGAAGCAGTTTGCGCGCGCTGATAAATGGGGCGCTCGCGTTGCGCTGGTGCTGGGCGAATCAGAAATCGCCGACGGAAACGTGGTAGTGAAAGATTTACGCTCAGGTGAGCAAACTACCGTAACGCAGGATAGCGTTGCCGCGCATTTGCGCACACTTCTGGGTTAATCTCCCGGGAATCATTAGTCAGGAGAAGGACTGCGTGGAACTTTACAATAACGAAAACGATCAGGTCGATGCGTTAAAGCGTTTCTTTGCTGAAAATGGCAAGGCGCTGGCCGTCGGGGTGATTTTGGGCGTTGGCGCGCTGGTTGGCTGGCGCTACTGGACCTCCCATCAGCTGGACACCGCCAGGGGCTCGTCTCTGGCTTATGAAAATGCGATTTCCGCGCTCAAATCGGATAAACCAGAAGCGCTGAACGCGGCGCAGAAATTTGCCGCCGACAGCAAAAACACCTATGGTGCGTTTGCGTCTCTTGAGTTGGCGCAGCAGTTTGTCGATAAAAACGACCTGCAGAACGCTGAAAAGCAGCTTCAGCAGGGGCTGGCAGCCGCTTCTGATGATAACCTGAAATCGGTTATCAATATGCGTCTTGCTCGCGTCCAGCTGCAGCTTAAGCAGCCTGATGCCGCGCTGAAAACCCTGGATGCCGTGAAAGGCGAAGGCTGGACCGCGATTGTCGCCGACATGCGCGGCGAGATCCTGCTGAGCAAAGGCGATAAGCAAGGGGCGAAAGCGGCATGGGAAGCGGGCGCGAAAAGCGATGCTTCACCGGCGCTCAGCGAAATGATGCGTATGAAAATAAATAATTTGTCCATCTGAGAGGGACTCGATGCAATTGCGTAAATTACTTTTGCCAGGGCTGCTTTCCGTTACCTTATTGAGCGGTTGTTCGCTGTTTAACAGCGAAGAAGATGTGGTGAAAATGTCGCCACTGCCGACGGTGGAAAACCAGTTTACGCCGTCCACGTCCTGGAGCACCTCCGTTGGCGGCGGTATTGGCGAATTCTACTCTAACCTGCACCCGGCGTTTGCTGATGGCGTTGTGTATGCCGCCGATCGTAAAGGCACCGTTAAAGCCCTGAATTCAGGCGACGGCAAAGAGGTGTGGTCGGTTAACCTGGCCGAGAAAGACGGCTGGTTCTCCCGCGCGCCTGCGCTGCTCTCCGGCGGCGTGACCGTCTCCGGCGGCCATGTTTATATCGGTAGCGAAAAAGCGAAAGTTTACGCGCTGAACACCAGCGACGGTACCGTTGCATGGGAAGCGAGCGTGGCGGGTGAAGCGATTTCCCGTCCGGTCGTCAGCGACGGTATGGTGCTGATTCATACTACTAACGGTCAGCTGCAGGCGCTGAACGAAGCTGACGGCGCGGTGAAATGGACCGTTAACCTGGATATGCCAGCGCTCTCTCTGCGCGGCGAATCCGCTCCGGCTACCGCGTACGGCGCAGCGATTGTGGGCGGCGATAACGGTCGCGTCAGCGCGGTGCTGATGCAGCAGGGCCAGATGATTTGGCAACAGCGTATCTCTACCGCCACCGGTCCGACTGAAATCGACCGTCTTAACGACGTCGACACGACGCCGGTTATCGTGAACGGCGTGATTTATGCGCTGGCCTATAACGGCAACCTGACGGCGCTGGATCTGCGCAGCGGCCAGATTATGTGGAAACGCGAGCTGGGTTCAGTGAACGATTTCATCGTCGACGGCAACCGTATATACCTGGTTGATCAAAACGACCGTCTGCTGGCGCTTACCACCGACGGCGGCGTGACGCTGTGGACGCAAAGCGATCTGCTGCACCGTCTGCTGACGGCGCCTGTGCTGTATAATGGCAACCTGGTGGTTGGCGATAGCGAAGGCTATATGCACTGGGTCAACCCGGAAGATGGTCACTTTGTGGCTCAGCAGAAGGTAGACAGCTCAGGCTTCCTGACCGATCCGGTTGTGGCTGACGGCAAACTGCTGATTCAGGCGAAAGACGGCACGCTGTACGCGATTACGCGTTAACAACAGCGGTAGTCTATTTTTGAGAAACGGCCCCTGGCAGACAGGGGCCGTTTTGGCTTTTTTAAAAACGCCGTGAAAATGGCGTTGTATCGATTTTAGTATGAGGCATTTAACATGATACCTGTGGTCGCGCTTGTCGGGCGCCCTAACGTTGGAAAATCCACGCTTTTTAACCGCTTAACGCGCACTCGCGATGCGTTGGTCGCGGATTTTCCGGGGCTGACTCGTGACCGTAAGTACGGTCGTGCTGAAGTGGAAGGCCGCGAATTTATCTGTATCGATACCGGCGGGATCGACGGTACCGAAGATGGCGTAGAAACGCGGATGGCGGAACAGTCGCTGCTGGCAATCGAAGAAGCGGACGTCGTGCTGTTTATGGTCGATGCGCGCGCGGGCCTGATGCCGGCGGATTCGGCAATTGCGAAACATCTGCGCTCTCGTGAAAAACCGACCTTCCTGGTGGCAAACAAAACTGACGGCATCGATGCCGATCAGGCGATTGCCGATTTTTGGTCGCTGGGTTTAGGCGAGATTTATCCCATCGCTGCTTCACACGGTCGCGGCGTCACCAGCCTGCTGGAGCATGTGCTGCTACCGTGGGTTGACGAGGTGAACCCGCCGGAAGAAGTGGACGAGGACGCGGCATACTGGGCGCAGTTTGAAGCGGAGCAGAACGGCGAAGAAGTTGAAGAGCCGGAAGATGATTTTAACCCGCAGGATCTGCCGATTAAGCTGGCGATTGTGGGCCGCCCGAACGTGGGTAAGTCAACGCTCACTAACCGTATTCTGGGCGAAGATCGTGTGGTGGTTTACGATATGCCGGGAACCACTCGCGACAGCATCTACATCCCGATGCAGCGCGATGAGCGGGAATACGTTCTTATTGATACCGCAGGCGTGCGTAAGCGCGGGAAAATTACCGATGTCGTCGAAAAATTCTCGGTGATCAAAACGCTGCAGGCGATTGAAGATGCCAACGTGGTGCTGTTGGTCATTGATGCGCGCGAAGGGATTTCCGATCAGGATCTCTCCCTGCTGGGCTTTATTCTCAACAGCGGCCGCTCGCTGGTGATTGTCGTCAATAAATGGGACGGCCTGAGCCAGGAAGTGAAAGAGCAGGTGAAAGAGACCCTCGACTTCCGTCTGGGCTTTATCGACTTTGCCCGCGTGCACTTTATCTCCGCGCTGCACGGCAGCGGCGTTGGCAACCTGTTCGAATCCGTACGCGAGGCGTACGACAGCGCCACCCGTCGCGTGGGCACCGCTATGCTGACCCGCATTATGACTATGGCTGCCGAAGACCATCAGCCGCCGCTGGTGCGCGGCCGTCGCGTGAAGCTGAAATATGCCCACGCCGGTGGTTATAACCCACCGATCGTGGTGATTCACGGTAACCAGGTTAAAGACCTGCCGGATTCGTACAAACGCTATCTGATGAACTACTTCCGTAAATCGCTGGAAGTGATGGGTACGCCGATTCGTATTCAGTTCAAGGAAGGGGAAAACCCGTTTGCCAACAAACGTAATACCCTGACGCCGAACCAGATGCGTAAGCGTAAGCGCTTGATCAAGCATATTAAGAAAAGCAAGTAAGTTAGCCGCCAGCCTCAAAAATCTAAAGCCCGCACCCGTCGGGCTTTTTTATTATCGCTATTGTTCATGCGCAGAATAATAATAAACTCGCTTGAGGCCGCGTTATAAATGTGAGAAAAACCAAGGAGGATAGATATTTTTGTGACAATGAGGTCAGAATGAAAAGCCTTTTAACTCTCCTGATGCTGTGTCTTATTCCCATAGCCTGTGCTGCTGAATCACAAGCGATTGAACCGCGCGTTAAGCCTGCTTATCCCGCGAAAGCTGAAAAAAAAGGAATACCAGGTCAGGTTAAAGCGCAATTTGACGTTGATGAGAACGGGCGGGTGATTAACGTTCAGTTATTAAGCTCCGATCCTTCAGGAATGTTTGATAATGAAGTCAGGGCCGCAATGGAAAAATGGCGATACGTCAAAGGGAAGCCTTCCAGCAATAACATCATTACCATTCATTTCACGCCCGGGCCGTCTTGCGTAGAGGTGCCAGCGCCAAACCAGCCCGGCAGTATTCAAAGCAGGGGCGTCCCTTTTCGCTAAAGTTGAACGCACGTGAAATAACGTAGGGACAATCGTAATAAACGCCGGGAACAGGGATATGAAAAAAACAATAGTGATGGTCGGTTTGGTTATTTTAGCCAGCAGCTGTGCGCCGTTTCATCCTTCTGACTGCCATAAAACATCAGCGCTTGGGAGCTGTAGCTCCGGACGATTCAGCGATGACGATGAATATGGCAGGCAGGCGAGAGCGATAAAAGAGTCTATTGATTCCCGGTTATCCAATCGCTACGGCTGGACGGGTAAAAAATGCACGATACATCTGAGTTTTAGCGATGAGGGTAAACTGAATAGCGTGACAACGAGCGAAGGTAATAAAGCATATTGTGCCGCGCTGGTTGATGCCGCTAAACGGGCCACTTTTCCGCCGTTCACCGATAAGCAGGTCTATGACGCTTTTGCTCAGTCCCGATTCAGTATGCAGGGTGAATAAAATTAAACGCGGCGGCCAGGCAGGGGGCGAATAGCCTGCGGAGGGTTAATGAGCGGCAGCAGCCACAGATTATGCAACCGTGATAAAATAAAGCTATATACCCATTGTCAGGAGTCACCATGGAATTTGATTGCCCCGTGTGCCATGCGCAGCTTGCTGTGCAGGGCAATAGCGCCCATTGCGAGCGTTGTGCGAAAGATTATGCTGTTGAAGCCCGCTGCCCGGATTGCCACCAGCCGCTAGAAGTATTAAAAGCCTGCGGCGCGGTGGATTACTTCTGCCAGCACGGCCACGGGCTGATTTCAAAAAAACGCGTCGAGTTTGTGCCTATTTAATCTTTATC
Organism: Klebsiella sp. MBT K-1; assembly: GCF_002556465.1. Taxonomy (NCBI): domain Bacteria; kingdom Pseudomonadati; phylum Pseudomonadota; class Gammaproteobacteria; order Enterobacterales; family Enterobacteriaceae; genus Klebsiella; species Klebsiella sp. MBT K-1. Next base: position 95,954 of record NZ_PDEL01000015.1, on the reverse strand, counting down.
GCTGACGCAGCCTTCACCGTCGCGCCAGAGTTCAATCAGTGAATTTGGCGCACGCTCCTCGGGAATGAGGATAATCAGGCTGTGATAATGCTGTTCGCTAATTATCTGAATGCGGAAGAAACGCTGGTCGCCGCTCCCCGGCGAGTCGGGCTGACCTGGCGGTTTGCCCAGCGGTAGCGACTGTTGGAGAATCGTCGCGATCCGCTGCCTTTGTTGCTCGTTAAGCCGGGCAACGACAATCTTCCGCATCCCGCTGAGCGCCGGGATCCAGGCGACGCCACCCTCGCGCGCCAGCTCAATGACCGCGTCATCGCTGAGATCGGGGAGATTCATAGCGCGACTCCGACCCGCTCCCAGGCCTGAGTAATCGCATCAGCGGCCTCTTTGCCTGAGCGTTTCTCGCCATGGTGAATCGTCAGTCTGGCAAAGGCGGAGAAGTCGGCGTCTTTTGCCAGAGAGTGATCGCACACCGCGTCGTACCAGGCATATCCCGCTTTTTCCCATGCAAAACCGCCGATTGCGCTGGCGGCGAGATAAAAGGCGTGATTAGGAATACCGGAGTTAATATGAACGCCGCCGTTATCCTGCTGGGTATGAACAAAATCTTTCATATGCGCGGGTTGCGGGTCTTTGCCAAGGATAGGGTCATCATAAGCGGTGCCAGGCTGCGACATAGAGCGCAGACCTTTGCCGTGGATGCCTTTCGCGAGTAGCCCTTCGCCAATGATCCAGTCCGCTTTGTCAGCCGTCTGCTGGCGCTGATATTGTTTGACCAGCGATCCAAAGACATCCGATAGCGATTCGTTGAGCGCGCCGGATTGTTCGAAATAGATGAGACCGGCTTCGCTCTCCGTCACGCCGTGGCTTAGCTCGTGCGCCACCACGTCAATAGCGATAGTAAAACGATTAAAAATCTCGCCATCGCCGTCGCCGAATACCATTTGTTGGCCGTTCCAGAACGCGTTTTGATATTCGTGACCATAGTGGACGCTGCCGGTGAGCTTCAACCCGCGGTTATCCAGCGAATCTCGCTGGTAGCTCTTCCAGAAAAAATCATGGGTGATGCCGAGATAGTCATAGGCTTCATCAACGGCTACGTCGCCGTTAGAGGGCTGTCCCTCAAAACGGACCTGGGTACCCGGTAGATCCTGGGTCTGCCCGGCATCATAAATGTCGCGTTCAAGCAGGCCCGGCGTGGTGACGTGGGGCGCGGCAGGGCGCCCTGGAACGTGCGCCATCAGGGTCTGAACGTGGCTGAGGGTATTCTGCGCGCAGCGCTGCTGCTGAAGAGAACCACGATCGACAATACGACGTAAGATGTAGGGCGGGATCACATAACGGGGATAAGCTTCTGGCATGTCACGCTCCTTAGCCGGGTAAAACCGTTTTAAAAGGGCATGACTGCAGTATAGTTATCACCGGTCGAAATGGCAGGATAATCAGGCTTTTTTGCGGGTACGGGTTTTCTTCACCGGCGTGATGTTCTTCACTTCGCTCTCTACCCAACCATCGTTCAGGCGGGTCGTGAGAAGGTCACCCTCGCGCACCTGCGTCGTTTGTTTCAGCACTTTGCCGTCGCTGGCGGAAGTGACGCTATAGCCGCGGGCGAGCGTCGCCAGCGGGCTGACGGCTTCCAGATGCGTGACCATATTACCGAAGCGTTCACGTTGATCGCCAAGACGCGCGCGGATGTTTTCCGCCAGCCGGTATTCCAGCTGTTGAATACGGCTCTGGGCGCGGTGAATGCGCGGCTGCGGATTTTGTTGATTCAGGCGCTGCGCGGCGCGCTGTTGGCGCTGGTCGGCGCGCTTCATCTGCGTCTCAAGAGCGAAACGCATGCGTTGGCGCAATCTTTCGAGTTCCGTTTGCTGACGGGCCAGCCGCAGCTGGGGATGCTGCTGCTGCAGGCGGTGAAAAATTTGGGTAAATCGGCGATGGCGGTTGGCAAGGAAGTAGTCCATTGCCATTTCGAGACGCTGCTGCCCGGACTGGAGCTGGCGCAGCAGCTCCTGCTGGTTGCGGCTGACAATTTCTGCCGCGGCGGAAGGCGTTGGCGCGCGCAGGTCGGCAACAAAATCGGCGATAGTGACGTCGGTCTCATGGCCTACGGCGCTGACGATGGGAATAGGGCTGGCGAAAATCGCCCGCGCCACCCGCTCGTCGTTAAAGCTCCATAGATCTTCCAGCGAACCGCCGCCGCGCCCGACAATCAGCACATCGCACTCATGGCGCGCGTTGGCCAGTTCAATGGCGCGAACGATCTGCCCCGGCGCATCTTCACCCTGTACGGTGGTCGGGTAGATAACGACCGGCAGGGAAGGATCGCGGCGCTTGAGCACGTGCAAAATATCGTGCAGCGCAGCGCCGGTTTTAGAGGTAATAACGCCAATGCAGTGCGCGGGGGAGGGGAGCGCTTTTTTATGCTGCTGATCGAACAAGCCTTCCGCGGCCAGCGCTGCCTTGAGCTGTTCATACTTCTGCTGCAGCAGACCTTCGCCCGCCGGCTGCATGCTTTCGACGATAATTTGATAATCGCCGCGCGGCTCGTAAAGCGTGATATTAGCGCGTACCAGCACCTGCTGCCCGTGCTGCGGGCGGAAGGTCACGCGGCGGTTGCTGTTGCGGAACATCGCGCAGCGCACCTGGGCGTTATCGTCCTTTAAGGTGAAGTACCAGTGACCAGAAGAGGGTTGGCTGAAGTTTGAAATTTCGCCGCTAATCCACACCTGGCCCATTTCACGTTCCAGCAGCAGTCGAACCGACTGATTGAGGCGGCTAACCGTGTAAATTGAGGGGGATTGAGATGGCAACATGTGAGCAAGATCAAATTTTAAATCAGCAGGTTATTCAGTCGATAGTAACCTGCTGGGAGGGGATCGCAAGTATTATTTGCAAAAAAGGGTAGATGCAATCGGTTACGCTCTGTATAATGCCACGGCAATATTTATCCACCCTGGTCGAGATATTGCCCATGCTACGTATCGCTAAAGAAGCCCTGACGTTTGACGACGTCCTCCTCGTTCCCGCTCACTCAACCGTTCTGCCAAATACCGCCGATCTCAGCACTCAGCTGACGAAAACCATTCGTCTGAATATTCCTATGCTTTCCGCTGCAATGGATACCGTGACTGAAGCGCGTCTGGCAATTGCCCTGGCACAGGAAGGCGGCATCGGCTTTATTCATAAAAACATGTCTATTGAACGCCAGGCTGAAGAAGTAAGGCGCGTGAAAAAGCATGAATCCGGCGTGGTGACCGACCCGCAGACCGTCCTGCCAACCACCACCCTGCGCGAAGTCAAAGTACTGACCGAACGCAACGGTTTTGCTGGCTATCCGGTGGTGACCGAAGACAACGAGCTGGTCGGCATTATCACCGGTCGCGATGTGCGTTTCGTCACCGACCTGAATCAGCCGGTTAGCGTTTATATGACGCCTAAAGAGCGTCTGGTGACCGTTCGCGAAGGCGAAAGCCGCGAAGTGGTCTTTGCCAAAATGCATGAGAAACGCGTTGAGAAAGCGCTGGTTGTGGATGACAGCTTCCATCTTCTCGGCATGATCACCGTTAAAGATTTCCAGAAAGCAGAACGTAAACCGAACGCCTGTAAAGATGAGCAGGGTCGCCTGCGCGTTGGCGCGGCGGTTGGCGCGGGCGCGGGCAACGAAGAGCGCGTTGATGCGCTGGTTGCCGCGGGCGTAGATATTCTGCTGATCGACTCCTCTCACGGCCACTCTGAAGGCGTATTGCAGCGTATTCGCGATACTCGCGCTAAATACCCTGACCTGCAAATCATCGGCGGCAACGTGGCGACCGGTGCGGGCGCTCGCGCGCTGGCGGAAGCCGGCTGCAGCGCGGTGAAAGTGGGTATCGGCCCTGGTTCCATCTGTACGACCCGTATCGTGACCGGCGTGGGCGTTCCGCAGATCACCGCCGTTTCCGACGCGGTTGAAGCGCTGGAAGGCACGGGTATCCCGGTTATCGCCGACGGCGGTATCCGTTTCTCCGGCGATATCGCGAAAGCGATTGCCGCGGGCGCGGCCGCCGTCATGGTCGGTTCGATGCTGGCGGGTACCGAAGAGTCTCCTGGCGAAATCGAACTCTATCAGGGCCGTTCTTACAAGTCTTACCGCGGTATGGGTTCCCTGGGCGCGATGTCTAAAGGTTCCTCCGATCGCTACTTCCAGACCGATAACGCCGCCGACAAACTGGTGCCGGAAGGTATCGAAGGTCGCGTCGCCTATAAAGGGCGTCTGAAAGAGATTATTCACCAGCAGATGGGCGGCCTGCGCTCCTGTATGGGTCTGACCGGTTGTGGTACCATCGACACCCTGCGGACCAAAGCGGAATTCGTGCGCATCAGCGGCGCGGGTATCCAGGAGAGCCACGTTCACGACGTGACCATCACTAAGGAATCCCCGAACTACCGCATGGGCTCCTGATTTTCATCGCCCGGCCACGCGCCGGGCGATTTATTTAACCTGTATCACTTGCCTCGGAATTATCGTCAATGACGGATAACATTCATAAACATCGTATTCTTATCCTGGACTTCGGTTCTCAGTACACCCAGCTGGTTGCGCGTCGCGTTCGTGAATTAGGTGTCTATTGCGAACTGTGGGCATGGGACGTGACTGAAGCTCAAATTCGTGAGTTTAATCCTAACGGCATTATTCTTTCCGGCGGCCCGGAAAGCACCACCGAAGATAACAGCCCGCGCGCGCCGCAGTATGTCTTCGAAGCCGGCGTGCCGGTTTTCGGCGTATGCTACGGCATGCAGACCATGGCGATGCAGCTGGGCGGACACGTTGAAGCGTCTAATGAGCGTGAGTTTGGCTATGCCCAGGTTGAGGTTCAAACCGATAGCGCCCTGATCCACGGTATTGAAGATGCGCTGAGCGCGGATGGTAAGCCGATGCTGGACGTCTGGATGAGCCACGGCGACAAAGTCACCGCCATCCCGTCTGACTTCGTCACCGTTGCCAGCACTGAAACCTGCCCGTTCGCCATTATGGCTAACGAAGAGAAGCGCTTCTACGGCGTGCAGTTCCACCCGGAAGTGACCCACACCCGTCAGGGTCTGCGCATGCTGGAGCGTTTCGTACGCGATATCTGCCAGTGTGAGGCGCTATGGACGCCAGCCAAAATTATCGACGATGCTATTGAGCGCATTCGTCAGCAGGTTGGCGACGATAAAGTGATCCTCGGCCTCTCCGGCGGCGTGGATTCTTCCGTGACCGCCATGCTGCTGCACCGCGCCATCGGCAAAAATCTGACCTGCGTCTTCGTGGATAACGGTCTGCTGCGTCTGAACGAAGCCCAGCAGGTTATGGACATGTTCGGCGACCGTTTCGGCCTGAATATCGTTCACGTTGAAGGCGAGGCGCGTTTCCTGTCTGCGCTGGCGGGGGAAAACGATCCGGAAGCGAAGCGTAAAATCATCGGTCGCGTGTTCGTGGAAGTGTTTGACGAAGAAGCGCTGAAGCTGGAAGACGTTAAATGGCTGGCGCAGGGCACGATCTACCCTGACGTCATCGAATCCGCCGCTTCCGCAACCGGTAAGGCGCACGTCATCAAATCTCACCACAACGTGGGCGGCCTGCCGAAAGAGATGAAGATGGGCCTCGTTGAGCCGCTGCGCGAGCTGTTCAAAGATGAAGTGCGTAAGATTGGCCTCGAGCTGGGTCTGCCGTACGACATGCTGTACCGTCACCCGTTCCCGGGCCCGGGTCTCGGCGTGCGCGTGCTGGGCGAAGTGAAGAAAGAGTACTGCGACCTGCTGCGTCGCGCGGACGCAATTTTCATCGAAGAGCTGCACAAAGCTGACCTGTACAACAAAGTGAGCCAGGCGTTCACCGTGTTCCTGCCGGTTCGCTCCGTCGGCGTCATGGGCGATGGCCGTAAGTACGACTGGGTGGTCTCCCTGCGTGCCGTCGAAACCATCGACTTTATGACCGCGCACTGGGCGCACCTGCCGTATGATTTCTTAGGCCGCGTGTCCAACCGCATCATCAATGAAGTCAACGGTATTTCCCGCGTGGTGTATGACATCAGCGGTAAGCCGCCGGCGACCATTGAGTGGGAATAAAATTTATTCTTTGTGTTAATTGAATAAAATAATGCCATTAGTGATTGACGTCATTAATGGCATTTTTTATAAGAATTACCGTAACTTACGGCATCCTCTAAAACGATGAATACGGTTTGTCTTACCGATAAATCAAAGTCACCGGATTCATACTGTTAGCCCCGTTCTTCAATCTCCGCGGGCGTCTTCTCACGGTGATCCCATGCAATTGACATCGCCAGGCCGAAAACCACCAGCGCCAGCGCGGCGGAAACCGCTAAACTGCCCCTCATCCCAAGATGATGATTCAGCCACGCGTAGACAAACGGCGAGGCGGCGGCCAGCAGCTGCGCGGGAATCAACAGAATGCCGGTTCGCCGGGCATAATCCTCCGCGGCGAAAAGCTGCAGCGGCAGGGTGGCTTTAAATACGGTCGTCAGGCCGTTGATCGCGCCGTAACCCAGTACAAATCCGCCGGCCGCCCAGGAGAGATAAGACCCGCTCAGACCGAGCGCAAAGCAGAGCGGCATCACCAGGGTGGTCAATAGCGTTAACCTTAACGGCGTAAGGGCGGAACCGGACGCTACTTCGAGAAAGCGCGCGCCGGTTTGCCCAATCCCCCACAGCATTCCCACTGCGACAGGCAGCCCGACGCTGGCGATAAACTCCGGGAGATGCGTCGAGGTACCGTTGGAAACGAAGGTCACCAGCGCAATCAGCGACGCGTAGAGCAGGGCGGAGCGCTTATCGCGGCCGGAGAGCCGCTGGCGTTTAATTGTCCGCCGGGGGGAGGGCAATTTATGATTTGGCATTTTCCACAGCAGCATAGCGCTAAGCAGGCCGAACAGGGCATAGATCAGCAGCGCATGCCGCCAGTTCATCTGCGTCAGCAACCCTGCCCCGAGCGGCCAGAACAGAGCCGAAGCCAGCCCTCCGGCCAGCGTCACGCGCGAGATGGTGAGTCTGGCGCTTTGCCCATAACTATTCACCAGCGCGGCGAACAGCGCGTCATAGAGCGCCAGGCGCATGCCGACTCCGGTCAGGGCCCAGGCGGCAAACCAGGCCGACAGGCTATGAACGTAAGCCATGATCAGGCAGCCTGCTGAAATCATCAGCGTACCTGTGACCACTATCCGTTGGCCGCCAAAGTGGGCCAGTAGCCGGGCGACAAACGGGGAGAGCATCGCCATCATCAGCATGGCGATAGTCAGGCCAAAGTAGATTTCCGTTGCGGCCCAGCCGGTTTCATGGGCGATAGCCCTGGCGAAAGTGCCGGGCATATAAAACGATATGCCCCAATTAATCAGTTGGTTGCACCCGGCGGCAAGCGTGACAAAGCCCGGCGCGGAGAGTGATTTTGTAGGTGTATCCATGATCGTCCATTTTGTTACGCTGTTGTCGCAGCATACCCTGCACGCTATTGTGGAGGCAGGCCGGTCCATTTATGACCCTTATAAGAGAAACTTTGTGATGACGACGCTCAATCTGGGAAATCTGGCGACGTTCCGCCTGGTGGTACAGCGCGGAAGCTTCTCAGCCGCAGCTGACCTGCTAGGGCTGTCGCAGCCAGCGGTAAGCCTACAGGTACGTCAGCTGGAACAATTTCTGCAAACCAGACTGCTGGAGCGCACCGGGCGGGGCATTAAGGCGACGGCGGCCGGAATCGCCTTGCTGGCGCATAGCGATCGAATTGAGCAGGCGGTGAGCGCAGCGGTGCAATCGGTTAGCGAATTCAACCGGGAAATTAGCGGTTCGGTGACGCTGGGGAGCGGGGCAACCGCCTGTATCCATCTGTTACCTTCGCTGTTGCAGAAGCTGCATCAGGATCATCCTCTGCTGACGGTGAAGGTCACGGTCGGCAATACGCTGGAAGTGGTTCGGGCTATCGAAGAGAATCGGCTCGATCTCGGGCTTTGTACGCTGCCGGCGAACGGACGCAGCCTGGCGGTAACGCCGGTATTAGATGAAGAGTTTGTCTGTATTTTTAGCGATGGACAGGACGAGCCGCCCTTGCCGCTGACGCCAGAAATACTCCAATCCTTGCCGTTAATTGCCTTTGAAGCGGGAAGTGGAACCCGGGATCTGATTGATGGCTGGTTTCGTCATGATGGACTGATGGTTGTGCCCGTCATGCAGTTAGGCAGCATTGAGGCAATTAAGCGTATGGTGCGCGCGGGACTGGGGTACAGCATTGTGCCGCGTATGGCGGTAGAGCATCCGCAGGATCGCATCGGCCTGAATGTGCAATCGTTGACTCCGCTGCTGTATCGCCAGCTAGGCGTCGTCATGCGCCAGGATAAAATCATCAGCAAAGGCATTGCTGAAGTGCTGCGTTTGCTACCTCAAATCGGTTGCTGAACGCGGTACGCAGCGCTTACTTTTGCACAGGCGTTTTCAGCGAGTCGGAAGGATCAACGGTGATGGTGGATTGTTGCGACTGCTTTTTATCCTGATGATGATACCAGGCGCCGATGGAGGAGTAGACAAAGCGTCCAAAGAAGAAGATAAAGCTGATAAGCAGTACGATACGGGTCATGCGACGGTTAAATCGATGTCGTTTACGCATACTGGGTGCCTGACTCACAAAAGGTTCCTTAAAGTATACCCAAAAGATGGGCGATGTGCGTATTAAGGCACAGTAAAGCGGAAGGGTCAATTGATGAGGATGTAAAAATCCCAGGGATAAAACATTAATTAATGTTATATAAGATAATCCTCGTATTTACATGCTTTCTGCTTATCGCAGATTGATGTTAAAAAAAAGGCATTATTAATATTAGCCTCGAGATTTCTTGATTTATATCAATCGTCTATTTTTTCCGACAACTAAAATCACCAGCCAGTTCCGCGTTGTTATTCCTTGCGCGATAATGAAGGTTGGTTGGATGCCCGCCTGAATATACCCTGCAGGATTTAGGGTTATCCGTAGAGCATCTATGAAAATAATTAAACTGTACAGGCAATATCGGGATAAATGGTGGGCGTTGCCGCTGATCTTGCCTGTTCTTTTACTCCCTCTGGCAAGATGGGCTAACACCGATGCATTACTCGATGGTAATGAAGTTTATCTTTACTATTTACCCCTGGCGTTAGTACTGAGCCTGATGCTGTTTTTCGGCTGGGCCGCTTTGCCGGGAATCGTTCTCGGTTTGTTGCTTACCATTACGCGCGGCATGACGTTGGAAGATTCCATCGGCGTGATTTTTCATTTTCTTATTCCGACGGTTCTTTCCTGGGGCGGGTATCGCGTTTTTGTCCCGCGCAGGCAGCAAATCTCGCATGGCAATGTGAGACTGATGCCTCAGAGATTGGTCTGGCAGATGCTGCTGCCATCGCTGATCTTTCTTGTTCTTTCCCAACTCGCTGAGTACCTTGGAATTCATCCCCGCGCTACTGGGTTGATTGGTGTTAATCCCTTAAGCTTGCGTTCGCTTATCACCTTTCAGGCCCTTATGGCTGGGTGCTTGACCGGCGTGCCGTTATGCTATTTTCTTATTCGAATTATCCGCAACCCTCTCTATATTCGAGGGTTTGTTTCTCAGATTCGCCTGCAGATCGATCCAAAAATAAAACGCTTAGAATTTATTTTATGGGCGGCAGTGCTGATCATTTTATTGGTGCTGCTATTAATGCCGTTGAATAGTACGAGCACTATTTTTAGCACAAATTATACCTTGTCTTTACTTATGCCAGTGATGCTTTGGGGCGCTATGCGCTTTGGTTATCGCTTCATTTCATTGGTCTGGTCTCCTGTTTTAATTGTTATAATTCACTTTCATAATCAATATCTCCCACATTCACCGATTTACAACAATCAGCTGGCTATTACCTCCTCCAGCTATCTGGTGTTTTCATTTATTATCGCCTATATGGCGATGCTGGCGACGCAGCAGAGAATTTTTTATGCGCGCATGCGCAGGATGGCCTTCATGGATCCGGTTGTACGCTTGCCCAATATTCGGGCGCTGAGCCGGGCGTTAAATAAATCCTCCTGGTCAGTGTTGTGCTTCTTACGCATTCCTGAGCTGGAAATATTAGGCCGCCATTACGGCGTTCTGTTGCGTATCCAGTACAAGCAGCTGCTGGCCGAGTCACTCAGCGAGCTATTGCAGAGTGGGGAGGATATCTATCAGATGGCCGGGCATGAGCTGGTAGTCCATCTGAACAGCGAAGAGCATCAGCAGCGAATCCCCCTGCTTTATGAGCATCTCAAAAAGTTTCGTTTTGTCTGGAATGGCATGCCTTTGCAGCCACCCGTGGGGTTCAGCTATTGCAACGTTCGCTCTCCGGTGATTCATCTGCATTTACTGCTGGGTGAACTCAGCAGCGCGGCCGACCTTTCCCTCGCCACCGGCAGTCCTGAAAATTTACAGCGTCGCGGAGCCATCAATACGCAACAGGAGCTGAAAGACAAAGTCACTATAATGAATCAGCTGGTGAAGGCGCTGGAGCAGGATCGCTTCATGCTGATGGCGCAACCCATTGTCGGCATCTGGGGGGATAGCTACCACGAAGTTCTGCTCAGGATGCTGAACGACGATGATGAAGTCATCATGCCGGATACCTTTTTACCGGTGGCGCACGAGTTTGGACTGTCGGCGCGTATTGATAGCTGGGTCCTTGAACATACGCTCATCTTTATGGACAAGCGGCGCAAAAAGCTTCCGGGAATGCGTCTGGCGATAAATATCTCACCTTTTTCTGTGAGTAACAGCCATTTCCATCAGCAGGTAAAAACGCTGCTGGAGCATTATGACATCGAACCCTGGCAGATTATTTTTGAGCTGACGGAGAACCATTCGCTGACCAATCCCGAACAAGCGCGGAAAACCCTCGCGCAGCTTCAGGACCTGGGCTGTCGGGTCGCGATTGATGATTTTGGCACCGGCTATGCCAGCTACGCGCGGCTGAAAACGATGAATGCGGATCTGCTGAAAATTGACGGCAGTTTTATTCGTAACCTGGTGACCAGTAGTCTGGACTATCAGGCCGTTGCCTCTATTTGCCTTCTTGCGAGGATGAAAAATATGCAGGTGGTGGCTGAATATGTCGAAACGCCAGAGATTCGTCAGGCCGTGGTTTCACTGGGGATTGATTACATGCAGGGCTATGATATCGGCAAACCGGCCCCGCTTGAGGCGTTGGTTGAGGATGAATAAACGAATGGGCCGGAAAGTCCGGCCCATATGAGTGAAGCTAGCTTGTCGCGTCAGGCTTCTCTTCTTCGCTGATTTTCAGCCACCAGTCAGGCACGCCTTCCCAGTACTCCTGCTCTTTTTCCAGATCGAGTAATACCAGCGCATTCTGGCTAAACCAGTCATGCGGGAAGGTCAGCGTCCAGTGGTTCGCCTCGGTTTTCAGCGTAAGGGTTGGCGGCGTGGTCGTCGCCTGTCGCTGGTTATTCAGCAGCACCCCAAGGCGCAGCAGCTGTATTAACGGCAGAAACTGCTTTTTCTTAAACAGCGTGAAACGCGGTAAATCATCCAGCTTAATCGCTTTACGATGATAGCGAACTAAGGTGGCCATCAGCATCTGCTGTTCCTGATTAAAGCCCGGCAGATCGCTGTTTTGCAGGATATAAGCCGAATGACGGTGCATGCCGCTGTGGTTAATATTTAAGCCGACTTCATGCAGCATCGTCGCCCATTTCAGCAGCGCCGCCAGATGAGGGTTCGCAAGCTTAGGGTTCTGCTCCTGCCATTGCTCAAAAATATGCGTGGTGGTCTCCAGTACCCGACGCGCCTGCTCGCGGTCGATATTGTACTGGTTAGCCAGGCTTTGCGCGGTGCGGCTACGGATATCCTGGTGACGGAAACGTCCTTCCATCTCGTACAGTACGCCTTCGCGCAGCGCGCCGTCGGATAAGCGCAGCTCTTTAATCGCCAGCGCGTCAAACACCCCGCAGAGAATCGCCAGGCCGGGCGCAAAAACGGCTTTACGATCTTCCGAGAGCCCGGGCAGGCTCAGCGAGTCAAAGTTTTTATACTTCAGCAGCTCTTCGACCAGCATCTCGAGGCGCTCGGGAGTGATGAACCCGTCTTTCTCGCCCATGGCCACCAGCACTTCGTGGGCGGCTTTAATGGTGCCCGACGCGCCGAGGGCGACGTTCCACCCCTGGATGCGGAACTGCCACGCCAGGGTTTCCAGCTTTTGCACGGCCGACAGACGCGCGCGCTGGAAATTCTCTTTGTTGATGACGCCGCCAGCAAAGTAGGCCTGAGAGAAGCTCACGCAGCCCATACGGCGGCTTTCCACCAGGCGAGGCTCGAAATCCTCGCCGATCACCAGCTCGGTAGAGCCGCCGCCGATATCGATGACCAGCTTACGGCCTCGCTCCGGCTGCGTATGCTCCACGCCCATAAAAATCAGACGCGCTTCCTCGTTGCCGGGGATGATTTCAATGGGGTAGGGGATGACCTGCTCCGCGCGCTTGAGGAACTCTGCGGCGTTTGTCGCCTGGCGCAGCGTGTGCGTGCCGACGATGCACACGCTGGACGGGTCAAAACCCTGCAGGCGCTCGGCGAACAGCGACAGGCAGTTCAGCCCGCGCGTCATAGCCTCTTCGCTCAGTACAGAGTTTTCATCCAGACCGTCGGCCAGATGTACGCGCTGTTTCAGACGACCGATGATCTGCATTGCCCCGTCAACGACGCGGGCGATCACCATATGAAAACTGTTCGAACCGAGGTCGACCGCAGCGAACTCCTGCGGCCGAGGGGCATTATCGTTTATTGGCATAGGTTAGTCGGGCTGTTCAAGTGATTTGAGGTAGTCGTATATCGCCATCTGTGCACGGACTTTACGGCGATTGCCGCGCGGCACGTAGCGATTGCTCAGTTCTTTATCAAGATAGCGCGCTTTCACCGTATCGTTGAAGAGGAGATCGAAAATATCCAGCACCCGCTGTTTCAGCCGCGGATCCAGCAGCGGCGCGGCAACTTCGATACGATAGTCAATATTGCGCGTCATCCAGTCCGCCGACGATAGCCAAACCTGCTTATCGCCGCCGTTTTCAAAGCAATAAACCCGGTCATGCTCAAGGAAACGGTCAACAATGCTGGTCACGCGAATGTTTTCGCTGATGCCTTCGAGGCCGGGGATCAGCGAGCACATGCCGCGAATAAGTAAATTAACCGGCACGCCGGAGCTAGACGCGGCATAGAGACGGTCTACCAGGCCTTTATCGACGAGGTTGTTCAGCTTCAGCATGATCCCCGACGGCTGGCCATTCTGCGCGTTGGCTATTTCGCGATCGATCATCTCATAAAGCAGGCGACGCGAGTTTTGTGGCGACACCAGCAGATAATCGAAGCTGACCGGGCGGTAGGGGTTTTCAATAAAGTTAAATACCCGGCGGACTTCATTGGTGATGCGCGCATCGGCGGTCAGCAGCGAGTAGTCGGTGTAAAGCCGCGCGGTTTTTTCGTTGAAGTTTCCGGTACCGATATGCGCATAGCGAACGACTTCATCGCCCTCTTTTCGCGAAACCAGGAACAGCTTGGCGTGGATCTTGAGGCCCGGCGCGGAGAAGATAACGTGCACGCCGGCTTCGGTCAGGCGCTTAGCCCAATGAATATTGGCTTCTTCATCGAAACGCGCCTGCAGCTCCACGACCACCGTCACTTTCTTACCGTTGTGGGCGGCATGAATCATCGAATCGATAATCCGTGAATCTTTCGCGACGCGGTAGATGTTGATTTTGATAGCCAGCACGCTTGGGTCGAAAGAGGCCTGGCGCAGCAGCTCAAGGACGTGTTCAAACGTATGGTACGGGTAGTACAGCAGCACGTCACGTTCGCGAATCGCGTCAAAGCCGTTACGGAATTTATCGAACCACAGATGGCGCAGACGCGGCATCGGTTTATTGACCAGATTAGCTTTGCCGACGTTCGGGAAGCCGATAAAGTCTTTAAAGTTGTGGTAACGACCGCCCGGCAGCATCGAATCGTAGTTGGAGATGGAGAGCTTATCGCGCAGCATTTCGACCATTGCGTCCGGCATGTCGCGCTGATAAACGAAGCGCACCGGCTCGGCGGTCAGACGCTGTTTCAGGCTGGAGGACATCAGCTCCATCAGGCTCGATTCCATCTCGTGCACCAGATCGTATTCGGCGTCACGGGTCATTTTCATCGAGTAGGCGTTCAGTGCGTCGTAATCGAAAAAGCCCTTGAAGATATCATCCAGGCAGTATCGCAGGATATTATCTAGCAAAATCATTGGCTTGCGCCGGCGAGGCGCTTCCGGCGGCAGGTTCACAAAACGCGGCACCTTGTCAGACGGAATCTCCAGCAGCGCGTAATTGATGGTATCCCCGCGAATAATTTCGACGGCCAGGTAGGTGTAATCATCCTTCAGAAACTGCACCAGATCCGTTTCGCGATTAATCAGAATTGGCGTGATGTGCTGACGAAGATACAGCTTGAAGTAGTTACGCAGCCAGGACTGCTGGTTGACGGAGAGCTGGCGTTCGTTGATCAGGAAAATCTGGTTACGCGCCATTTCCAGCAGCAGCTCGTTGTATAAGCCGTCAAATTCCTGATCGGCCTTAAGCACGCGAGCCTGGATTTTGCCTAGCAGGTGACGAGAGTGGGCGGTACTGCCTTGTTCTTCGCTAATGATGATGCGGCGCTTAAGTTCGGCGAACCGCACTTTATAGAATTCATCGAGGTTGTTGGAGTAAATTCCCAAAAAGCGCATGCGCTCAATCAGCGGGTTGCTTTTGTCCGCCGCTTCCTGAAGTACGCGTTCGTTAAAGGACAACCAGCTGAGTTCTTTTTCGATGTATAGCTTTTCCTGGCCCATTACAGCTCACACTCCGGTTGATGTATGTTGCTTTTTCATTATGGCGAGCTTTGCCACTGAATGTCCAATTATGTCAAAGAAGTATGACTGTTTTCTTGCAGTATATAGCGAAGAAAAACAGACGATTTTCACGACATACGTTATGGTCAAGGCAAGGTGAGATTCAGGAGCAAAACCATGTGGGAGACGCGGGCGTTAGAACTGAATAATCAGGATATATGGAACTGGTCATCGGTATGCAATCTGGTCAGGTATGCCTCTCAGCACGGCTTTAATACTATCGTGGTGGGGCAGGCAGATCTCTTCGGTAAGCTGGTGTCCCCGAAGGGATATACGCCTTTTCACTATAACGATAGCGTTTCCAGTCAGCAGCGAGCGCGCTGTGTCTACCTTAATCGTCTCGCCATGTATTGCCGCGAGCAGGGGCTGCGATTTTATTTACAGGCGAAAGAGCTGGGGTTCCCAACGGAATTGCTGTTGTCGCATAAGTATCTGCTGGATAACCAGCAAGGGATCCTTTTTGATGTCGATTTCTGGAGCCGCTGGCTGACAGACAAAATTCGCGGCGTTTGTCAGGGAATTCCAGCGTTAACGGGGTTAATTATTGCGCTTTCCAGCACCGATGGTTTATTGCCGATTACGCGTCCTAAATGGGATATAAACGCCAGGGATGAGCCTGAAAATGCCCGGCAACCGTCGCAAAGCTTTGTGCTCTATCGCCGTTGTTTTCAGGCGCTGAGCCAGGTGGTTAGCGCGCAAAATAAACATCTGGTTTTACGGGTTTTCCCTGCAAGTAATGATGATCTTGGCACCGTTCTCGATGCTATCGAGCCGCTTCCGCCAACCGTTTCGGTATCGATCAAGTTAACGCCAGAACGTTTCTGGCCAGCATTTCCAAATAATCCCGCGCTGCTTCAGGTCACTCTGCGCGACGTCTGGGTTGATATTGATTTAGCCGGCGAAGAGGTGGGTTGGGGCGTTATGCCTTTCTTGCGCATCGATGAGTTAAAAGGCCGACTGCTGTGGTGCCAAAGCGCGAATCCCAGAATCACCGGTGCGATATGCAAAACCAGTTGGGAGAGCGTTGATAACCACTGGATACCGGAAACGTTAAGCGAATGCAATTTGTTTGCCTGTAGCCAGCTGTTAGGTCATGGTGCGGGAAAGACCCAGGAGCAGCTGTTGGATCTCTGGCTGGCTGAGCGTTACGGCTGGTGCCCCGATGTTTCAGTCGCCCGCCGTTTTCAGCAGCTACTGGAGCAGGCAACGGAGCTGCTTTACCAGGCGATTTACGTCCGCGATCACGTTTTTCACCGCCATAGTCAGCTACCGGAAAGCTATGGTCAGGCCGTATGGAGTTTGTACAGCCAGCTGGCGCGCGATCACTGGCTGCCGGGGTCGGCCCAGGACATCCACTTCACGCGTGACGATCCGCAAAAATCGATGGAAAACCTCACGCGAATTGCGCAAGAGAAGGATGAGGTCGCGGCAGATGCCCTGAAACTATGCGCGCAGGCGCTGGAGTTTGCCGAGAATGCCGCGTTTCCCGCGGCGCTCTATCGGCTCTGGCAGAATGAATGGCGTGGGCTGGCGCTCTACTGTCAGCTGTTCACGCATGCGCAGAAGGCTTTTTTTACGCTGCATTTTGCTCGTGAGGTGGAGAATAGCTGGAGTATGAGAGAAATCTGCCATATCAACGTGCAGGCGTTGTATCAGGGGGCATCCGAAATGGAGATGCTTTGCCAGCAGATGCGCGAAGCATCGCCTGGGTTTCATATTATGTTCGATGCGGGTCGGGTTCGTAGCCTGGCTGATAGCCTGAGCAGCGAACTGTCGGCGCTCAGGCATTAGGTATTACCGCGTGCGGTATAAAGCCTCGACCAGGCTGAGTATCGCCAGCGCCTGGCCATATGGCATCGCGGTCAGGGGGATCCGCCGGTAATGGTCAAGATCGTGTCCCATTGCCGTGCCAAATGAGACCTGGGTTAATTCCCCCTCCGGCGAGATATGCTCAATAATGCCTGCAATTGCTCGTTCGGCAACGGGCAGATAGCGGTCGTCGAGGTAGCCGAGACGTATCGCTTTCAGGATACCGGCTGCGAATCCCCCCGTTGCTGAGGCTTCAGCGTAGCTTGTGGCATCATCTAATAGCGTCGGCCATAGCCCGTTTTCAGATTGACAGCGGGCGAGGGCGGATACCTGGCCCTGCAGGATGTTACAGAGCTGGCGATAGAAGGCGTCATGCTCATCAAGATTGAGCATTTCCAGCAGTTCAGGAATCGCCAATGTTATCCAGCTATTACCGCGAGCCCATAGCGCCCCGGCAAAATGGTGCCTGCCGTTGAAGTTCCAGCCGTGAAACCATAAACCGCTTTTTCTGTCCGTAAGGTAGTGAAGGTGCTGTAGAAATTGAAATTTTGCTTCTTCTACCCAGTAAGGTTTTTGTAATAAAAGCCCAAGCCTGGCCAGAGGCAGAACCGCCATCATCAAGGTGTCATCCCAGATTTGCTGATAATGCGCGTTTTCGTAGGTGACATGCTGCATGCAGCCTTCATCAGTACGTGGAATCTGACGATAAAGCGCATCTCCCCAGACTTCCAGATACGCGCGCCATTCGTGACGAGCGTCCTGCTGGTAGCGACCGGCAAGCGTCAAAAAAGGGATCGCGGTGTTAATATTTTTCTCCGGCGTTCCTTCGGCGAAGCGGGCGCTGAACCAGTCGTCAATAATCTGCCTGGCGCGAGACGATCCGGTAAGTTCATGGTAGCGGTAGAGACCAAACAAGCCGATGCCATGTGTCCATTCCCATCCCGCCCAGCCTTTTGTGTCAATCACGCGCCCGTCAGGCAGGCGCTGCAGGAATTGACCGCTGTCATCCTGAATAGCGGTGAGGCTATCGATCAGTTTTTCGATAAGAAGGATGAGTTCAGGATGGCTTATTTTCTGCGACATAGTGATTCCCTTGTGTTGTCGTTTCAGCAATGTGCTGCCAGTGGGTATTCATATGCGGATGTCCGGTAAGCAGCTCTACGGTTTGTCGTATCTGCGTTGATGCATCTTCTGGTTTACCGCCAGACCGCAGACGCTCTAGCTCGCAGGTCAGCGTCTGATGACACTCCTGGCTTAGACGAAAGCGAAACGCGCCGTACATCGCCAGCAGAGTGAGTAAACCCGGTCCGATAAGGAATACCCACCAGATGCCGTTTAGCGCGGCGGCATCTTGCGATTCAGCGCCTTTGGTAAAGCCAAACGCCTCCAGCGCCAGTCCGACAATAAACAGGGCTAGCGCCTGGGAAAATTTGCGCGTTAGCATCATGACGCCCGCGTAAATGCCTTCACGTCTGACGCCGGTATAAGCTTCATCCACATCAGGTAAAAAGTTGTAGACGTTCCATGGGATAAGATAGGTTCCGCCGCGTGCGATACCCATCACGATGGCTCCACCCAATAAGAGCCATGACAAATGACTTATGGAGGCGGAAAGCTGGCTGAACCACAATAAGGCGCACATAATCAATCCAATCGCCAATTTGTAGGCGTTGCCGTTGCCGATGCGAATACAAAGCCAGGTAAAGAAAGGGATGGCAAAAAATTGAAATAGCGTCATCAGGCTCATTGCCTGGGAAGCTAAGGATGCGCCGACCTGAAGTACGTAGGTGAGATAGTGCATAAACAGCGAGCCGAAAATATCCAGGGCGACGGCTCCGCCCACGTACATCATGATGTGAATGCGAAAAGTACGTAAACGGAAAGTTGAAGCCATCTCTCGATACAGCGAGATAAGTGTTTTTCCCATCCCGCGCTGAGCCGAAGGCGGCGGCAGATTCTCCCGCTCCCAGGTTCCCCGCCAAACGAAGATCCACGGTAGGGCGAAGAGTACGGAAAAGACCAGGCCGATATATAAAAATGCCTGCGATTTATCGGCGACGTGCGCCAAAATTTGTCCTGGGATAAGTGCAGATAAAAACGCTGTCGCCTGGGCAAATAGCATCCGCGCGCCAGACATTTTTGAACGCAGATCGTAACGCGATGTCATCTCCGCGGGCAGCGTATCGTAGGGCACCATCAAGAGGGTAAAAACGGTGCTGAATAACAAATAAGTGCCAAGATACCAGGCATAGCCAAAACCGCTTACCCACATCAGGGCAAAGCAAAAAGAGAGCGGCGCGCCGATAATAAAGAATAGTCGGCGTCGCCCCCAGCGCGTGCGAATATTGTCGGTGATATAACCCATGATCGGGTCGGTGATGCCATCCCAAATTTTGGCGATCGCAAAGATGGATGCGGCGGCGGCGGGAGAAAGACCCGCCACTTCAATATAAAAATAAAGCAGCCAAAGCCCGGTGATCGTCATTGCGCCGCTGCCGAAGATATCGCCCATCCCCCAGCAGAGAATATTGCGTGTTTTTACTTCCCGTGGTGCCGTTACTGTCCTCGTCATTTTTCCTGTCTCTTCTGTCAGTAAAGAGGAAGTAGCACAGTAAAAGAGGTGAAAATTTTGCGGAATCGTCATCAAGTCGCTTTTGTTAAGAACTGAGAGCGAGGCGTTGAAAGCGGATTAAATGAAATAAATAGCGTGATATGGCCAGCAGTATTCGCACGGGCGAAAAAATGAAATGTGATGTCCATCGCTATTTCTGCGGAAGATGGGAGAAGAAATGTGTGCTTAATCACAGATGAACAGCGGGAAAAAAGGGAGTTGTGAGAATGCCGACAGATTACCTATGTCAGGGCTGTTTTGCCCTACGGCGATCGATAATGACTGTGTTCAGATAGCTTTCCCGTTTCATCTCAGGAAAACCTATGAACATTTTTCTTTCAAACTGGCACCCGCACGCAGATGGTATGACTCGCGACACTGAGATTTTTCAAAAAGCGCTGGATACCTTATCGCAAGCGGGCGGCGGTACGCTGGTGGTGGAAAGTGGAAAATATTACCTTGGCGGGTTACGCATGGGGTCAAATACCTGTCTGTGGTTGTCACCCGGTGCGGAACTCATCGTCAGCGATAATTATGCTGACTTCACCCAGGCGGTGGCCTTAAGCCGCGCAGAGTGCTCCGACCGGGCTTTTCTCTATGCCCGGGATGCCGAAAATATCTCGATTTGTGGGGGCGGTACTATTTACGGTAATGCCGATGGTTGGTTCTCCTCATCGGTTGACGATATGGGCTATCGCACGCCCGCCGAACAGCGACCGCGCATCATTCTTCTGGAAAATTGCCAGCGGGTCAGGCTGGAAAATATCCGTGTACACCATGCGCCGATGTGGACCATTCATCTTGTTTCGTGTTCACAGGTGGTGATTGATGGCATTAGCGTTGATAACGATCTGACCATGGCGAATACTGATGCGCTGGATATCGATAGCTGTCAGCAGGTACATATTGCTAATAGTTTTTTTAGTGCGGCGGACGATGCAATTTGTCTGAAAACCACCGATAAACCGGCGGCTATCCAACGACCTTTACGTCAAGTGACAATCGTCAATTGTACCCTGCGCTCAAAAAGCTGCGCTTTTAAAATCGGCACGGAAACCTGGCAAGATATTGAAGATATTGTGGTCAGCAATTGCACTATCTTTGATTCGAATCGCGGTATTGGCCTGATTTCACGCGATGGTGGCCGGCTACGAAGAATGCTCTTTACCAGCATGACTTTTGCGTGTGTGGCGGCGCCAGCCTGTCACTGGGGGGAGGCGGACCCGATTTTCCTCTCCGCGCGTCGCAGGCATCCGCAGATCGAGCCCGGTGAGATTACGCAAATCCAGTTTCGCGGGCTTAGCGGAGAATGTGAAGGCGCCATCAATATGCACAGTGAAACCCCAGCCACGATCAATCGAATACGACTTGAGAATATTCAGCTTACCCAGCGGCTGCATCGCCACGGCGGGCAGGGGAATTATGATATTCGTCCGCCTTGTAATCCTCTTTCGCCAACAGGAATGGGTATCGATAACGCCTGGTGCCTCAATCCAGAGACGGGAAAGGCCTGGGGAGTCGAACCCTATCCTGGAGGGCTACCCGTCCTGTTTGCGCAAGGGGTTTCCGATTTGGTCGTCAGAGGACTTGATTGGCAGCGTCCAGTCCCCCTACCGGCAGGCTGGAACACGCAAGCGCTGTGTCTGGAAAAGTGCGAGCGGTCATCGGTGCGGGAAGCCTGAGCCAATGAAAAACGCCTCCAGCGGACGCCAGAGGCGGGAAAGTTTACTCTTCTGCCGCGTATCCCTGCGGCGGAAGAGGAACATTGTCAAGCCAGGCTTCGTTGCCCTCCGCGCGCAGGCGGCCGTCGACAAACCAGCTGATAGCCAGGGGGTAGATATCGTGTTCCTGAGCTTGTACGCGGGCGGTGATGTCGTCTTCGGTATCTTCAGCGAACACCGGTACCTTAGCCTGCAGAACCACCGGGCCTCCGTCCAATTCGTCAGTGACGAAATGCACCGATGTTCCGTGCTCTTCATCACCATTTTCCAGCGCCTGGCGATGGGTGTGCAGCCCCGGATACTTTGGCAGCAGGGAAGGGTGGATATTCAGCATACGCCCCTGATAGTGGGCGACAAAAGCCGGGCTAAGAATCCGCATGTAGCCGGCCAGCACCACCAGATCCGGCGCGTAAGCATCGATCTCGTGCATCAGCTCGCGGTCAAAGGCTTCCCGGTTGGCAAACTGGCTGGCGGCGAGCGCGTGAGCCGGAATATTGGCCGCGCGCGCGCGCTCAAGGCCGAACGCGTCGGCCTTGTTGCTGAAGACTGCACGCAGGGTGCCGTTGATTTTCTTCCGGGCGCAGGCGTCAATGATCGCCTGCAGGTTGCTACCGTTACCGGAAATCAGCACCACGATGTTTTTCATTCAATGACCACACGCTGTTCGGAATCAGAGGCTTTGATATACCCTATTTTCCACGCGCTTTCACCTTTGTCGTTCAGGAAGGCAACGGCTTTATCCGCCGCTTCCGCCGGCAGCGCGATAACCATGCCAACGCCGCAGTTAAAGGTGCGATACATTTCGTGGCTGCTGACGTTACCGGCGGTTTGCAGCCAGTTGAACACGTCCGGCCACTGCCAGGAGGATTCATCGATGACTGCCTGAGTGTTGTCGGGCAGGACGCGCGGGATGTTTTCCCAGAAGCCGCCGCCGGTCAGGTGGGCGATGGCGTGCACGTCGACGTTGGCAATCAGGTCGAGTACGGATTTCACATAAATGCGGGTCGGCGCCAGCAGATGGTCGGCCAGCGGTTTACCGTTGAGATCGGTGGTTTGCGGGTCAACGCCGCTGACTTCGATAATTTTGCGCACCAGAGAGTAGCCGTTCGAGTGCGGGCCGCTGGAAGCCAGCGCCACCAGCACGTCGCCGTCGGCCACTTTGCTACCGTCGATAATTTCTGATTTTTCTACTACGCCGACGCAGAAACCAGCCACATCATAGTCTTCGCCGTGGTACATGCCCGGCATTTCCGCCGTCTCGCCGCCCACCAGCGCGCAGCCTGACTGCAGGCAGCCTTCAGCGATGCCGCTGATTACGCTCGCCGCGGTATCGACATCCAGTTTGCCGGTGGCGTAGTAATCCAGGAAGAACAGCGGCTCTGCGCCCTGAACCACAAGGTCGTTTACGCACATGGCGACCAGGTCGATACCGATAGTGTCGTGACGCTTCAGGTCCATCGCCAGACGCAGCTTGGTGCCGACGCCGTCGGTGCCGGAGACCAGAACCGGTTCGCGATACTTCTGCGGCAGCGCGCACAGCGCGCCGAATCCGCCCAGTCCACCCATCACTTCCGGGCGACGGGTTTTCTTCACCACGCCCTTAATACGGTCGACGAGAGCGTTGCCTGCATCAATATCCACGCCGGCATCTTTATAGCTGAGAGAGGTTTTATCGGTCACTGCGAAGTCTCCACGCGTTTGCGGTAGCAATAAAAAACGGCGCAATTCTAACAGGGATAGCAAACGTTTGCGAGCCTGCTTTGCAGTCGACGTAAAACGGCCGTTAAGTGCGCAAATTTGATACTGTTCACGAAAATGAAACCGGGTACAGTCTTCTGCTTGCCAGCGTTGCCGGGAATAATCATCATGCCACTGAAACCGGTTTCTTTTGTGCTGCAAGCAGAGAGAAACCGTGAATTTGATGGATTCTGGAGGAAAGCTGAGGATGAAAATTGCCGCATTTGATATCGGTGGCACGGCGTTAAAAATGGGGGTAATGACGCGCGAAGGCACGCTGCTGGAGAAAGGAAAGCAGACCATCATCGACAGCGACGGCGACCAGATCCTGCAGGCGATGCTGGTGTGGATCGCCGCGCACCCGGCGTGCGAAGGGGTGGCCATCAGCGCGCCCGGCTACGTTAACCCGC
Source organism: Klebsiella sp. MBT K-1 (assembly GCF_002556465.1). Classification (NCBI taxonomy): domain Bacteria; kingdom Pseudomonadati; phylum Pseudomonadota; class Gammaproteobacteria; order Enterobacterales; family Enterobacteriaceae; genus Klebsiella; species Klebsiella sp. MBT K-1. Next base: position 72,741 of record NZ_PDEL01000015.1, on the reverse strand, counting down.
ATACCGGCTTTATCGAAATGGGCGGCGCCATCCGTAAATTCGATAACTTCGCCATCAAGGACTGGCTTGAGCAGCAGGTGCGCCTGCCCGTGGCCATTGAGAACGATGCTAACTGCGTACTGCTGGCCGAGCGCTGGCGGGGTAAAGCCGCCGACATGAGCAACTTTCTGGTCCTGACCATCGGCACCGGCATCGGCGGGGCGATTTTCTGTAATAACCAGCTGGTCCACGGCGCGCGCTTCCGCGCCGGCGAGTTCGGCTATATGCAAACCGCGCGTCCGGGTACCCGCGATGTGCGGCGCTATTCGATGAATGAAAACTGCACGCTGCGCGTGCTGCGCCATCGCTACGCTGAGCATATCGGCAAGGCGCTGGATGACGTCACTGGCGAAGAGATTTTTGACCGCTACGATGCGGGCGACGCCATCTGTCGACGTCTGGTCGCGGAATTCTTTAACGGCCTGGGCACCGGACTATATAACCTCGTTAACTTATTCGACCCGCAAACGATTTTGATCGGCGGCGGGATTGTGGAACGGCCGGGCTTTCTGGCGCTGCTGCGCGAACATCTGGCCTGGTTTGGCATTGCGGAATATATCGACACCGTTAGCCACGGCAACGATGCCGGGCTGGTAGGCGCGGTTTACCATTTCAATCAGCAATACCGGTCGCATAGCGGCGACTGCGCATAGGGAGAGAACATGTCTGGATTTAAAGAAGGTTTTCTGTGGGGCGGCGCGGTGGCGGCGCATCAGCTGGAAGGCGGCTGGAAAGAGGGCGGTAAAGGGGTTAGCGTCGCCGACGTGATGACCGCAGGCGCGCACGGCGTACCGCGCGAAATCACCGATGGCGTGTTGCCGGGGAAAAACTACCCCAACCACGAGGCGATCGATTTTTATCATCGCTATAAAGACGACATTCAGCTGTTTGCCGAAATGGGCTTCAAGTGCTTCCGTACCTCCATTGCCTGGACGCGCATCTTTCCGCTGGGCGATGAGCAAGAGCCTAACGAAGCCGGGCTGCAGTTTTACGACGACCTGTTCGATGAGTGCCGCAAGCACGGCATCGAGCCGGTGATTACGCTCTCCCACTTCGAAATGCCGTACCATCTGGTGACGGAGTACGGCGGCTGGCGTAACCGTAAACTGATTGATTTCTTCGTCCGCTTTGCCCAGGTGGTGTTTACCCGCTACCAGCATAAAGTGAAGTACTGGATGACCTTCAATGAGATCAATAACCAGGCCAACTTCCACGAGGATTTTGCGCCGTTTACCAACTCCGGACTGAAATATCTGCCGGGAGAGGACCGCGAGCCGGTTATGTATCAGGCGGCGCACTATGAACTGGTCGCCAGCGCGCTGGCGGTTAAAGCCGCTCGCGAAATTAACCCGTCATTGTGGGTTGGCTGCATGATCGCCATGTGCCCGATTTACCCACTGAGCTGCGCGCCCAACGACATGATGATGGCGATGAACGCCATGCACCGCCGCTACTGGTTTACCGATGTTCACGTCCGCGGCCGCTACCCGCAGCATCTGCTGAACTACTTCGAGCGCCGCGGATTTGCGCTGGATATCACCGAAGAAGACCGCGTGGCGCTGACCCAGGGCTGCGTCGACTATATCGGCTTTAGCTACTATATGTCGTTCGCCACGAAAGCAACGGATGACAACCCGCAGCTGGATTATGATGAAAGCAAGAGCCTGGTCTCTAACCCGTACGTGCAGAAGTCAGATTGGGGCTGGCAGATTGATCCGGTCGGGCTGCGCTACTCCCTGAACTGGTTCTGGGATCACTATCAGCTGCCGCTGTTTATCGTCGAGAACGGCTTCGGCGCCATTGATGTTCGCGAAGCGGACGGTTCGGTGGATGACCAGTATCGAATCGACTATCTCTCTGCCCATATCGCCGAGATGAAAAAAGCGGTCGTTGAGGATGGCGTGGACCTGATGGGCTACACCCCATGGGGCTGTATCGACCTGGTCTCCGCGGGAACCGGTGAGATGAAAAAACGCTACGGCTTTATCTATGTTGATAAGGACAATGAGGGCAACGGCACGCTGGCGCGTAGCCGCAAGAAATCTTTTGCCTGGTATCAGCAGGTTATCGGCAGCAACGGCGACAAGCTATAAAACTGCCGTAAAGCCCCATCCAGCCCCGCCTTCGCGGGGTTTTTTTATTTTGTCTTATACTGGCTCAGGCAGCGTAAAGCATTTTGGTTGATCCCGGTCAAACATATCGGCTATGGCGTAAAAGGTAAAAGGCGGTATAATCCGGCGATTTTTTTTGTGGCTGCCCCTCAGAGGAGAAAGAGAATGAAGATCGTGGAAGTGAAACACCCACTCGTCAAACACAAGCTGGGCCTGATGCGTGAGCACGACATCAGCACCAAACGCTTCCGTGAACTCGCCTCAGAAGTTGGCAGCTTACTGACTTATGAAGCAACTTCCGATCTGGCGACTGAAAAAGTCACCATCGAAGGCTGGAACGGCCCGGTAGAAATTGAGCAGATCAAAGGCAAGAAAATTACCGTTGTGCCGATTCTGCGCGCGGGTCTGGGGATGATGGAAGGCGTGCTTGAGCACGTACCCAGCGCGCGCATCAGCGTGGTGGGCATCTACCGTAACGAAGAGACCCTTGAGCCGGTTCCTTACTTCCAGAAGCTGGTATCTAATATCGACGAACGCATGGCGCTGGTGGTTGACCCGATGCTGGCAACCGGCGGTTCAATGATCGCCACCATCGATCTGCTGAAAAAAGCGGGCTGCAGCAGCATTAAGGTGCTGGTTCTGGTGGCGGCCCCGGAAGGCATCGCCGCGCTGGAAAAAGCGCATCCGGACGTTGAGCTGTACACCGCGTCCATTGACCAGGGCCTGAACGAGCACGGATACATTATTCCGGGGCTCGGCGACGCCGGCGATAAGATTTTTGGTACGAAATAATTGATGAAGTAGAAAAAGCCGACTTTGAGAGTCGGCTTTTTTTTGAATAAAACACACCAACAGCAATCAACAAACGACTCTCAGAGGAAAATGCCATGACGCGCCGTGCTATCGGGGTGAGTGAAAGACCGCCGCTTTTACAGACAATCCCGCTTAGTTTGCAACATCTGTTCGCCATGTTTGGCGCAACGGTACTGGTGCCCGTTCTGTTCCATATCAACCCGGCTACGGTACTGCTGTTTAACGGCATCGGAACGCTGTTATATCTTTTCATCTGCAAAGGCAAAATTCCGGCTTATCTGGGATCGAGCTTTGCGTTTATCTCTCCGGTGCTGCTTTTGCTGCCGCTAGGTTACGAAGTCGCTCTCGGCGGATTCATCATGTGCGGCGTGCTGTTTTGCATCGTCTCCTTTATCGTCAAAAAAGCTGGAACCGGCTGGCTGGACGTGATGTTCCCGCCGGCGGCGATGGGGGCGATTGTCGCGGTTATCGGCCTGGAGCTGGCGGGCGTCGCGGCGAACATGGCCGGTTTGCTGCCCGCTGACGGGCAATCGCCGGACAGCAAAACCATCATTATTTCGATGGTGACGCTGGCGGTGACGGTTTTCGGTTCGGTGCTGTTCCGCGGTTTCCTGGCGATTATCCCGATTTTAATCGGCGTGCTGGTCGGCTACGCGCTCTCCTTCGTGATGGGCGTCGTCGATACCACGCCCATCGCCGAGGCCCACTGGTTCGCGCTGCCGACCTTCTACACCCCGCGCTTTGAATGGTTTGCGATTTTCACCATTCTGCCCGCCGCGCTGGTGGTGATCGCCGAACACGTTGGACATCTGGTGGTGACGGCCAATATCGTCAAAAAAGATCTGATCCGCGATCCGGGCCTGCATCGTTCAATGTTTGCCAACGGCCTGTCTACGGTGATTTCCGGCTTCTTTGGCTCAACGCCAAACACCACCTACGGTGAGAACATTGGCGTGATGGCGATCACCCGCGTCTACAGCACCTGGGTTATCGGCGGCGCGGCGATCATCGCGATTCTGCTCTCCTGCGTCGGCAAGCTGGCGGCGGCGATCCAGATTATCCCGCTGCCGGTAATGGGCGGCGTTTCGCTGCTGCTGTACGGGGTCATCGGCGCATCCGGGATTCGCGTGCTGATCGAATCTAAAGTCGATTACAACAAGGCGCAGAACCTGATTCTGACCTCCGTTATCCTGATCATCGGCGTCAGCGGCGCGAAAGTGCATATCGGCGCCGCTGAGCTGAAAGGCATGGCGCTGGCGACCATTGTCGGCATCGGCCTGAGCCTGATCTTCAAGCTGATAAGCGTGCTGCGTCCGGAAGAGGTGGTCCTCGACGCTGTGGATAGCGAAGAAGCAAAACATTGATCCCTATACCGGGCGGCGATCCCGCCCGGTTCTCTCCTTGCCTATTTCTGTGCTAAACTCTCCGCGTTTTTCTGCAAGCCTATGTTGAGGTCCATCTGAACGCACCGGCACAGCTCTCTTTGCCACTGTATCTTCCCGATGATGAAACTTTCGCGAGTTTCTGGCCGGGTGATAACCCTTCTCTTCTTGCCGCCCTTCAGAACGTGCTGCGGCAGGATCATAGCGGATACATCTATATCTGGTCACGGGAAGGGGCGGGGCGCAGCCATCTTCTGCACGCGGCCTGCGCGGAACTCTCCCAGCGCGGCGATGCGGTGGGCTACGTTCCGCTGGATAAACGGACGTGGTTCGTTCCTGAAGTGCTGGATGGAATGGAACAGCTGTCGCTGGTTTGCATCGATAATATTGAATGCGTGGCGGGCGATGAACTGTGGGAAATGGCGATTTTCGACCTCTACAACCGCATCCTCGAGTCTGGTAAAACCCGGCTGCTGATCACCGGCGATCGACCGCCGCGCCAGCTTAATCTCGGGTTGCCGGATCTGGCCTCGCGTCTCGACTGGGGGCAAATCTACAAGCTGCAGCCGCTGTCGGATGAAGATAAGCTCCAGGCGCTTCAGCTGCGCGCCAGGCTGCGCGGTTTCGAAATGCCGGAAGACGTCTGCCGCTTCCTGCTCAAGCGCCTGGATCGCGAAATGCGTTCGCTATTTATGACCCTCGATCAGCTCGATCGCGCTTCGATTACCGCCCAGCGCAAGCTGACCATTCCTTTTGTAAAAGAGATCCTCAAGCTTTAGCAGAGCTGCGGCTTGAGGCTCCTCCTGTTTAGTTGACGATCTCCAGTACCTGCTCCGGCGGACGACCGATACGGGCCTCGCCGTGGCTGACGACGATAGGCCGCTCAATCAGCTTTGGATTATCGATCATTGCCTGGATCAGCGCCTCTTCGCTGAGCTGCGGATTAGCGAGATCGAGGGATTTATAGAGATCTTCTTTCTGGCGCATTAAGTCGCGCGCGCTGGCCATTCCCAGCATCTTCAGCAGCTGGCGCAGCGTGGCGGCATCCGGCGGCGTCTCCAGATAGAGCACCACTTCAGGGTCGATGCCGTTAGCCTTCAGCAGGCTCAGGGTGTCGCGACTCTTGGAGCAGCGCGGATTGTGATAGATTTTGACCGTATCGGACATGAGATCTCCTTACATTTTCTGGTACGGTTTGAAGCGTTCCTGCAGCTGACGCAGCTGATCGATACGCGCATCGTAGCGGGCCTGCTGCAGGCTGCCTAATTTCACCTGTGAGCTGGCGCTGCTGAGCAGGGTAATGGCCTGATCGAGTCGGCCTACCAGCGCCATGCCCTCCGCGCGCGCTGCCAGCTCCTGATCGCGATTTCCCAGCTTAGCTTCCGCTTGCGCCAGCAAATCCCAACCATTGACGTCATCTTTATTGTTAAAGGTATAGCGGTTAAGGATCGTCGCCGCTTCCCCCGGCTGCCCGCCTTCCAGCAGGGCGTTGGCGAGGTTGAGCTGTAGTACCGGGTTAGTACGCAGTTCCCGGGCGCCCTTCAGGCGGTTAATCGCGTCTGTGGCTCGCTTTTGTCCGAGATCGATATCGGTCGCCAGGTCAAGGTACCAGGCATTTTGCGGTTCGGCGCTCAGCAGCGGCTGTAGCGTTTTGCGCGCCAGATCGTAATTGTTGCTGCCCATCGCCAGCAGCGCGCGGCCGTACTGGGCGGCGTGCTGTTCGCGAATATTGCCTTTTTCCCAGTTGCTCAGCAGGTCGTTGCCCAGCTTATTGTCGCCGGAGGTGTACATTCCGAGCGTTCTGGCTTTCGCCAGGTAGAAGTCAGGCGAGGATTGCACGACCACCGGGCGCATCTGGTTCGCACGGTTGCGGGCGTCGGCGAGACGGCTTTCCGGTAAGGGGTGGGTCAGCAGCATTTCCGGCGGCCGGGTCGAGTAACGCGACTCGTCAAGCAGCTTGCCCATAAACGCCGGCATCGCCTGCGGATCGAAACCTGAACGTTGAAGGACCTGAATACCAATGCGGTCGGCCTCTTCCTCGTTTTGGCGGGTAAAGCTGATCAGCCCCTGCTGGCTGCCCGCCAGGGTGCCGGTCAGCGCGGCCATGCCGGCCTGCGGGCTGGCCATCGCCAGCAGAATCGACCCCAGCGCGCCAACCCAGGTCAGCGGAGCGTTGCGCTTTTGGTCTTCCATCGCGCGGGCAAGGTGGCGCTGGGTGACGTGAGAAATTTCGTGCGCCATGACCGACGCCAGCTCGCTTTCATTATCCGAGTAGCGGAACAGCGCCGAGTGCAGTACGACGTTACCGCCGAAGAAAGCAAAGGCGTTTATTTGATCGTTATTAATCAGATAAAAGTGGAACGGAGTGCGCACCGAATTGGCGTGCGCCACCAGGCGCATGCCTAAACCGTTGATATATTGCACCAGCAGCGGATCGTTAATTAACGGCGCGCTGCCGCGCAGCTGGCGCACGTAATAATCTCCCATCTGCATTTCCTGGCCAATGGAGAGCGTGCTTCCTGCGGAGGTGCCCATGTCCGGCAGAGTGTCTGCGGTATCGGCAAAAGCAGGTAATATTGAACCCAGCGTCAGCGACGCTATGACGGTCGCCACCAGCGTTTTCTTCAACTGCCTGAACATAACCTCTGTCCTGTAATGTAGGTGTGCCAGTTTGACCGATTGTGCGGCGTAATGTTCCCTGACCGCAAGCAGGTTCAGCGAGTTTAGCCGTCGTTCGCGGCGTTGCAAATATGATATTCACCCGGTCATTAATGTTTGTGGTTTTACCCATAAAAAGCGAAGTCTTTTTTGTGACATTTCGATACAATTCCCGAGATTGTTACAGCTCCGCTCTTCAGGGAAGGGTTTTATGCTTCAGATGTTAATGCAGTGGTACCGTCGTCGGTTCAGCGATCCGGAGGCGATAGCGCTGCTGGTCATTTTGCTGGCTGGGTTCGGCATTATGTTTTTCTTCAGCGGCCTGCTGGCACCTCTACTGGTATCTATTGTTCTGGCCTATTTGCTGGAGTGGCCCACCGTCAGGCTGGAGCGTATCGGTTTTTCACGTACCTGGGCCACCTCGGTCGTTCTGATTTTGTTCGTTGGCATCCTGCTGTTGATGGCGTTTGTGGTGATGCCGGTTGCCTGGCAGCAGGGCATTTATCTGATCCGCGATATGCCGGGGATGCTGAATAAACTTTCCGATTTCGCCGCGACGGTGCCGCGCCGTTATCCGGCCTTAATGGATGCCGGCATTATCGACGCGATGGCGGAGAATATGCGCAGCCGCATGTTAACCGTAGGCGATTCGGTAGTGAAGTATTCGCTGGCCTCGCTGGTCGGGCTGCTGACCCTGGCGGTCTATCTGGTGCTGGTGCCGCTGATGGTTTTCTTTCTGCTGAAGGATAAAGAGCAGATGCTTAACGCCGTACGCCGGGTGCTGCCGCGCAACCGCGGGCTGGCCGGGCAGGTGTGGAAAGAGATGAACCAGCAAATTACCAACTATATCCGCGGCAAGGTGCTGGAGATGATCGTCGTCGGCGTGGCGACGTGGATTGGCTTTATCCTATTTGGCCTCAACTATTCGCTGCTGCTGGCGGTGCTGGTGGGGTTCTCGGTATTAATCCCCTATATCGGCGCGTTTGTGGTCACCATTCCGGTGGTGGGCGTGGCGCTGTTCCAGTTTGGCGCAGGAACCGAGTTCTGGAGCCTGTTTGCGGTGTACCTGATTATTCAGGCGCTGGATGGCAACCTGCTGGTGCCGGTACTGTTCTCGGAAGCCGTTAACCTGCATCCGCTGGTGATTATTCTGTCGGTGGTGATTTTCGGTGGTCTGTGGGGATTCTGGGGCGTATTCTTCGCGATTCCGCTGGCGACGCTCATCAAAGCGGTGGTGCACGCCTGGCCGGATGGCCTGATCGTGGAAGACGAGCATTAGCGCGAAGCCGCAAGGAATGCCCTAAAAAAAGACGCCGGGTGGTTGAGAACGACCCGGCGTCTTGCGTTTGTCTTAGCGTCAGGCGTTTTCTTTCAGCCAGTTCAGCACCACGTCGTGGTGATTGCTGGTTTTGAAATCATCAAACACATGTTCGATTTTGCCGTTGGCGTCGATGAGGAAGCTAATACGATGGATACCGTCGTAGGTTTTCCCCATAAAGGTTTTTTCACCCCAGATACCAAACTGCTCGCATACCTGATGATCTTCATCAGACAGGAGAGTGAAGTTCAGCAGCTCTTTTTCGGCGAAACGGGAGAGTTTTTCTGGTTTATCCGTACTGATACCCAGTACTTCAACGCCTGCTTTTTTCAGGTCGTCCATATTATCGCGTAAACCGCACGCCTGTACGGTGCAGCCCGGGGTCATGGCTTTCGGATAAAAATAAACCAGAACACGCTGTCCCTGGAAGTCGGTCAAATTTACTTCCTCGCCGTCCTGGTCCGGTAAGCTAAATTTCGGTGCAATATCACCGGCTTTCAGTGGGTTCATCACTCAAACTCCATCCTGTTCATCATGCTGTGAATAATTAACAATGTTAATACTGCCTTGTGCATTCAGTTCTGTACATAGGGCTTTGAACGCTTGTTCGATATTTGATGCATTTTGCGTAGTCGGGCTGTGGGCGGTGATCTGGATAAAAAGCTGTGCTGACTCGTCGTTTGCACCGGGCTGAGTGCGGGAAACCAGCTCGGCAATGTTCATTTTCCACGTATCGCACAGCGCCGTAAATCGCTCAATGATATGCGGCGAATCCGGCACCTCAACCTGAACCCAGACGGTGTTCTGCATCGCCTGAGGCGGCCTCGCGGTTGTACGCTTCATCACGATAAGCAGATCCAGCTCGGCGCCTTTCAGCGGCAGAGTTGACTCAATCAGGTTAATTGCATTCCACGAGCCGGAAAGCAGCATGATAAACGTAAACTCATCGCCAAGCATGGCCAGCCGACTGTCTTCGATATTACAGCCGCAGCTGCTGACGTGACGAGTGATCGTATTCACGATGCCTGGGCGGTCAGCACCCAACGCGGTAATAACCAGATAGTGTTGTAATGAGGCTGTCAAACCTGTTCTTCCTTTAAAAAGGTGAGGTAACGTTAGGAAAGCATAAAAAAAACCGGCATACAACATCCCTGATGGCATCGGGTCTCTTGCTTTTATTGCGACTCCAAACGTAACATTGAGAATCTTGTCCCACTTATGCTCTGAGGATGGCCCATGTTTACGGGAAGTATTGTAGCGCTTGTCACGCCGATGGATGAAAACGGCAACGTCTGCCGGTCAAGCCTGAAAAAACTGATTGATTATCATGTCGCCAGCGGCACCTCGGCGATTGTTTCGGTAGGAACTACCGGAGAGTCCGCAACATTGAGCCATGAAGAGCATGGTGACGTGGTCATGCAGACGCTGGAACTGGCCGACGGGCGTATTCCGGTTATTGCCGGCACCGGTGCAAATGCAACCGCAGAGGCGATTAGCCTGACCAAACGATTTAACGATAGCGGCGTGGTTGGCTGCCTGACGGTCACGCCGTATTACAACCGTCCGACCCAGGAAGGGCTGTTCCAACACTTTAAAGCTATCGCAGAGCATACTGACCTGCCGCAAATCCTGTATAATGTGCCGTCCCGTACCGGTTGCGATATGCTGCCTGAAACCGTTGGCCGTCTGGCGGAAATTAAAAATATTATCGGTATTAAGGAAGCGACGGGGAACTTAAGCCGCGTTCATCAGATCAAAGAGCTGGTTTCAGATGACTTTATTCTGCTGAGCGGCGATGACGCGACCGGAATGGACTTTATGCAGCTTGGCGGTCACGGCGTGATTTCCGTAACGACAAACGTTGCGGCGCGCGAAATGGCCGAGATGTGCCGACTGGCGCTAGCAGGTCAATTTGCCGAAGCTCGTGCGATTAACCAGCGTCTGATGCCATTGCATACCAAATTATTTGTCGAACCCAACCCTATCCCGGTCAAATGGGCCTGTAAGGCGTTGGGTCTTGTGGCGACCGATACGTTACGCCTGCCGATGACCCCGATTACCGAAAACGGTACTAAGGTCGTTACCGCAGCGCTGAAGCATGCCGGTTTGCTGTAAAGTTTAGGGAGATTTGATGGCTTACTCAGTACAGAAGTCGCGCCTGGCGAAGGTTGCGGGTGTTTCGCTGGTTCTACTCCTCGCGGCCTGTAGTTCTGACTCGCGCTATAAGCGTCAGGTGAGCGGCGACGAGGCCTATTTGCAGGCAACGCCGCTTAGTGAACTTCACGCGCCAGCAGGGATGATCCTGCCGGTTCAGGTGGGTGATTATAATATTCCGGTTGCAACCAGCACCGGTAACACAGGCAAAGCCCTGGACATCCGTCCGCCGGCCCAGCCTCTGGCGCTGGTCAGCGGCGCGCGTACGCAGTTTAACGGCGATACCGCGACGCTGATGGTGGAAAACGGTCGCAGCGGTTCGCTGTGGGCGCAGGTGGCAAGCATCGTGCAGTCGAAAAACTACACTATCGCTAAACGCGACGATGCCAGCCAGACGCTGAATACCGACTGGGTCGAATGGAATCGCCTCGATGAAGACCAGCAGTACCGTGGTCGCTATCAAATCTCAGTTAAGCAGCAGGGCTATCAGCAGGCGGTGATCGTGAAGCTGGTGAATCTGGAGCAGGCGGGTAAACCTGTTGCCGATCCGGCTTCGCTGCAGCGCTACAGTACCGCCATGCTGAACGTCATTTCCGAAGGTCTGGATCTGAACGCCACCAGCGCGCAGAACGCCGCGCAGAAAAATGCCGGGGCAACCTTCGACGTGCAGAGCGGGGCTGATGATACCGGCCTGCCGATGCTGATCGTTCGCGCACCGTTTAATCTGGTATGGCAACGCCTGCCGGGCGCGCTGGAAAAAGTGGGTATGAAGGTAACTGATAGTTCTCGCTCTCAGGGTAACTTGTCCGTGACCTATAAACCCCTTTCCGACAGCGGCTGGACCGATCTGGGCGCTCGCGACCCGCAGCTGGTGTCCGGCGATTATAAACTGCAGGTCGGGGACCTCGATAACCGCAGCAGTCTGCAGTTCATCGACCCGAAAGGTCATACTCTGACGCAGTCGCAAAATGATGCCCTGGTCGCCGTATTCCAGGCCGCATTAAGTAAGTAATTAACAGGGCTGGAGCAATCCGGCCCTTTTTAATGTATAGTGACGCAAACGTGTGCGTCGGCAGAAAAGCACAAATTTTTATCGTTAATCATCACTGGAGTGACAAAGATGCAAAAGCAAGCTGAGTTGTATCGTGGTAAAGCGAAGACGGTATACAGCACCGAAAACCCGGATCTGTTGATACTCGAATTCCGTAACGATACGTCAGCAGGGGACGGCGCTCGCATTGAGCAGTTCGATCGTAAAGGCATGGTGAACAACAAGTTTAACCATTTCATTATGAGCAAGCTGGCGGAAGCGGGTATCCCGACCCAGATGGAAGCGCTGTTGTCCGATACCGAGTGTCTGGTTAAAAAGCTGGATATGGTGCCGGTGGAGTGCGTGGTGCGCAACCGCGCCGCCGGGTCGCTGGTGAAACGCTTAGGGATTGAAGAAGGCATTGAGCTGAATCCGCCGCTGTTCGATCTGTTCCTGAAGAACGACGCCATGCACGATCCGATGGTCAACGAATCCTATTGCGAAACCTTTGGCTGGGTGAGCAAAGAGAACCTGGCGCGGATGCAGGAGCTGACCTTCAAAGCTAACGATGTGCTGAAAAAGCTGTTTGACGACGCGGGCCTGATCCTTGTGGACTTCAAGCTGGAGTTTGGTCTGTTCAAAGGCGAAGTGGTGCTGGGAGACGAATTCTCTCCGGACGGCAGTCGTCTGTGGGATAAAAAAACCATGGATAAAATGGACAAAGACCGCTTCCGCCAGAGCCTCGGCGGCCTGATTGAAGCCTACGAAGAAGTCGCCCATCGCCTGGGCGTGAAGCTCGACTAATCCCCCGACGCCAGAAGAAGTTTTCTTCTTCTGGCGCTCTTCTTGCTGTTTCCTGTGGTAATCCTTCGCTGAACCGCCTACGATCTTATTCATTGGTTAATATGATGAATTGAGGTGCTTATGCGCTGGCAAGGACGTCGCGAAAGCGACAATGTGGAAGATCGTCGTGGTCAATCAGGTTCACCGATGGGCGGCGGAGGCGGTTTTCGTCTCCCCAGCGGCAAAGGCGGCATCGTGCTGCTGATTATTGTCCTGGTGGCGGGCTATTACGGCGTAGATTTAACCGGCATGCTGACCGGCGAACCGGTAACACAACAGCAAACCACCACTCAACGCTCCATCAGCCCGCAGGATGAAGAGGCCGCGAAATTCACGAAGGTGATTCTGGCGGACACGGAAGATACCTGGGGCGCGATTTTTAAAGATATGGGCCGCCAGTACGCGCAGCCGAAGCTGGTGATGTATCGCGGCGCGACGCGGACCGCCTGCGGCACCGGCCAATCGGTGATGGGGCCTTTTTACTGCCCTGCGGACAGCACGGTGTATATCGACCTGTCATTCTACGATGAGATGCAAAGCAAGCTCGGCGCCGGCGGCGACTTCGCGCAGGGCTACGTTATCGCCCACGAGGTTGGCCATCACGTTCAAAAGCTGCTGGGTATTGAATCGAAAGTGCGCCAGCTGCAGCAAAACGCTTCGCAGGCGGAAGCGAATCGCCTGTCGGTGAAAATGGAGCTACAGGCGGACTGCTTCGCGGGCGTCTGGGGCTACAATATGCAGAAGCAGGACTATATGGAGACCGGCGATCTGCAGGAGGCGCTGAACGCCGCAGAGGCGATTGGCGACGATCGCCTGCAGCAGCAGAGCCAGGGGCGCGTGGTGCCGGACAGCTTTACCCACGGGACGTCGCAGCAGCGCTATACCTGGTTTAAACGCGGCTTTGATAGCGGCGACCCGGCGCAGTGCAACACCTTCGGCAACGTGCTGTAATGCTCTCCGGCCATGGATGAACTGCGTCACCTGACGGCGCAGATGGCGCGCGAAGGTATTCGTCGTCTGCTGGTTCTCAGCGGCGACGATGCCTGGACCCTGCGTCAGGCGCAAACAGTACGTACGGAGCTGGCCGCAGACGGACTGTGGGTCGGTCCGCGGCCGATGCCTGAACCATACGCCTCGCCTGCTGCCCTGAAATCGCTACTGGGCCGCGAATTTCAGCACGCCTTTTTCGATGCCCGCGAGGGTTTTGACGTCGCGGCGTTTGCTGCGTTAGCCGGTACGCTGCGCGCCGGGAGCTGGCTGGTATTACTCACGCCCGACTTCTCGCAATGGCCGGCTCGTCCTGATGCGGATTCTCTGCGCTGGAGCGACGCTCCCGACCCCATCTCCACGCCGAATTTTGTTTATCGTTTTTGCCAACAGAGTAGTGCGGATAACGCGTCCATTCTCTGGCGGCAGGGCGAGGAGTGCGTGGTGCCGGCGTTTGCCGCGCGTCCGCGATGGCGTCCCGCCGATGGTCATCCGCAGGCGGAGCAGGCCGCCGTGCTTGCCGAACTGACCGGTTTCCCTCCCGGTATTGCGGCGCTGACCGCCGAACGCGGACGAGGAAAGTCCGCTCTCGCGGGAATGCTTATTCGCCAGCTGGCAGGCGATGCCATCGTCACGGCACCGGCGCGCGCGGCGACGGAGGTCATGGCGGCTTTCGCCGGTGAGGCTTTCCGCTTTATGGCCCCCGACGCATTGCTGGCTTCCGACTGCACCGCCGGATGGCTGATTGTTGACGAGGCCGCCGCTATCCCCGGGCCGCTGCTGCGCCAGCTTGTCTCCCGCTTCCCGAGGACGCTATTGACCACCACCGTGCAGGGGTACGAAGGGACCGGACGCGGCTTTTTGCTTAAGTTTTGCGCCAGCTTTGCGCATCTGCGGCAGTTTAGCCTGACGGCGCCCATCCGTTGGGCGAGCGGCTGTCCGCTGGAGGCGGCGATTGCGCGGCTGCTGCTGTTCAACGACGAGACCTTTCAGCACGCGCCTGGCGGCGATATCGCGCTGGAAAGCGTCAGCCAGCAGAGCTGGCGGCGACAGCCTGCGTTACCGGAAGCGATGTATCAGCTGCTCTCCGGCGCCCACTATCGCACGTCGCCGCTGGACCTGCGGCGCATGATGGATGCGCCGGGGCAGCATTTTACCTGCGCCCGCAGCGGCAACCGCATCGCCGGGGCGCTGTGGCTGGTGGAGGAGGGCGGTCTTGAGGCATCCCTTAGCCAGGCGGTGTGGGCCGGCTACCGCCGTCCGCGCGGTAATCTGGTGGCGCAGTCGCTGGCGGCGCACGGCGGCAGCCCGCTAGCGGCCACGCTGACAGGGCTGCGTATCAGCCGTATTGCCGTGCATCCGGCTCGCCAGCGCGAAGGGCTGGGGCAGCGGCTGGTGGCCCAGGCGGCGTCGCAGGCTGCGGAGCGGGATTATCTGTCGGTGAGTTTCGGCTACACGCCTGAGCTGTGGCGCTTCTGGCAACGCTGCGGTTTTACGCTGGTGCGGCTGGGCACCCATCGGGAAGCCAGCAGCGGCTGTTATACCGCGATGGCGCTCTATCCTCTCAGCGAAGCGGGCCAGCGGCTGGCAAGCGAAGAGTCCGCGCGTCTGCTGCGCGATGAGTTCTGGCTGCGCGACTGGCGAGATGAGCCTTCGCCGTTGCCGGAGCGGAAAGCGACTATTCTTAGTGAAGAGGACTGGCTGGAAGTGGCGGGTTTTGCTTTTGCCCATCGTCCGCTGCTGACCTCGGCGGGTAGCCTCAATCGCCTGCTTATACGGGTGGATCTGCCGCTTCCGGCGCTGCGGGCCCGCCTGCAGCAGCAGGATGAGACCGCGGTTTGCCGAACGCTAGGTTTATCCGGACGGAAAGCGCTTCTGGTCAGGCTGCGCGAAGAAGCGGCGCAGGCGCTATCAGGCGTGAATGCGGATCGTGCCAACGACCTGCGCCAGCAGGTTCAAATGCTGCAATTTTTTTAACTAACTCCTTCAGCTAAATGGCATGGTCATATTTCGCCTGCGGCGTAAACTTCCTTGCAGACATTAAGGAGACAGCCATGAAACACGATCATTTTATTGTTCAAAGTCCCGCGACACCTGCACAGCAACTGCTGCTGCTGTTTCATGGCGTCGGCGATAACCCGGTGGCAATGGGGCAAATCGGCAGCTGGTTTGCGCCGCTCTTTCCCGAAGCGCTGATCGTCAGCATCGGCGGCGCGGAGCCGTGCGGCCCGCCTCCGGGGCGCCAGTGGTTCTCCGTGCAGGGCGTCAGCGAAGAAAACCGCCAGCAGCGCGTGGATGCGATCATGCCGACCTTCATTGAAACGGTTCGCTACTGGCAACAGAAGAGCGGCGTCAGCCCGCAGGCGACGGCGCTGATCGGCTTCTCGCAGGGGGCGATTATGTCGCTGGAGAGCATTAAAGCCGAGCCGGGTTTGGCATCACGGGTGATCGCCTTTAACGGCCGCTATGCGACGCTGCCGGAGACGGCGACGACCGCGACCACCGTGCACCTGATCCACGGCGGCGAAGATCGGGTGATCGATCTGGCGTGGGCGGTGGCGGGGCAGGAGGCGCTGCAGCAGGCCGGCGGTGACGTGACGCTGGATATTGTTGAAGATTTGGGGCACGCGATTGACGATCGCAGTATGCAGTTTGCCCTCGATCATCTGCGCTTTACCGTACCGAAGCACTATTTCGACGAAGCGCTCAGCGGTAGCACGCCAAAAGACAGCGATATTATTGAACTGCTGTAAATAAAAATCCCGGAGGCGATGCTGCGCATCTGTCCGGGCTACTGGACCTACAGACGGCAGTGAACTCGTAGCCCGGGCAAGGCGCGTCGAGCGCCGCCCCCGGGAACAAAGCGCGCAGGGGAACCGCGCATTCCAGGAGGCGATGCTATGCATCTGTCCAGGCTACCGGTCCCGCAGGCGGAAGCGTTGCGTGGACCGGGCGATGTCTTTGCTGCAATCTGAAATAAATTGCTTACTTCTTCTTCGACGGGTCGTTCTTCGGCCAGTCGTCGTCATCGTCCCACTTGTCGTTGAAGTCGCGATGCGGCGGCAGGTCCGGCTTATTGTTGAGGAATTTTTTGTGGTCAACGCGGGTCAGATCTTTAATCACGTTAATCATCACGCCCACCAAAAATACCAACACCAGAACCCACCAGTATTTCGTTAGCCAATCCATGCGCTTACCTCTTCTCTATTGATGCCGTCAGGCGACCAGCTGTTCCATGATGCGCTGGTACATCCGCGCTAGCAGCTGGAGGTCGGCGGCATTCACACACTCGTTTATTTTATGAATGGTGGCGTTCACTGGCCCCAGTTCAACCACCTGCGCCCCCATACGCGCGATAAAACGCCCATCGGAGGTGCCGCCGTTAGTCAGCAGCTGCGGTTTTATTTCATTATAGTGCTCAATGGCGTTAACCACCGCATCAACCAGCTTACCGCGGCTGGTCAGGAACGGCTGACCCGAGAGCCACCAGTCAACGCTGTAGCGCAGCGCGTATTTCTCCAGCAGCGCCACGACGCGCGCTTTAATCATTTCGTCGGTCAGCTCGGTACTAAAGCGGAAGTTGAACTGGACGAACATATCGCCGGGAATCACGTTGTTGCTGCCGGTCCCGGACTGCACGTTGGCGATTT
This sequence comes from Klebsiella sp. MBT K-1, assembly GCF_002556465.1. Taxonomy (NCBI): domain Bacteria; kingdom Pseudomonadati; phylum Pseudomonadota; class Gammaproteobacteria; order Enterobacterales; family Enterobacteriaceae; genus Klebsiella; species Klebsiella sp. MBT K-1. Next base: position 55,756 of record NZ_PDEL01000015.1, on the reverse strand, counting down.
GCATACTGGTCGGCGGAAAAAATTCGTTGCCCTTATCCCACTCGATAGTCACCAGCTCCGCCAGCATCGGCGCGGCGCGGTGAACCGGGTTATCGGCGAGGTGCGGATAGGCCACGTGCCCCTGCACGCCGTGAATGGTCAGGTTGCAGGTCAGCGAGCCGCGACGGCCGTTTTTCACCACATCGCCGACGACTTCGGTGCTTGAGGGTTCACCGACCAGGCAGTAGTCCAGACGCTCGTTGCGCGCCATCAGCGCTTCCACAACCTTAACGGTGCCGTTTTTGGCGCTGGCCTCTTCATCCGAGGTGATCAGAAAGGCCAGACGGCCTTTATGGTCCGGATACTGGGCGACAAAGCGCTCGGCGGCAACCACCATCGCCGCAAGCGAGCCTTTCATATCGGCCGCGCCGCGGCCAAACAGCATGCCGTCGCGAATAGTCGGCTCAAAAGGGGGGTTAATCCAGCGATCGGCATCGCCCGACGGGACGACATCGGTATGACCGGCGAACGCCAGCGTTTCCCCGCGCCCGCGCCAGGCCCAGAAGTTTTGGGTATCGCCGAAATCCATCGGTTCAACGGTAAAGCCAATCGCACGCAGACGTTCAATCATTAACGCCTGGCATCCCGCATCATCGGGGCTGAGGGAAGGGCGGCGAATAAGCTGCTGAGCCAGCTCAATGACCGGGCAAGACATAGACTACACCTCGTTAAACTGCTGATAACTTGATTCACTGAAACCCAGCAGCATAGGCTGACCGGGCGCGCAGAGCAATGGGCGTTTAATGATTGCCGGCATTTCCAGCATCAGTTTCGCCGCTGCGTCGGCGTTATTGATACCGGCGCGGACCGTTTCGTCCAGCTTGCGCCACGTTGTCCCTCGGGTGTTAAGCAGCGCTTCCCAGCCGAGTTCAGCGATAAAGGTGTCTAATAAACTGCGATCCAGACCGTCGACACGATAATCATGAAAACGATATTCTATCTGCTGGGCTTCCAGCCAGCGGCGGGCCTTTTTTATGGTGTCGCAGTTTTTTATCCCGTACATGGTGAGCATGATTAAACCTTTCCCGTTGAATTAAATGATTAGCTAAGATTCTTCCGAATATATAAGCCTTCAATAAATAATACGTGAATTGTTTTAATAAATATCATTTTTTCCCCCTGATATATATCCAGGTTTACACTCTGAACATTTTTTGCGCGCCGAACGGCGGCTACTGCTAGCGGCAGGGCGATCCTGGCACGATAGGCTGATGTGCAAATGTTGCTAAATGTTGCTGTTGGTCACATTAAATTGCTCAAATTAGGCTCATAGTACTTACGAATGAAAGGGGTATTCAGCAGGGGGGTAATGATAGTCATCAGAGCGATAGCGCAAACCATCTTTTAACCATCAATGAATTTGCATAAAATCACCCATAATAATAAGAGAGGCTATTATGATTGAACACGAACTGGGGAACTGGAAAGACTTTATCGAAGGCATGCTTCGTAAATAGTTTTCCGCAATAAAAGCATGGCGATTTCACAGGCAGAATAATAATGCAGTTGAAGCGACCACATGAAAAAGGCGACCTGTCCGGTCGCCTTTTCTGTTATTTGGCCCCGGCGAAAATATCGTCAGGGCGCGTCCCGATTATTGCGGCCGCTCCTTGAGCGGGAAGCGGCGGCGCACCAGCACGAAGAACAGCGGCACGAAGAAGATAGCCAGCACCGTGGCGGAGATCATCCCGCCCATTACCCCGGTGCCGACGGCATGCTGGCTGCCGGAGCCCGCCCCGGTACTGGTGGCCATTGGCAGTACGCCGAAGATAAACGCCAGCGAGGTCATCAGGATTGGCCGCAGACGCTGGCGGCAGGCGGAGAGCGTGGCGGTAAGCAGATCTTCGCCTTTCTGATTCAGTTCATTGGCAAATTCGACGATCAGAATGGCGTTTTTCGCCGACAGGCCGATTACCGTCAGCAGGCCCACCTGGAAATAGACATCGTTTTCCAGACCGCGCATCCAGGTCGCCAGCAGCGCGCCGATAACCCCCAGCGGCACCACCAGCATCACCGAGAACGGCACCGACCAGCTTTCGTACAGCGCCGCCAGGCACAAGAACACCACCAGTAGCGAGATGGCGTAAAGCGCTGGCGCCTGCGCCCCGGAGAGGCGTTCCTGATAGGACATCGCCGTCCATTCGAGGCCAAAGCCGTTCGGCAGCTGCTGGGCCAGCTCCTCCATAAGCGTCATGGCGGTACCGGTACTGACGCCCGGCGCGGCTTCACCGACGATTTCTACCGCCGAGTAGCCGTTGTAGCGCTCCAGACGCGGTGAACCGGTCTCCCAGCGCGAGGTGGCGAAGGCGGAGAAGGGCACCATCGTGCCGCTGCTGTTGCGTACGTACCACAGATTGATATCGTCCGGCAGCATGCGATACGGCGCCGCCGCCTGAACGTAGACCTTCTTCACGCGGCCGCGGTCCATAAAATCGTTGACGTAGCTTGATCCCCACGCGGTCTGCAGCGTGTCGTTGATATCGTCAATAGAGACGCCCAGCGCCTGCGCTTTACGTTGATCGATATCCACCTGCAGCTGCGGGCTATCGTCGAGGCCGTTGTGGCGCACGCGGGTGAGCTGGTTATTTTTAGCGGCCAGCTCCAGCAGGGTATCGCGGGCGGCCATCAGCGCTTCGTGCCCGTTGCCCGCGTGATCCTCCAGTTCCATATCGAAACCGGCGGAGCTGCCCAGACCGCTGATGGCCGGCGGGCTGCTGGCAAAGACGCGGGCTTCTTTAATTTTGTTAAACGCTTTGGTTGCGCGTTCGATGATGGCGAAAGAGGAGCCGGTGGTGGGATCGCGTTGGTCCCAGTCTTTCAGGCGTACGAACATACGCGCCACGTTCTGGCCGTTGCCGCCGGGGCCGGAACCGATGGTTGCGAACACCGATTCAACATTTTGCTTCTCATTGTTCAGGAAGTAGTCTTCCGCCTGCTGCACCACCTTCAGGGTTTGCTGCTGGGTCGAACCGCTTGGCAACTGCACCGAGGTGGTAAACATGCCGCGGTCTTCCAGCGGCAGGAACGACGTAGGCAGATGCAGAAACAGAAAGACCATTCCGCCCAGCAGCAGGACGTAGATCATTATCCAGCGTAGCGAACGATGAAGAATTTTGCCGACCGCGGTTTCGTAGCGGCTGGCGTTACGGTTAAAGGTGCGGTTAAACCAGCCGAAGAAGCCCCGCTGTCCGTGGGTTTCGCCTTTGTGAACCGGTTTTAACAGCGTGGCGCACAGCGCTGGCGTCAGGATCATCGCCACCAGAACCGACAGCACCATCGCCGAGACAATGGTAATCGAGAACTGGCGGTAGATCGCGCCGGTGGTGCCGCCGAAGAAGGCCATCGGCACAAATACCGCCGATAGCACCATGGCGATACCGACCAGCGCGCCCTGGATCTGACCCATGGATTTTCGCGTCGCTTCCCGCGGCGAGAGGCCCTCCTCGCTCATGATACGCTCGACGTTCTCCACCACTACGATGGCATCGTCCACCAGCAGGCCTATCGCCAGCACCACCGCGAACATGGTTAAAGTGTTAATGCTGTAGCCGCAGGCGTAGAGGACGGCAAAGGTCCCCATCAGCACTACCGGAACGGCGATGGTCGGGATCAGCGTGGCGCGGAAATTTTGCAGGAACAGATACATCACGAGGAACACCAGCGCGATGGCCTCAAGCAGCGTTTTCACCACGTCGGTAATCGATGCCTTCACGAATGAGGTAGTTTCGTAAGCGACTTTATATTCCAGGCCGTGCGGGAAGTACTGGGAGAGTTCGTTCAGGCGGTCGATCACGCGTTCGGCGGTCGCCATTTCGTTTGCGCCAGAGGCCAGCTTAACCCCCAGCCCGGACGCCGCCTGGCGGTTGTAGCGGCTGAGGTAATCGTATTTTTCCGCTCCCATCTCGACGGTGGCGACGTCACCGAGGGTGACCTCCGAACCGTCCTGATTAACCCGCAGGGTAATATCACGGAACTGTTCCGGCGTTTGTAACAGCGATTGTGAATTAATCGTCGCGTTGAGCGCCTGTTTGTCCACCGATGGCGTGCCGCCCAACTGGCCGACGGCGATCTGCGCGTTCTGCGAAGAGATGGCATCGGTGACGTCTTTTGCCGTCATTTGAAAGCTGTTGAGCTTGGCCGGATCGAGCCAGATGCGCATCGAATACTGGGAACCATAAGCGTCAATGTCGCCGACGCCATTCACCCGGCTGAGCGGGTCCTGAATATTACTGGCGACGTAGTCGGCGATATCCTGTTTATCCATGCTGCCGTCGGTGGAGACGAAGGCGATCGTCAGGATATTGGTATCCCCGGTTTTGCGTACCGTTACGCCCTGGTTCTGGACGGCCTGTGGGAGCTTACGCATCGCCGATTGCAGCTGGTTCTGCACCTGCTGGACGGCTTCATCCGGGTCGGTTCCGGCGGTAAAGCTCAGCGTCACGGTGGCCTGTCCGGTGCCGCTGCTCTGGGATGACATATACATCAGGTTGTCGAGACCGGTCATATTCTGCTCGATAACCTGAGTGACGGTATTTTCCAGCGTCTGTGCCGAAGCGCCGGGATAGTTTGCTGTGATCCGCACGTTGGGTGGGGCAAGTTCAGGATATTGCTCAACGGGAAGCGACAAAATTGCGAGGGTACCGGTCAGGCATAAAAGGATTGCCAGAACCCACGCAAAAATGGGGCGATCGATAAAAAAATTCGCCATCAGAATTAGGACCTCATTTTGCACATTTTTTTGTTATTGCACAGCCTGTGACACTCTAGCGGCAAGCCCTCAGGCAATCGTGGAGAAAATAAGGAGATAGTGTAATTTATCGTGTGCCTTTTATGGCAGCGTAAAGAACTCTCCTTCTATCTCTATCAGCGCCTGCTTCTCTGCGCGCCGCCGCAAACGTGACCATTATTACTTAGCTAAATAAAACGTAATTTCATTTAAGTCAAAAAAATTGATCCACCTCGGGTTATTACCAAAAAATCGGCAACCTGTGCAAATGCACATTGTTCCGGCACCGTTTTGTCGGGTAATAGATAGTCATGCGAATTGAGGGGTTATTCACCACGAAGACTGAAGGATGTCATGAACCACTTTATTTTAAGCGATAGTCATAAGTGCATCGGATGCAAGGCTTGTGAGGTTGCCTGCGTCATGGCGCATAACGATGAGCAGCATGTATTGACCCCGCAGCGTTTTCTGCCGCGTATTACGGTTATCAAGCGCGAGCAAAAACGTAACGCCGTAACCTGTCACCATTGTGAAGGGGCACCGTGCGCCCGCAGTTGTCCGAATGGCGCTATCAGCCAGTTTAACGACAGCGTCCTGGTGAATCAGGAGAAATGTATCGGCTGTAAATCCTGTATGGTTGCCTGCCCGTTTGGCGTGATGCAGATCGTCCTGACGCCGGTAGAGGAGGGCAGAGTCAAAGCGACGGCGCATAAATGCGATTTGTGCGATGGTCGCGAAGAGGGGCCCGCCTGCGTGCAAAACTGTCCGGCCGAGGCGCTGCAGCTGGCGACGGACAGCACGCTGCTGAATCTGGCGAAGCAGCGGCGTCAGCGCGCGGCGCGTCTGGGTCATCCCGGCGCGGCGGTATTGGCGTGTTCCGCCGGAAAAGTCGCGCAGATGGCCGCGACGCCGCCGCGCGGCGAGCCCGACAAGCTATCCGCCGAGACCCGTAAGGCGAACTTTGACGAAATTTATCTGCCATTCAGCGCTGGTCAGGCCAACCGCGAGGCGGAACGCTGCCTGAAGTGCGGCGAGCACAGCATTTGTGAATGGACCTGCCCGCTGCATAACCACATCCCCCAGTGGATCGAGCGCGTAAAAGAAGGGGATATCTCCGCCGCCGTTGAGCTCTCTCACCAGACTAACTGCCTGCCGGAAATTACCGGCCGCGTCTGCCCGCAGGATCGCCTGTGCGAAGGGGCCTGCACGCTGCGCGATGAGCATGGTTCGGTGACCATCGGCAATATTGAACGCTATATCTCCGACCAGGCGCTGGCCAACGGCTGGCGGCCGGATCTTTCTCAGGTCGTTGAAAGCGGCAAGCGGGTGGCGATTATCGGCGCCGGTCCTGCCGGGCTTGCCTGCGCCGACCGGCTGGTGCGCAATGGCGTGAGTCCGGTGGTCTTTGACCGCCATCCGGAAATCGGCGGCCTGCTGACCTTTGGTATTCCGGCCTTTAAGCTGGATAAATCTCTGCTGGCCCGGCGGCGGGAAATCTTTACCCAGATGGGCGTGCGCTTTGAGCTGAACTGTGAGATAGGCAAAGATATCCCGCTGACGACGCTGCTTGATGACTATGACGCGGTATTTATTGGCGCCGGAACCTATCGCTCGATGAAAGCGGATCTGCCGAATGAAGACGCGCCCGGCGTATATGACGCGCTGCCGTTCCTGATCGCTAACACCAAACAGGTGATGGGGCTGCTGGAGCTGCCGGAAGAGCCTTACGTCAACACCGAAGGGCTGAACGTCGTGGTGCTCGGCGGCGGCGATACGGCGATGGACTGCGTGCGCACCGCGCTGCGCCACGGCGCGAAGCAGGTGACCTGCGCCTATCGTCGCGATGAAGCCAACATGCCCGGTTCGAAGAAAGAGGTGAAAAACGCGCGCGAAGAGGGGGCGCAGTTTGAATTTAACGTCCAACCGGTGACCCTGGAGCTGAACGAAGAGGGGCACGTCAACGGCGTACGCTTTCTGCGCACCCGGCTGGGCGCGCCTGACGCTCAGGGGCGCCGCAGCCCGTCGCCGATCCCCGGAAGCGAGTTTGTCATGCCCGCCGACGCGGTGATCATGGCCTTCGGTTTCCATCCGCACGGTATGCCGTGGCTGGAATCCGTCGGCGTTAAGCTCGACAGCCGCGGGCGGATTAAAGCCAATGTGGAAAGCCGCTATCGCTATCAGACCACCCATCGTAAAGTGTTTGCCGGCGGCGATGCGGTGCGCGGCGCCGATCTGGTGGTGACCGCCATGGCGGAAGGCCGCCACGCGGCGCAGGGGATCATGGATTTCCTCGGCGTTAAATCGATTCCGCTTCACTGACGACAAAGCGGGTTCCGCAGCGTAGTATGATATCGTTATTTCACGCTGTGGGGCCCGTATGTCACTCAATATCAACGTTATCAAAGATAAAATCCTCTCCGAAAACTGGTTCGTTCTGCGCAACATGACCTATGAACTGACGCGCAGCGACGGCAGCGTGGTTCGCCATAGACGCGAAGTCTACGATCGCGGCAACGGCGCTACCATCTTGCTGTATAACCGCCATAAGCAGACCGTCGTGCTGGTTCGCCAGTTCCGCATCGCGACCTGGATAAACGGCAACGAAGACGGGATGCTGATCGAAACCTGCGCCGGGCTGCTGGACAGCGACGAGCCGGAGGAGTGCGTGCGTAAAGAAGCCATTGAAGAGACCGGCTTCGAAGTCGGTGAAGTGCGCAAACTGTTTGAACTGTTTATGTCGCCCGGCGGCGTCACCGAGCTTATCTATTTCTTTATTGCCGAATATGACGATACTCAGCGGGCCAACGATGGCGGCGGCGTTGATGATGAAGATATTGAGGTGCTGGAGCTCCCTTATCATCGGGCGCTGGAGATGATGGCGAACGGGGAGATCCGCGATGGCAAAGCGGTGATCCTGCTGCAGTATTTGCAAACCTCCGGGCTGATGAACGGGGATCTCTGATAAATCCGATTGAGTAAAACCTCGCCGCTGGTGAACATAGCCGCTGTGTATGGCGTTTTTTCCGGGGTTGTGCCGCTCATGTTGCATCGGGTTATTTTATTTCTGCTTTTCGGTTTACTGCCGACGTCGCTGGTGCGGGCGGCGCCGGCGCAACAGCTCTTCAATGACTGGCAGGTAACCTGCAACAATCAGAACTTCTGCGTGGCCCGCAACGTCGGGCTGCATCACGGCCTGGTCATGACCCTCACCCGCAGCGCCGGGGCGGCCACCAGCGCCAGCCTGCGTATTGAGCTCGGCGGCGTGGGCAACCCGGTCGCGGCGCTGGCGCCCATTGCGCCGCGCCTTCGCCTCGATGGTAAACCCCTGTCCCTGGGCGATAAACATTGGCAGATCGCCGACAAACTGCTTAAAACCGACGATAGCGTCACCATTGATGCTTTCCTGCAGCAGGTGCAGGACGCGCAGACGATGACGCTTGAAAATGGCCTACAGAGTATCTCTCTACAGGGGCTGAAAGCCGCTCTGCTGTTTATCGATAACCGGCAGAAGCGCGTGGGGAGCGAAACCGCGTGGGTGGGGAAGGGGGAAGAGCCGCCGCTCAGCGTTCCGCCTGCGCCGGCGCTGCGGTCGGTAGCGAGAATCGACGTCGCGCAATCGCCCCTCAGCCGCGATGAACTCAACGATTTAATGGATTACGGCAACGAGCGCATGAACAGCAGCGCCTGTTCGCTGGATCCGTTTCGCCGCGAGGTGCGGGTTGCCGCGCTAACCGACGATAAGGTTTTGCTGATGACCAGCTGCGAAGCGGGCGCCTACAACACGATTTGGCTGGCCTGGCTGGTGTCGCGTCAGCAACCGTATATTGCTCATCCGCTACGGCTCACGCTGCCTTTCCAGCCGCCCGGCGATGTGCCGCGTGACGTCGAGCTGGTGAACGCCCGCTACGACGATCGACGCCAGGAGCTGGTGACGCTGGATAAAGGGCGCGCGCCCGGCGACTGCGGGACGCAAACGCGCTGGCGCTATGACGGCCAGCGCTTTAGCCTGGTACGCTACGCGCAGCAGCCGCAGTGTGATAACTGGCAGGGGCCAGACGCCTGGCCCACGCTATGGGTTACCCGTTCTGTACCTCGTCCCCTACGCTGACGATATGCTCAACGGTAAAGCCGAAGTAAGGGAAGAGCTTATCGGCCGGGGCCGATTCACCGTAGCCGGTCATGCCGACAATTTTTCCTTTTAGTCCCACATATTTATACCAGTAGTCGGCGATCCCGGCCTCCACGGCGACGCGGGCGCTGACGTCCGATGGCAGCACGGACTCCCGATAGGCTTCATCCTGGGCATCAAACACGTCGGTCGATGGCAGGGAGACTACGCGCACGTTCACCCCTTTGGCCAGCAGCTTCTCCGCGGCCAGAACGGTGATCTCGACCTCTGAACCGGTGGCTATCAGGATCAGGTCCGGCTTGCCGCCGGCGTCCTTCAGTACATAGCCGCCGCGGGCGATATTCTGTACCTGCTCCGGCGTGCGCGCCATCTGGGTCAGATTTTGCCGGGAGAGGATCAGCGCCGTCGGCCCGCTATGACGCTCTACCGCCAGTTTCCACGCCACCGCGGCCTCGACCTGATCGCACGGTCGCCAGGTGCTGAAGTTTGGCGTCAGGCGCAGGCTGGCCAGCTGTTCTACCGCCTGGTGCGTCGGGCCGTCTTCGCCGAGACCGATGGAGTCGTGGGTATAGACCATTATTTGCCGCGCTTTCATCAGCGCCGCCATACGCGCCGCGTTGCGGGCATATTCGACGAACATCAGGAAGGTGGCGGTATAAGGTACAAACCCGCCGTGGTGGGCGATGCCGTTGGCGATGGCCGTCATCCCGAATTCACGTACGCCGTAGTGAATATAGTTACCCGCCGGATCGTCTTTCAGCGAAGTCGAACCTTTCCAGATGGTCAGGTTACTCGGCGCGAGATCCGCGGAGCCGCCCAACAGTTCCGGTAGATGTGGGCCGTAGGCATCAAGGGCATTTTGCGAAGCCTTACGAGTGGCGATTTTCGCCGGATTGGCCTGCAGTTCAGCGATATATTTCCGCGTCGTTTCATCCCACGACTCAGGCAGTCCGCCGCTCATACGCCGCGTAAACTCCGCTGCCAGCTGAGGATGGGCCTGCTGATAGGCGGCAAACTTCTCCTCCCAGCTTTTCTGCGCTTTTTGTCCCTTTTCACGCGCGTCCCAGGCCCGGTAAATCTCTTTTGGGATCTCAAACGCCGGGTGATGCCAGCCCAGCTGCTGGCGCGCCAGCGCTACTTCCTGTTCTCCCAGCGCGGCGCCGTGAGCCTCTTCTTTGCCGGCTTTATTCGGTGAACCAAAGCCTATCACCGTACGGCAGATAATTAGCGAGGGTTTGTCCTTCACGCTCTGGGCTTCCAGAATCGCTTTCTTCACGGCTTCGGGATCGTGGCCGTCAATTTCATGCACCACATGCCAGTGATAGGCCTCAAAGCGTTTTGCCGTGTCATCGGTAAACCAGCCTTTGGTTTCGCCATCAATGGAAATGCCGTTGTGGTCGTAGAAGCCGATCAGCTTGCCCAGTCCTAGCGTACCCGCCAGAGAGCAGACTTCGTGAGAAATCCCCTCCATCAGACAACCATCGCCCATAAACACGTAGGTAAAGTGGTCGACGATCTCATGGTCTGGCTGATTAAACTGCGCCGCCAGCGTGCGCTCGGCGATAGCCAGCCCCACCGCGTTCGCCAGCCCTTGCCCCAGCGGCCCGGTGGTGGTTTCAACCCCCGGGGTATAGCCGATTTCCGGGTGGCCCGGCGTTTTGGAATGCAGCTGACGGAAGTTTTTTATCTCTTCGATGGGCAAATCATAGCCCGTCAGATGCAGCAGGCTGTAGAGCAGCATCGACGCGTGGCCGTTGGAGAGAATAAAGCGGTCGCGATCGTACCATTGCGGGTTTTCAGGATTGTGCTTAAGGAAATCGTTCCACAGCACCTCTGCGATATCGGCCATGCCCATCGGCGCGCCGGGGTGGCCGGAGTTGGCTTTCTGGACTGCATCCATACTCAGGGCGCGGATGGCGTTAGCGAGTTCTCTACGGGACATAATGTGCTCCTGAAACAATAGGTTGTATGAGTTTTTATTGGTTTAGGATAGAGAGGATGATGAGTTGCATAACTAAAAAGCATAGCAGACGGGGCTATCATTGCTTCTGAAACTAAGTTACATAAACATTATAAATCGATAACAAATATAACTTTGTTATGGCGAGAGTTTGGCGGTGTTCAAAGTTTACGAAGCCGTCAGGCGAGATACTAGGTGACCCTTTAGGGTGAACACCAGGTAGGCCATTACGCTTCACCCCCTACGATCGATACGTGAAAGGAACGATAAAATGGATGAGCAGTTAAAACAAAGCGCCCTTGATTTCCACGAATTCCCGGTCCCCGGAAAAATCCAGGTCTCCCCGACAAAACCGCTGGCTACCCAACGCGATCTGGCCCTGGCCTACTCGCCGGGCGTCGCCGCGCCCTGTCTGGAAATCGAGAAGGACCCGCTGGCAGCCTATAAATATACCGCGCGCGGCAACCTCGTCGCGGTGGTCTCCAACGGCACGGCCGTACTGGGGCTGGGCAATATCGGCGCGCTGGCCGGTAAGCCGGTGATGGAAGGCAAAGGCGTTCTGTTTAAAAAGTTCGCCGGCATCGATGTGTTCGATATTGAAGTCGATGAGCTGGACCCGGACAAATTTATCAACGTCGTTGCGGCGCTGGAGCCGACCTTCGGCGGTATCAACCTCGAAGATATCAAAGCGCCGGAGTGCTTCTACATCGAGCAAAAGCTGCGCGAGCGCATGAATATTCCGGTCTTCCATGACGATCAGCACGGGACGGCGATTATCAGTACCGCGGCGATTCTCAACGGGCTGCGGGTGGTGGAGAAAAACATTTCCGACGTGCGGATGGTGGTCTCCGGCGCGGGCGCGGCGGCGATCGCCTGTATGAACCTGCTGGTGGCGCTGGGAATGCAGAAACACAACATCGTGGTCTGCGACTCGAAAGGCGTTATCTATAAGGGCCGTGAGCCGAATATGGCGGAGACGAAGGCGGCCTATGCGGTAGAAGACAGCGGCAAACGCACGCTGGATGACGTGATTGACGGGGCGGACATTTTCCTTGGCTGCTCAGGCCCGAAAGTGCTGACTCCGGAGATGGTGAAAAAAATGGCCCGCGCGCCGATGATTCTGGCGCTGGCCAACCCGGAGCCGGAGATTCTGCCGCCGCTGGCGAAGGAGGTACGCTCCGACGCCATTATCTGTACCGGACGTTCTGACTATCCGAACCAGGTAAACAACGTTCTGTGCTTCCCGTTCATCTTCCGCGGGGCGCTGGACGTCGGCGCAACGGCGATTAACGAAGAGATGAAGCTGGCGGCAGTACACGCGATTGCAGAGCTGGCGCACGCCGAACAGAGCGAAGTGGTGGCCTCCGCCTACGGCGATCAGGACCTGAGCTTCGGCGCGGAATATATCATTCCGAAACCGTTCGACCCGCGGCTGATCGTTAAGATCGCCCCGGCAGTGGCGAAAGCGGCGATGGACTCCGGCGTGGCGACCCGCCCGATCGCCGATTTTGACGCCTACATCGAGAAGCTCAGCGAGTTCGTCTACAAAACGAACCTGTTTATGAAGCCGATTTTCTCCCAGGCGCGTAAAGAGCCGAAGCGGGTAGTGCTGGCGGAAGGGGAAGATTCCCGCGTCCTGCACGCGACCCAGGAACTGGTCTCTCTTGGGCTGGCGAAACCGATTTTAATCGGTCGCCCGGGCGTCATTGAGATGCGAATCCAGAAGCTAGGGCTGCAGATTAAAGCCGGGGTTGACTTTGAGATCGTGAATAACGAATCCGACCCGCGCTTTAAAGAGTACTGGAACGAATATTACAGCCTGATGAAGCGCCGCGGGATCACTCAGGAGCAGGCGCAGCGGGCGGTGATCAGCAATACCACGGTGATCGGCGCGATCATGGTGCAGCGCGGCGAAGCCGATGCGATGATCTGCGGCACCATCGGTGACTATCACGAGCATTACAGCGTCATACAGCCGCTGTTCGGCTACCGCGAAGGGGTTCATGCGGCCGGGGCGATGAACGCGCTGCTGCTGCCGAGCGGCAACACCTTTATCGCCGACACCTATGTCAATCACGATCCGTCGCCGGAGCAAATTGCCGAAATCACCCTGATGGCGGCGGAAACCGTTCGTCGTTTCGGTATTGAACCGCGGGTGGCGCTGCTGTCGCACTCGAACTTTGGCTCCTCGGACTGCCCGTCCGCCAGCAAAATGCGCCAGGCGCTGGAGCTGGTGAAGGCGCAGGCGCCGGAGCTGATGATCGATGGCGAAATGCACGGTGATGCCGCGCTGGTGGAAAGCATTCGTAATGAGCGGATGCCGGATAGCCCGCTGAAAGGCTCGGCTAATATTCTGGTGATGCCGAATATGGAAGCGGCGCGTATTAGTTACAACTTACTTCGCGTCTCCAGCTCCGAAGGCGTCACCGTCGGACCGGTGCTGATGGGCGTCGCGAAGCCGGTGCATATTCTGACGCCAATTGCTTCGGTACGGCGTATCGTAAATATGGTCGCGCTGGCCGTTGTCGAAGCGCAAACTCAGCCACTGTAATTTTCATTTAATTATTTCAGGCGCGGGAATTCTCCCGCGCTTTTTTATTTCTGTTTATAAGTGATCTATCTCACCTTTCAAATCAACTTGCCGAATTTTGTTATTTACTCCCGCGGAAACTTGTCACGATAAGCGCAAGTTTTAGCGGAGCGGTGAGCCATGGATAAAGAACGCATCATTCAGGAATTTGTACCCGGTAAGCAGGTGACGCTGGCGCATCTGATCGCGCATCCGGGGGCAGAACTGGCGAAAAAGATCGGCGTTCCCGAATCCGGCGCTATCGGCATTATGACCTTAACCCCTGGAGAAACCGCGATGATCGCCGGTGATTTAGCGATGAAGGCCGCCGATGTGCATATCGGTTTTCTCGACCGGTTTAGCGGCGCGCTGGTGATCTACGGCTCGGTCGGCGCGGTAGAAGAGGCGCTGCTACAGACGGTAAGCGGGCTCGGTCGATTATTAAATTATACCCTCTGCGAGTTAACCAAAAGCTAATTAGGTGCGGCGATGAAACGTATTGCATTTGTCGGTACGGTGGGCGCGGGAAAAACAACGCTATTTAATGCGCTGCAGGGAAATTATTCCCTCGCGAGAAAAACGCAGGCCGTGGAATTTAATGAAGAAGGCGATATCGACACCCCGGGAGAATATTTCAGCCATCCGCGCTGGTACCACGCATTAATTACCACGCTGCAGGATGTCGATACGCTGATTTATGTCCACGCGGCCAACGATACCGAAAGTCGCTTACCCGCTGGGCTACTGGATATTGGCGCGAATAAACGACACATCGCCGCGATTAGCAAAACGGACGTGCCGGACGCCGACGTCGCCGCGGTGCGGCAACTGCTCTACGAGATGGGGTTTCAGGAACCGATTTTCGAACTCAACGGTCACGATCCGCAAAGCGTAAAGCATCTGGTGAATTACCTGAGTGAGCTCAGCCAAAAGGAGGAAGGGGCAGGTGAAGAAACTTATCACAGCTAACGATATTCGTGCGGCCCACGCACGAGGCGAAGCGGAAATATCGGTTGTGCTGCGCGCCAGCATCATCACCCCGGAAGCCCGCGAAGTCGCGGAGCTGCTGGGCGTCGCCATCCGGGAGTGCGATGAATCTGCGCCAGAGCCGGCGGCACCGGCGGCAGAGGATAAAACCGAAAGCCAGCGCATTCGCGAAACCATTATCGCGCAGCTGCCGGAAGGGCAGTTTACCGAAAGCCTGGTGGCGCAGCTAATGGAAAAAGTGATGAAGGAGAAGCAGTCGCTGGGGATGGACGCGATGCAGCCCAGCTTTAAGGCGGTTACCGGTAAAGGCGGCGTGAAGGTTATTGACGGCGGCAGCGTGAAGTTCGGCCGCTTCGACGGCGCGGAGCCGCACCGGGTCGGCCTGACGGATTTAATTACCGAGCAGGACGGCAGCAGCATGGCCGCCGGGTTTATGCAGTGGGAAAACGCCTTTTTCCCGTGGACGCTGAACTATGACGAGGTCGATATGGTGCTGGAGGGCGAACTCCACGTGCGCCATGAAGGCGAAACCATGGTGGCCAAAGCCGGGGACGTGATGTTTATCCCGAAAGGCTCCAGCATTGAATTCGGCACGCCGTCGACGGTGCGCTTCCTGTACGTCGCCTGGCCTGCGAACTGGCAATCGCTATGAAAGATTTCATCACCGAAGCCTGGCTCAGAGCGAATCATACGCTCAGCGAAGGGGCAGAAATTCATCTGCCCGCCGACGCCCGCCTGACGCCATCGGCCCGGGAGCTGCTGGAAAGCCGCCGTCTGCGCATCAAGTTTATCGACGAGCAGGGCAGCCTGTTCGTTGATGACGACGCGCAGCAGCCGCAGCCGGTACACGGTTTGACCAGCAGCGACACGCACCCGCAGGCCTGTTGCGAACTGTGCCGCCAGCCGGTGAAGAAAAAGCCGGACACCCTGACCCACCTGACGGCGGAAAAAATGGTCGCCAAAAGCGACCCGCGGCTGGGCTTTCGCGCCGCCCTCGACGCCACTATCGCCCTGGCAGTCTGGCTGCAAATCGAACTGGCGGAGCCCTGGCAGCCGTGGCTGGCGGATATCCGCTCGCGCCTCGGCAACATTATGCGCGCCGACGCCCTGGATGAACCGCTGGCGGCGCAGTCCATCGTCGGGCTGAACGAGGATGCGCTGCACCGGCTTTCCCACCAGCCGCTGCGCTATCTCGACCACGATCATCTGGTGCCGGAAGCCAGCCACGGCCGCGATGCCGCGCTGCTCAATCTGCTGCGCTGTAAAATTCGTGAAACGGAAACGGTCGCCGCGCAGGTCTTTATTACCCGCAGTTTTGAGGTATTGCGCCCGGACCTTCTGCAGGCGCTGAACCGCCTCTCCAGCACCGTCTACGTGATGATGATTTTAAGCGTGGCGAAACATCCGCTGACCGTCAGCCAAATCCAACAGCGTCTGGGAGGGGAGCAATGATTATTGAACGCGCCCGTCAGCTCGCTTTGCGTTCACCCGCCCGGGTGGTGTTTGCGGACGCGCTGGATATTCGCGTCCTCAAAGCGGCGCACTATCTCCAGCAGCAGGGGCTGGCAAAGCCGATTTTGATCGCCAGCCCTTTTGCCCTGCGCCAGTTCGCCCTCAACCATCGCCTGCCGATGGACGGTATGCAGATCGTCGACCCGCTCAGCAACCGGCAAATACGCGCAGCGTTTGCCCGGCGCTGGCTGGACCGCGCCGGGGAAAAAACGCCGCCGGACGCCGAGGAAAAACTCAACGACCCGCTGATGTTCGCCGCCGCCATGGTCGGCGCCGGTCAGGCCGACGTGTGTATTGCCGGTAATCTCTCCTCAACGGCGAACGTGCTGCGCGCCGGATTACGCATTATTGGCCTTCAGCCTGGCTGCAAAACGCTGTCGTCGATTTTTCTGATGCTTCCGCAGTACGCCGGACCGGCATTAGGGTTCGCCGACTGCAGCGTGGTGCCGCAGCCGACGGCGGCGCAGCTGGCGGATATCGCCATCGCCAGCGCGGAGACATGGCAGGCCATCACCGGCGAAGAGCCGCGCGTGGCGATGCTGTCGTTTTCCAGCAACGGCAGCGCCCGTCATCCCAACGTCGCCAACGTACAGCAGGCCACCGGGATCGTACGCCAGCGCGCCCCGCAGCTGATGGTTGATGGCGAACTGCAGTTTGACGCCGCCTTCGTTCCGGAGGTCGCCGCGCAAAAAGCGCCCGCCAGTCCGCTACAGGGCCGGGCCAACGTGATGGTTTTTCCCTCGCTGGAGGCGGGCAACATTGGCTACAAAATCGCCCAGCGCCTGGGCGGCTACCGCGCGGTCGGGCCGCTGATTCAGGGACTTGCCGCGCCGCTTCACGACCTCTCCCGAGGCTGTAGCGTGCAGGAAATTATCGAACTGGCGTTAGTGGCAGCGGTGCCGCGCCAGACTGACGCGAGCCGGGTAAACCGCTCGCAAACACGGGTTGTATAAACGGTCCCGTTCTGGACCCCATGAGAGGAAAACACAATGGAAGCATTAGGAATGATTGAAACCCGGGGCCTGGTTGCGCTGATTGAGGCCTCTGACGCGATGGTAAAAGCCGCGCGCGTGAAGCTGGTTGGCGTCAAGCAGATTGGCGGCGGTCTGGTGACCGCGATGGTGCGCGGCGATGTGGCGGCGTGCAAAGCGGCGACGGATGCGGGTGCCGCGGCGGCGCAGCGCATTGGCGAGCTGGTCTCAGTGCACGTTATTCCGCGCCCGCATGGCGATCTGGAAGAGGTGTTCCCCATCAGTTTCAAAGGCGACAGCAACATTTGACTCACGGCCGGATAAGCCGCGCAAGCGCCGCTATCCGGCATTAACGCGCGCTATTGCCTGATGGCGCTGCGCTTATCAGGCCTACGACTCACCACGTAATCCAGGGAGGCGGGTATGAAACTGGCAGTCGTCACGGGACACATTGTCTGCACCGTCCGCCATCAGGGGCTGGCGCACGACAAGCTGCTGATGGTGGAGATGATTGATGCCGCAGGGAAGCCTGACGGGCAGTGCGCCGTCGCCACCGATAGCATCGGCGCGGGGGCCGGGGAATGGGTACTGCTGGTGAGCGGCAGCTCGGCGCGACAGGCGCACCGCAGCGAGGCGTCTCCTGTCGATTTGTGCGTCATCGGTATCGTCGATGAAGCGGTGGCCGGCGGTCAGGTGATTTTCCATAAATAGGACTGAACATCATGAATCAACAGGATATTGAACAGGTGGTGAAAGCGGTACTGCTGAAAATGACGGACAGCAGCAAGCCGGACAGCACCGTTCATGAAATGGGCGTCTTCGCCTCCCTTGATGACGCCGTCGCGGCAGCAAAAGTGGCTCAGCAGGGGCTGAAAAGCGTGGCGATGCGTCAGCTGGCGATTCACGCCATTCGCGAGGCGGGCGAAAAATACGCCAGGGAATTAGCGGAGCTGGCGGTGAGCGAAACCGGCATGGGCCGCGTGGAGGATAAATTTGCCAAAAACGTGGCGCAGGCGCGCGGTACGCCGGGCGTGGAGTGCCTCTCTCCGCAGGTGCTGACCGGCGATAACGGCCTGACGCTGATTGAAAACGCGCCGTGGGGCGTGGTGGCCTCGGTCACCCCATCCACCAACCCGGCGGCGACGGTGATTAATAACGCCATCAGCCTGATTGCCGCGGGCAACAGCGTGGTGTTCGCCCCGCATCCGGCGGCGAAAAAGGTCTCTCAGCGGGCGATTATGCTGCTCAACCAGGCGGTGATTGCCGCGGGCGGCCCGGCCAATCTGCTGGTCACCGTGGCGAACCCGGATATTGAAACGGCCCAGCGGCTGTTTAAGTACCCCGGCATTGGTCTGCTGGTGGTCACCGGCGGCGAAGCGGTGGTGGAGTCCGCGCGAAAACATACCAATAAACGTCTGATCGCCGCCGGGGCCGGTAACCCGCCGGTGGTGGTCGACGAAACCGCCGACCTGGCGCGCGCCGCGCAGTCCATCGTCAAAGGCGCCTCGTTTGATAACAACATCATCTGCGCCGACGAAAAGGTGCTGATTGTTGTCGATAGCGTTGCCGACGAATTGATGCGCCTGATGGAAGGCCAGCAGGCGGTGAAGCTCACCGCCGCTCAGGCCGAGCAGCTTCAGCCGGTGCTGCTCAAAAATATCGACGAGCGCGGCAAAGGCACCGTCAGCCGCGACTGGGTTGGCCGCGACGCCGGCAAGATTGCCGCAGCCATCGGCCTGAACGTTCCGCCGCAGACGCGTCTGCTGTTCGTTGAAACCCCGGCCAGCCATCCGTTTGCCGTCACTGAACTGATGATGCCGGTGCTCCCGGTGGTACGGGTGGCCAACGTCGACGAAGCCATCGCGCTGGCGGTTCAGCTGGAAGGCGGCTGCCACCATACGGCGGCGATGCACTCGCGCAATATCGACAACATGAACCAGATGGCGAACGCCATTGATACCAGCATTTTCGTCAAAAACGGGCCGTGCATCGCCGGACTCGGCCTGGGCGGGGAGGGCTGGACCACCATGACCATCACCACGCCAACCGGGGAGGGGGTGACCAGCGCGCGCACCTTTGTCCGCCTGCGCCGCTGCGTGCTGGTAGACGCCTTCCGAATTGTATAAGGGATGACCGATGGCACACGACGAACAACGTTGGCTCACGCCCCGGCTGCAAAAAGCGGCGGTCCTGTGTAACCAGACGCCTGCGCTCAGCGGTTCGCCGCTGTGGCTGGGCGTGGATTTAGGCACCTGCGATGTGGTGTCGATGGTGGTCGACGGCGACAGGCAGCCGGTTGCGGTGTGCCTCGACTGGGCGGACGTGGTGCGCGACGGCATCGTCTGGGATTTCTTCGGCGCCGTCACCATCGTGCGCCGCCATCTCGACGCGCTGGAACGGCAGCTTGGCTGCCGCTTCACTCATGCGGCGACCTCATTTCCGCCGGGCACCGACCCGCGTATTTCGATCAACGTGTTGGAGTCCGCAGGGTTAGAGGTGAGTCACGTACTCGATGAACCGACCGCGGTGGCGGACCTGCTGCAGCTCGATAACGCCGGCGTGGTGGATATCGGCGGCGGCACCACCGGGATCGCCATCGTGAAGCGCGGCAAGGTGACCTACTCCGCCGATGAAGCGACCGGCGGCCACCATATCTCCCTGACCCTTGCCGGTAACCGCCGCATCCCGCTGGAAGAGGCGGAGCAGTACAAGCGCAGCAACGCGCAGGAGATTTGGCCGGTGGTGAAGCCGGTGTACGAAAAGATGGCGGAGATCGTCGCTCGTCATATTGACGGTCAGGGAATAGCCGATTTGTGGCTGGCGGGCGGCTCCTGCATGCAGCCGGGCGTGGATGCGCTGTTTCGTAAGCGCTTCCCG
The DNA here is from genome assembly GCF_002556465.1 of Klebsiella sp. MBT K-1. Classification (NCBI taxonomy): domain Bacteria; kingdom Pseudomonadati; phylum Pseudomonadota; class Gammaproteobacteria; order Enterobacterales; family Enterobacteriaceae; genus Klebsiella; species Klebsiella sp. MBT K-1. The sequence goes on along the minus strand of NZ_PDEL01000015.1, from coordinate 35,986 downwards.
GAATTACAGGTGCATTTACCGCAGCACAGCCTGTTTATGACCCCGCTGGCGATAGCCAGCAGCGGGAGAGAGAAAGCGGAGGGAATCAATGCAAGCTGAACTGCAGACGGCGCTCTTTCAGGCATTCGACACCCTGAATTTGCAGCGGGTGAAAACCTTCAGCGTGCCGCCGGTGACGCTGTGCGGCCTCGGCGCGCTCAGCGCCTGTGGCCAGGAAGCGCAAGCGCGAGGCGTAAACCATCTGTTTGTGATGGTCGACAGCTTCCTGCATCAGGCGGGACTGACCGCGGGGCTTGCGCGCAGCCTGGCGGTGAAAGGCGTGGCGATGACCGTCTGGCCCTGTCCGCCAGGGGAGCCGTGCGTTACCGACGTCTGCGCGGCAGTGGCGCAGCTGCGCGAAGCGAAGTGCGACGGCGTGGTGGCCTTTGGCGGCGGTTCGGTGCTGGACGCGGCGAAAGCGGTGGCGCTGTTGGTCACCAACCCAGAGCAGACGCTAAGTGAGATGACGGAAAGCAGCGTACTGCGCCCGCGTCTGCCGCTGATTGCGGTGCCGACCACCGCCGGAACCGGCTCAGAAACCACCAACGTGACGGTGATCATCGATGCGGTCAGCGGGCGCAAGCAGGTGCTGGCCCACGCCTCGCTCATGCCGGACGTGGCGATTCTCGACGCCGCCCTGACCGAAGGCGTTCCGCCCCAGGTGACGGCGATGACCGGGATAGACGCGCTGACCCACGCCGTTGAGGCGTACAGCGCGCTCAACGCGACGCCCTTCACCGATAGTCTGGCGCTTGGCGCGATAGCGATGATCGGCCAGGCACTGCCGAAATCCGTGGGCTACGGCCACGACCTCGCCGCCCGCGAAAGTATGCTGCTGGCTTCCTGCATGGCGGGAATGGCTTTTTCCAGCGCCGGTCTGGGCTTATGCCATGCGATGGCGCATCAGCCCGGCGCGGCGCTGCATATTCCACACGGGCAGGCTAACGCCATGCTGCTGCCAACGGTGATGGCGTTTAACCGCATGGTATGCCGCGAGCGGTTCAGGCAAATCGGCCGGGCGCTCATCGCTAAAAAAACCGATGACCACGAGGCAATCGCCGCCGTTGAGGCGCTGATCGCTGAAGTCGGCCTGAGCAAACGACTCTCTGATGCCGGGGCGAAGCCCGAACATTTCAGCGCATGGGCGCAGGCGGCGCAGGAAGACATTTGTCTGCGCGCCAATCCACGCACCGCCACCCGGGAGCAGATTATCGATCTGTACGCGGCGGCGCACTGATGCGGCCTTAACACCGGCGAATTTTCCCGGAGGCGATGCTGCGCATCTGTCCGGGCTACAAGCCTGGCAAGCCGCGCTGAACCGGTAGCCCGGGCAAGGCGCTTTGCGCCGCCCCCGGGGGAAGACCGCAGAGTGTTAATACAAATCTTAAATGACAGGGAGTAAAGGCTATGGGAATTAACGAAATCATCATGTACATCATGATGTTCTTTATGCTGATTGCCGCCGTGGACAGGATCCTGTCGCAGTTTGGCGGTTCGGCGCGCTTTCTCGGCAAGTTTGGCAAAAGCATCGAGGGATCCGGCGGCCAGTTCGAAGAGGGCTTTATGGCGATGGGCGCGCTGGGCCTGGCGATGGTCGGGATGACCGCGCTGGCGCCGGTACTGGCGCACCTGCTCGGTCCGGTGATTATTCCGCTGTATGAAATGCTCGGCGCCAACCCGTCGATGTTCGCCGGAACGCTGCTGGCCTGCGATATGGGCGGCTTCTTCCTCGCCAAAGAGCTGGCGGGCGGTGACGTGGCGGCGTGGCTCTATTCCGGCCTGATCCTCGGGGCGATGATGGGGCCGACGCTGGTGTTCTCCATTCCGGTCGCGCTCGGCATCATCGAACCCTCCGATCGCCGCTACCTGGCGCTGGGCGTGCTGGCCGGGATCGTCACGATTCCGATCGGCTGTATCGCCGGCGGTCTGGTGGCCATGTACTCCGGCGTGGAGATTAACGGACAGCCGGTAGAGTTCACCTTCGCGCTGATCCTGATGAATATGATCCCGGTGCTTATCGTCGCGGTGCTGGTCGCGCTGGGGCTGAAGTTTATTCCGGAAAAAATGATCAACGGCTTCCAGATCTTCGCCAAATTTCTGGTGGCGCTGATCACCATCGGCCTGGCGGCGGCGGTCATCAAGTTCCTGCTTGGCTGGGATCTGATCCCAGGGCTTGACCCGATCTTTATGGCTCCCGGCGACCAGCCCGGCGAGGTGATGCGCGCTATCGAAGTTATTGGTTCGATCTCTTGCGTGCTGCTCGGCGCTTACCCGATGGTGTTGTTGCTGACCCGCTGGTTTGAAAAGCCGCTGATGCGCGTCGGTAATCTGCTGAAAATCAATAATATGGCCGCTGGCGGGATGGTGGCGACGCTGGCTAACAACATCCCGATGTTCGGCATGATGAAGCAGATGGATACCCGCGGCAAAGTGATCAACTGCGCGTTCTCCGTCTCCGCCGCATTCGCGCTGGGCGACCACCTGGGCTTCGCCGCCGCTAACATGAACGCCATGATCTTCCCGATGATCGTCGGCAAGCTGATCGGCGGCGTTACCGCTATCGGCGTGGCGATGCTGCTGGTGCCAAAAGATGAAAACGTACCCGCGGCAGCGAAAACCGAAGCGGAGGCGCAATCGTGAAAACTCGCCAGCTGCTGAGCGTAGGTATCGATATCGGCACCACCACCACTCAGGTGATCTTCTCCCGCCTTGAGCTGGTTAACCGTGCGGCGGTGTCGCAGGTGCCGCGCTACGAATTCATCAAACGCGAAATTAGCTGGCAAAGCCCGGTCTTCTTCACGCCTGTCGATAAGCAGGGCGGTCTGAAGGAGGCCGAACTCAAGACGCTGATTCTGGCGCAGTATCAGGCCGCCGGCATTGCCCCCGAATCGGTGGATTCCGGGGCGATCATTATTACCGGCGAAAGCGCGAAAACCCGTAACGCCAGGCCGGCGGTGATGGCGCTCTCGCAGTCGCTGGGCGATTTCGTGGTGGCCAGCGCCGGGCCGCACCTGGAGTCGGTGATTGCCGGTCACGGCGCCGGGGCGCAAGCCCTGTCGGCACTGCGCCTGTGCCGGGTTCTCAACATCGATATCGGCGGCGGCACGTCAAACTATGCCCTGTTTGACGCCGGCAAAGTCAGCGGCACCGCCTGCCTCAACGTCGGCGGTCGCCTGCTGGAGACCGACGGCCAGGGGCGCGTGGTCCATGCGCATCAGCCTGGACAGATGATTGCCGATGCGGTTTTCGGCCCCGGAACCTGCGCCCGCTCGCTGAGCGCCGGGCAGCTTACCCAGGTGGCGCGGCGGATGGCGGAGCTGATCGTCGAAGTCATCGACGGCGCGCTCTCCCCGCTGGCGCAACGGCTGATGCAAACCGGCCTGCTGCCCGCAGGCGTTAAGCCTGAGGTGATTACCCTTTCCGGTGGAGTGGGCGAGTGCTATCGCCACCAGCCCGCCGACCCGTTCTGTTTTTCTGACATTGGACCGCTGCTGGCCACGGCGCTGCACGAGCATCCGCGCCTGCGTGAGATGAACGTGCAGTTCCCGGCGCAAACCGTGCGCGCCACGGTGATTGGCGCCGGCGCGCACACGCTTTCGCTCTCTGGTAGCACCATCTGGCTGGAGGGGGTTCAGCTACCGCTGCGCAACCTGCCGGTGGCGATCCCGCTTGATGACGCCGATCTGCTGAGCGCCTGGCAGCAGGCGCTGATGCAGCTCGATCTGGATCCTAAAACGGATGCTTACGTGCTGGCGCTTCCCGCATCGCTACCGGTGCGCTACGCCACCCTGCTGGTGGTGATTGACGCGCTACTGGCTTTTGTCGCGCGCTTTCCCAACCCGCATCCACTGCTGGTGGTGGCGGAACAGGACTTTGGCAAAGCGCTGGGCATGCTGCTGCGCCCGCAATTACAACAACTCCCGCTGGCGGTCATCGATGAGGTGAGCGTCCGGGCGGGGGACTATATCGACATTGGTACGCCTCTTTTTGGCGGATCGGTTGTGCCGGTGACGGTGAAATCACTCGCATTTCCTTCCTGAGGGAACGACTTATGAAACTAAAGACCACATTGTTCGGCAATGTTTATCAGTTTAAGGATGTAAAAGAGGTGCTGGCTAAAGCCAACGAATTGCGTTCGGGGGATGTGCTGGCGGGCGTGGCGGCGGAAAGTTCGCAGCAGCGCGTGGCGGCGAAGCAGGTGCTCTCCGATATGACGGTCGCCGATATTCGTAACAACCCGGTGATTCCGTATGAAGAGGATTGCGTGACGCGCCTGATCCAGGACGACGTCAACGAAACCGCCTATCAGCGGATTAAAAACTGGACCATCAGCGACCTGCGCGAATACGTACTCAACGATGAAGTCACCAGCGACGATATTGCGTTTGTGCGCAAAGGGCTGACCTCGGAAGTGGTGGCGGCGGTGGCGAAGGTTTGCTCCAACGCCGACCTGATCTACGGCGCGAAGAAAATGCCGGTGATTAAAAAAGCCAACACCACCATCGGCCTGCCGGGCACCTTTAGCTGCCGCCTGCAGCCGAACGATACCCGCGATGACGTGCAGAGCATTGCCGCGCAAATCTACGAAGGGCTCTCTTTCGGTGCGGGCGATGCGGTGATCGGCGTCAACCCGGTGACCGATGACGTGGAGAACCTGACCCGCGTCCTCGATACCGTTTACGGCGTTATCGATAAATTTAATATCCCCACCCAGGGCTGCGTGCTGGCGCACGTCACCACTCAGATTGAAGCCATTCGCCGCGGCGCCCCGGGCGGCCTGATCTTCCAGAGCATCTGCGGCAGCGAAAAGGGGCTAAAAGAGTTTGGCGTGGAGCTGGCGATGCTCGATGAGGCGCGGGCGGTCGGCGCCGAGTTCAACCGTATCGCCGGGGAGAACTGCCTGTACTTTGAAACCGGGCAGGGCTCGGCGCTGTCGGCTGGCGCCAACTTCGGCGCCGATCAGGTGACGATGGAGGCGCGTAACTACGGCCTGGCGCGGTACTACGATCCGTTCCTCGTCAATACCGTGGTGGGCTTTATCGGGCCGGAATATCTCTATAACGATCGGCAGATTATTCGCGCCGGTCTGGAAGACCACTTTATGGGCAAGCTGAGCGGCATCTCGATGGGCTGCGACTGCTGCTACACCAACCATGCCGACGCCGACCAGAACCTCAATGAAAACCTGATGATTCTGCTCGCCACCGCCGGCTGCAACTACATCATGGGCATGCCGCTCGGCGACGACATCATGCTCAACTATCAGACCACCGCGTTTCACGATACCGCCACCGTCCGTCAGCTGCTGAATTTACGGCCGTCGCCGGAGTTCGAACGCTGGCTGGAAACCATGGGCATTATGGCAAACGGTCGTCTGACCAAACGGGCGGGCGATCCGTCACTGTTCTTTTGATGACGCGGGGATGACACATGATGGATCAAAAGCAGATTGAAGAAATTGTACGTAGCGTGATGGCGTCAATGGGACAACCGCAAACGGCTACGCAAGCGCCTGAGGCGACGGTGGCGAAATGCGCCAGCCAGTGTGAGGTGGCGGCGGAGAGCTGCACGCTGGATTTAGGTTCGCCGGAGGCGAAAGGCTGGATTGGCGTGCAGCAGCCGCATCGCGCGGAAGTGCTGGCCGAACTGAAGCGCAGCACCGCGGCGCGCGTGTGTACCGGCCGCGCCGGCCCGCGTCCGCGCACCCTCGCGCTGCTGCGCTTTCTCGCCGACCACTCGCGCTCCAAGGATACGGTGCTGAAAGAGGTTCCGGAAGAGTGGGTGAAAACCCAGGGATTGCTGGAGGTACGCTCCGAAATTAGCGACAAAAACCTCTACCTGACGCGCCCGGATATGGGCCGTCGGCTGAGTCCGGAGGCGATTGAGGCGCTGAAGGCGCAGTGTGTGGCGAATCCTGACGTTCAGGTGGTGGTGTCCGATGGCCTCTCTACCGACGCGATCACCGTCAACTATGAAGAGATCCTACCGCCGCTGCTGTCGGGGCTGAAGCAGGCCGGGCTGAAGGTCGGTACGCCGTTCTTCGTCCGCTACGGGCGGGTCAAAATTGAAGATCAGATTGGCGAAATCCTCGGCGCGAAAGTGGTGATCCTGCTGGTGGGCGAACGTCCGGGGCTGGGGCAGTCGGAAAGCCTCTCCTGTTACGCCGTTTATTCACCGCGCGTGGCCACCACCGTCGAAGCGGACCGGACCTGTATTTCAAATATCCACCAGGGCGGCACGCCGCCGGTAGAAGCCGCCGCGGTGATCGTCGATTTGGCCAAACGCATGCTGGAGCAGAAGGCTTCCGGCATCAACATGACTCGGTAAGGAGGCATCATGCCTGCATTAGATTTAATTCGCCCTTCGGTGACGGCCATGCGCGTGATTGCTTCAGTGAATGACGGCTTTGCCCGCGAGCTAAAATTACCGCCGCATATACGTAGCCTCGGACTCATCACGGCGGATTCAGATGATGTGACTTATATTGCCGCTGACGAAGCGACAAAACAGGCGATGGTCGAAGTGGTATATGGCCGCTCGCTCTACGCCGGCGCGGCTCACGGTCCTTCGCCAACCGCAGGTGAAGTGCTGATTATGCTGGGCGGCCCGAACCCGGCGGAAGTTCGCGCCGGTCTGGATGCGATGGTGGCGCATATCGAAAATGGGGCCGCGTTCCAGTGGGCCAACGATGCCGAAGATACGGCGTTTCTGGCGCACGTGGTGTCGCGAACCGGCTCTTATCTCTCGTCTACCTCCGGTATCGCGCTGGGCGATCCGATCGCTTACCTGGTAGCGCCGCCGCTGGAGGCGACCTTCGGCATCGATGCGGCAATGAAATCGGCCGACGTTCAGCTGGTGACCTACGTGCCGCCGCCGTCGGAAACCAACTATTCCGCCGCGTTTTTGACGGGTAGCCAGGCCGCCTGTAAAGCCGCCTGCAATGCCTTTACCGATGCCGTTCTGGATATTGCCCGTCATCCAATCCAGCGCGCGTAAGGGGGAAGCGATGATCAACGCCCTGGGATTACTGGAAGTGGACGGTATGGTCGCCGCCGTTGACGCGGCGGATGCGATGCTGAAGGCGGCCAACGTGCGGCTGCTCAGCCATGAGGTTCTCGACCCCGGCAGGCTGACGCTGGTGGTGGAAGGCGACCTGGCGGCATGCCGGGCGGCGTTGGATGCCGGCAGCGCTGCGGCGCAGCGTACGGGGCGCGTTATTAGCCGTCGGGAGATCGGTCGCCCGGAAGAGGATACCCAGTGGCTGATCGGCGGCTTTCAACGGCCGCCGAAAGCGCCCGAGCCGCCTGAGCGGTCCGAGGAAGCGGAATCCTCCGCGCCCTTACTGACGCTGCTGGCGTCGGCGCGTCAGGGAATGACGGCCGGGGAAGTGGCCGCGCATTTCGACTGGTCGCTTGAGGAAGCCAGGAAGGCGCTGGAGCAGCTGTTTTCTACCGGAGCGTTGCGTAAACGCAGTAGCCGCTATCGCTTAAAAAATTAACCTGTCGGAGGTGCCGGGAGCGTGAAAACGCTCCCGGTTTAAAAGATCATGAAAAAGAAAACACCGGTCAACCTGCACCATCTTTATCATGAAGCATTACCCGAAGACGTTAAGCTAACGCCGATGGTCGAGGTGGACAACGTCCACCAGCGGCGAACCACCGATGTCTATGAACATGCCCTGACGATTACCGCCTGGCAGCAGATTTACGATCAGCTTCATCCGGGGAAATTCCACGGTGAATTTACTGAAATCCTGCTCGATGATATTCAGGTCTTTCGTGAATATACCGGTCTGGCGCTGCGCCAGTCCTGCCTGGTGTGGCCTAACTCGTTCTGGTTCGGTATTCCGGCCACCCGCGGCGAGCAGGGATTTATTGGCTCGCAGTGCCTCGGCAGCGCCGAAATCGCTACCCGGCCCGGCGGCACGGAGTTCGAACTCAGTACGCCGGACGATTACACCATACTTGGGGTGGTCATTTCAGAGGACGTGATTACCCGCCACGCGGGCTTCCTGCATCACCCGGAAAGAGTGCTGCATATGCTGCGTAATCAGTCGGCGCTGGAAGTTAAAGAGCAGCATAAAGCGGCGCTGTGGGGCTTCGTGCAGCAGGCGCTGGCGACGTTCAGCGAGAATCCGGAAAACCTGCATCAGCCCGCGGTGCGCAAAGTGTTGGGCGATAATCTGCTGCTGGCGATGGGGGCGATGCTGGAGGAGGCCCAACCGATCGTCACCGCCGAGAGCATCAGCCATCAGAGCTACCGGCGGCTGCTGTCCCGGGCGCGGGAGTATGTACTGGAGAATATGTCGGAGCCGCTGACCGTTCTCGACCTGTGTAATCAGCTGTACGTTAGCCGCCGCACGCTGCAAAACGCGTTTCACGCGATTCTCGGAATAGGGCCGAACGCGTGGCTGAAGCGTATACGGTTAAACGCGGTGCGCCGGGAGCTGATCAGCCCGTGGTCGCAGAGCGCCACGGTTAAGGATGCCGCAATGCAGTGGGGATTCTGGCATCTGGGCCAGTTCGCCACCGATTATCAGCAGCTGTTCGCCGAGAAACCGTCGCTGACGCTGCATCAGCGGATGCGGCAGTGGGCGTGATGGCGATTGATTTACCGGATGGCGTTTCGTGCCGTTATCGTAGGCCTGATAAGCGTAGCGCCATCGGGAAAAACAGCGCCATCAGGCAATTTTATACCCAGTCGCGCACCTGAATGAACTCGCCTAGCGCCGCTTCCGGGCTATCCGCTGCCGGCTGGTAGTTATATTCCCAGCGTACCAGCGGCGGCATCGACATCAGGATGGATTCGGTGCGGCCGCCGGTTTGCAGGCCGAACAGGGTGCCGCGATCCCATACCAGGTTAAACTCCACGTAGCGCCCGCGACGGTAGAGCTGAAAATCCCGCTCGCGTTCACCCCAGGCTATTTCCCTGCGTCGCTCGACAATCGGCAAATACGCCTCGGTATAGCCGTTACCCACCGCCTGCATAAAGTTGAAGCAATGGTCGAAGCTGGGGGCATTCAAATCATCGAAAAACAGGCCGCCGATGCCGCGCTGCTCGTTACGGTGTTTGAGAAAGAAGTAGTCATCGCACCACTTTTTATAACGCGGATAAACGTCTTCGCCAAAGGGCTGGCACAGATCGCGGGCGGTACGATGCCAGTGAACGGCATCTTCTTCAAAGCCGTAGTAGGGGGTTAAATCGAAGCCGCCGCCGAACCACCATACTGGATCGGCGCCCGGTTTTTCCGCGATAAAGAAACGCACGTTGGCATGGCTGGTGGGGATATAGGGGCTGCGCGGATGCACGACCAGCGATACGCCCATCGCTTCAAAGCTGCGGCCAGCCAGCTCAGGACGGTGAGCGGTAGCGGAAGCCGGCATCGCATCGCCGTGCACGTGCGAAAAATTCACGCCAGCCTGCTCAAAGATCCCGCCATCGCGCAGCACCCGGCTGCGTCCGCCGCCGCCGCCTTCCCGCTGCCAGCTATCTTCGATGAATTCGCTGCCGTCAACGGCGCTGAGCTGTTGGCAGATAGCATCCTGGAGCTGAAGAAGGAAAGCTTTTACCTGGTGCGCATCGGGTCTCATTAACGTCTCTTCGAGTGGGCTTTCTGGTTATCGAACCAGTGGAAATAGCTGATAATGCCGTTGGCAATCGCCGTGGCGATTTTTTGCCGGAACGCGGTGGTGCCGAGCAGTTTTTCTTCGTTCGGATTGGTAATAAACGATGTCTCCACCAGTACCGACGGAATCGACGGCGATTTCAGCACCACGAACGCCGCCTGTTCGGTATTGCGGCTGTGCAGCTTATGCACCGGCTTAATCTTTTTCAGGATATGCGAGCCGAGCGTCAGGCTGTTTTTGATGGTATCAGTTTGTACCAGGTCGAACAGCACTTGCTGCAATAGATGGTCTTTATCCGTCGTTTTCTTGCCGGCCACTTCATCCGCCCGGTTTTCTCGATCCGAGAGATATTTTGCCATGGCGCTACTGGCGCCGCGGTTGGAAAGGGCGAAAACGGAGGCGCCGGCCGCGCTCGGGTTGGTGAAGCCGTCAGCGTGAATTGACATAAAGAGATCGGCGCCGTGCTGGTGGGCGATCTCCACGCGGTCATAGAGCGGAATAAAGGTGTCGCCGCTGCGCGTCAGGCGCGCATCGATACCGTTGCTGCGCAGGATGCTGCGTACGTTTTTGGCGATCGCCAGCACCACGTGCTTCTCTTTTGAACCGTTATGGCCGATAGCACCGGTGTCAATACCGCCATGGCCCGGGTCGAGCATCACGACGCGTTTGGCGCCTTTTTTCTTCGCTGCGGGTTTGCTGTGCCCATTGGATGTCTTCAATGGCTGTTGTTCTTTCGCGCTGGCCTGTGAGGCGATCCCTGAAAGCGTGATTGCTGCCAGCCCGGCTTTCAGCACCTGGCGGCGCGAAGCAAGTATTTTTAAAAGTTTAAAAGTGCTCATTCGGCCTGAATTGCAAACAAGTGGTAACCAATGTTATATCGTATCGTGTTTTCTGATACGACCATTCAAAATAAGAATTGTTTTACTTTTCATTTCAATACATGACAAAGTCATATTATGCCATTTTTTGCGGCTCATTGCGCCTGATATTGGCTATCGGGCACAATCGCGCCATAATCTCTGTTTTTAACCGTCAATGGTGGGGAATACCATGGAGATACGCGTTTTTCGCCAGCAAGATTTCGAAGAGGTCATTACCCTGTGGGAGCGTTGCGATCTCCTGCGCCCATGGAACGATCCGGAAATGGATATTGAACGTAAGCTGAATCACGATGCCAGCCTGTTCCTGGTCGCCGAGGTTAACGGGGAAGTGGTCGGCACGGTGATGGGCGGTTATGACGGTCATCGCGGGTCTGCTTATTATCTGGGGGTGCATCCTGAATATCGCGGACGCGGTATTGCTAACGCGCTGCTTAATCGGCTGGAGAAAAAGCTGATTGCCCGCGGCTGCCCGAAAATAAACATTATGGTACGCGAAGATAATGATGTGGTGCAGGGAATGTACGAACGCCTTGGCTATGAGCATTCAGACGTGCTGTGCCTCGGCAAGCGCCTAATTGAAGATGAAGAATACTGAGTTTATCCCCGCCGATTTTGATACCCACGGCCGCCTGCGTTTACCGTTTCTTTTTTGGTGCGTGCTGCTGCTTCAGGCGCGGACGTGGGTGCTATTTCTGATGGCCGGCGCGTCGCGCCAGCAGGGCGACGCGCTGCTGAATCTGTTTTATCCGGACCACGATAATTTTTGGCTGGGGTTGCTTCCCGGCATCCCGGCGGTGCTGGCGTTTATCATTAGCGGGCATCGTCAGCGCTTTCCCCGGCTCTGGCCCCTGATGCGCTGGCTGCTGGCGCTTTCCCAGCTATTGCTGTTGGTCTGGCAACCGCTGCTGTGGATGAGCGGCGAATCGCCCTCGGCGGTGACCATCGGCCTGCTGGCGGCGGATCTTTACGCGCTCTGGTGGCTGTTGAGCAGCCGTCGGCTGAAGGCCTGTTTTCGCGAAGAACAGGTTTAACGGCACTTTTTGCCGATCGCGCACTCCAACATGCGTTGAATAAATCAGAAAGGACACTCAGTCATGAAATCGCTACGTTTACTTCTCTGCGCACTACCGCTGGCTTTAACCGGCTGCTCGACGATGAGCTCGGTGAACTGGTCGGCGGCCTATCCGTGGAACTGGTTTGGCTCCTCCACGGAAGTGACCGAACAGGGCGTAGGCAACCTGACGGCGTCAACGCCGCTGAGCGAACAGGCGATCGGCGATGCGCTCGGCAGCAGCTACCGCCTGCGCAGCGGCATGAAAACGGCTAACGGTAATATTGTGCGCTATTTCGAAGCGTTAAAAGATGACAAGGTCGCGCTGACCATCAACGGCGAGAGCGGGACTATCAGCCGCATCGACGTGCGCGATAGCAATATCAAAGCCGCCAGCGGCGTGAAAATCGGTACCCCGTTCAGCGATATCTACAGCAAGGCGTTTGGCAACTGCCAAAAAGGCAGCAATGACAACGGTGCCGTGGTGGAATGCAAGGCCGAGGGCAGCCAGCATATTAGCTATGCTTTTACCGGCAACTGGAACGGTCCTGAAGAGTTAATGCCTTCCGACGACACGCTGAAGAACTGGAAAGTGAGCAAGATTATCTGGCGCCGCTAATTTGATCTGAAGTGATTCGAGGTCCTGAAAAAGCGGGTACAATAGCGCCTTAAAAAAGCCACAGCGTTGTGGCTGTCCTATTTTTCAGGAGGAGCGATGTCTCAGGTTCAGAGCGGCATTTTGCCGGAACATTGCCGTGCGGCGATTTGGATTGAAGCAAATGTCAAAGGCGATGTTGACGCCCTGCGTGAAGCCAGCAAAGTGTTTGCCGATAAGTTAGCCACCTTTCAGGCGAAATACCCGCAAGCGAAGCTGGGGGCGGTGGTGGCTTTTGGTCATAACGTCTGGCGTCAGCTGAGCGGCGGCGTTGGAGCCGAAGAGCTAAAAGACTTTCCGGCCTACGGCAAAGGTCTGGCGCCGTCGACCCAGTACGATGTGCTGATCCACATTCTCTCCGCGCAGCATGAACTGAACTTCTCTGTGGCGCAGGCGGCTATGTCCGCTTTTGGCGCAGCAGTTGATGTTAAAGAAGAGATTCATGGTTTTCGCTGGATTGAAGAGCGCGATCTGAGCGGCTTTGTCGACGGTACTGAAAACCCGGCCGGCGAAGAGACGCGCCGTGAAGTGGCGGTGATTCAGGATGGCGTCGATGCGGGCGGCAGCTACGTATTCGTGCAGCGCTGGGAGCACAACCTCAAGCAGCTTAATCGCATGAGCGTTCCTGACCAGGAGATGATGATTGGCCGCACCAAAGAAGCCAACGAAGAGATTGACGGCGACGATCGTCCGGACACCTCTCACCTGAGCCGCGTGGATCTGAAAGAAGAGGGAAAAGGGCTGAAGATTGTCCGTCAGAGCCTGCCGTACGGCACCGCCAGCGGTACCCACGGCCTCTACTTTTGCGCCTACTGCGCCCGTCTGTACAACATTGAGCAGCAGCTGCTGAGCATGTTCGGCGATACCGACGGTAAGCGCGATGCGATGCTGCGTTTTACCAAACCGGTGACCGGCGGATACTACTTCGCGCCTTCGCTGGATAAACTGCTGGCGCTGTAAGATTTCCCCTCTCCCCACAAGGGGAGGAAACCGTTCGGCGCGGCAGGCAAGCGTCGAACGGTTTCCGGTTCTGGATGCGTGATTCAGATAAGCTTTGCCATTTCCTTATTCTCTTTTCGACTTCCAAATCGCCAAACGGTATATAAAACCGTTACTCCTTTCATAGCCGTTATAAATATGATGATCAGCAGAAAATCATCATATTGATAAGGGTGCGCAATGGCCGTTAAATCATTAACAAAAGGATATCTGGCGCTGGCTGCTTCTGTGCTGCTGGTCGCGCAGGCGCAGGCGACGGAACTGCTGAACAGTTCTTACGATGTTTCCCGCGAGCTGTTTGCCGCCCTTAACCCGCAGTTTGAACAGCAGTGGGCGAAAGATAACGGCGGCGATAAGCTGACGATTAAACAATCTCATGCCGGGTCATCAAAACAGGCGCTGGCGATTCTGCAGGGGCTTAAGGCCGACGTGGTGACCTACAATCAGGTGACCGACGTCCAGATTCTGCACGACAAAGGCAAACTGATCCCGGCGGACTGGCAAAGCCGTCTGCCGAATAACAGCTCGCCGTTTTACTCGACGATGGGATTCCTGGTGCGTAAAGGTAACCCGAAAAATATCCACGACTGGAATGATTTAGTGCGTTCCGATGTGAAGCTCATTTTCCCGAACCCGAAAACCTCCGGCAATGCCCGTTACACCTACCTGGCGGCGTGGGGCGCGGCGGACAAAGCTGACGGCGGTGATAAAGCGAAAACCGAGCAGTTTATGACCCAGTTTCTGAAAAACGTCGAAGTGTTTGATACCGGCGGGCGCGGCGCAACCACCACCTTTGCCGAGCGTGGGCTTGGCGATGTGCTGATTAGCTTTGAATCTGAAGTAAATAACATTCGGAAACAGTACGAAGATCAGGGCTTTGAGGTGGTCATTCCTAAAACCAATATCCTCGCGGAATTCCCGGTCGCCTGGGTGGATAAAAACGTGCAGGCCAACGGAACAGAGAAAGCGGCGAAAGCCTACCTGAACTGGCTCTATAGCCCGCAGGCGCAGACCATCATCACCGATTACTCCTATCGCGTGAATAACCCGGACGTGATGAACAAACTGAAAGATAAATTCCCGCAGACCGATCTGTTCCGCGTGGAAGATAAATTTGGTTCCTGGCCGGAAGTGATGAAAACCCACTTTACCAGCGGCGGCGAGCTGGACAAACTGCTGGCGGCGGGGCGTAAGTAATGTTTGCAGTATCGACTAAACGCGTGCTGCCGGGCTTTACCTTAAGCCTCGGGACCAGCCTGCTGTTCGTCTGCCTGATCCTGTTGTTGCCGCTCAGCGCGCTGGTGATGCAGCTTGCCCAGATGAGCTGGGCGCAGTACTGGGATGTGGTCACCAACCCGCAGGTGGTGGCGGCCTATAAAGTGACGCTGCTCTCGGCGTTTGTGGCGTCGATTTTTAACGGCGTCTTCGGCCTGCTGATGGCGTGGATCTTAACCCGCTACCGCTTCCCGGGCCGCACGCTGCTGGATGCTCTGATGGATTTGCCGTTTGCGCTGCCGACGGCCGTTGCCGGCTTAACCCTCGCGTCGCTCTTCTCCGTGAACGGGCTGTACGGCGAGTGGCTGGCGAAATTTGATATTAAAGTCACCTATACGTGGCTCGGTATCGCGGTGGCGATGGCCTTTACCAGCATCCCGTTTGTGGTGCGTACCGTGCAGCCGGTGCTGGAAGAGTTGGGCCCGGAATATGAAGAAGCGGCGGAAACCCTGGGCGCCACGCGCTGGCAGAGCTTTCGCAAGGTGGTGCTGCCGGAGCTCTCCCCGGCGCTGATGGCGGGCGTTGCGCTGTCCTTTACCCGCAGCCTCGGTGAGTTTGGCGCGGTGATTTTTATCGCCGGCAACATTGCGTGGAAAACGGAAGTGACCTCGCTGATGATTTTTATCCGTTTGCAGGAGTTTGATTACCCGGCGGCGAGCGCGATTGCTTCGGTGATCCTCGCGGCCTCGCTGCTGCTGCTGTACTCGATTAACACTCTGCAAAGTCGCTTTGGTCGACGCGTGGTAGGTCATTAATGGCGATCGTTGCTCAATTGAAGCGTTATGACGCTCCCCGCATTAACTGGGGAAAATGGTTTCTGATAGGTGTTGGGGTGCTGGTTTCTGCCTTCATCCTGATTGTGCCGATGGTCTATATCTTCGTGCAGGCCTTTAGCAAAGGCCTGATGCCGGTGCTGCAAAACCTTGCAGACCCGGACATGCTTCACGCCATTTGGCTAACGGTCATGATTGCCTTGATTACCGTACCGGTAAACCTGGTTTTCGGTACGCTGCTGGCGTGGCTGGTGACGCGCTTTACCTTTCCAGGCCGTCAGCTGCTGCTGACGCTGTTGGATATACCGTTTGCCGTCTCACCGGTGGTGGCGGGCCTGGTTTATTTGCTGTTTTACGGTTCTAACGGTCCGCTGGGCGGCTGGCTCGATGAGCATAACCTGCAGATTATGTTTGCCTGGCCGGGCATGGTCCTGGCGACCATTTTTGTGACCTGTCCGTTTGTGGTCCGCGAACTGGTGCCGGTGATGATGAGCCAGGGCAGCAATGAAGATGAGGCGGCGATTCTGCTCGGCGCGTCGGGCTGGCAGATGTTCCGCCGGGTTACGCTGCCCAATATTCGCTGGGCGCTGCTCTACGGCGTGGTGCTGACTAACGCCCGCGCGATCGGTGAATTCGGCGCCGTGTCGGTGGTTTCCGGCTCAATCCGCGGCGAAACCTTATCGCTGCCGCTACAAATTGAGCTACTGGAGCAGGATTACAATTCCGTCGGTTCGTTTACCGCCGCCGCACTGCTGACGTTAATGGCTATTTTGACCCTGTTTTTGAAGAGTATGGTGCAATGGCGTTTGGCCAATCAGGAAAAACGCGCGCAACTGGAGGGAAATCATGAGCATTGAGATTGCCAATATTAAGAAGTCTTTTGGTCGCACGCAGGTGCTGAATGATATCTCGCTGGATATCCCCTCCGGACAGATGGTCGCGCTGCTGGGGCCGTCAGGCTCCGGGAAAACCACGCTGCTGCGTATCATCGCCGGGCTGGAAAATCAGTCCAGCGGCCATATCCGTTTTCACGGTACCGACGTCAGCCGCGTGCATGCGCGTGACCGTAAAGTCGGCTTCGTGTTCCAGCACTACGCGCTGTTTCGCCATATGACGGTGTTCGACAATATCGCCTTCGGCCTGACGGTACTGCCGCGTCGTGAACGACCGAATGCTGCCGGCATCAAGGCAAAAGTCACCAAGCTGCTGGAGATGGTCCAACTGGCGCATCTGGCGGATCGCTATCCGGCCCAGCTTTCCGGCGGGCAGAAGCAGCGCGTCGCGTTAGCGCGCGCGCTGGCGGTTGAACCGCAGATTCTGCTGCTGGATGAACCTTTTGGCGCGCTGGACGCCCAGGTCCGTAAAGAACTGAGACGCTGGCTGCGTCAGCTGCACGAAGAGCTGAAGTTTACCAGCGTATTTGTCACGCACGATCAGGAAGAGGCGACCGAAGTGGCCGATCGCGTGGTGGTCATGAGCCAGGGCAATATTGAACAGGCCGATGCGCCCGATCGGGTATGGCGCGAGCCGGCCACGCGTTTTGTGCTGGAGTTCATGGGCGAAGTTAACCGCCTGAAGGGAACCCTTCGCGGCGGTCAGTTCCACGTCGGCGCGCATCGCTGGCCGTTGGGCTATACCCCGGCGTACCAGGGGCCGGTCGATTTGTTCCTGCGTCCGTGGGAAGTGGACATCAGCCGTCGCACCAGCCTGGATTCGCCGCTGCCGGTACAGGTGCTGGAAGCGAGCCCGAAAGGCCACTACACCCAATTAGTTGTGCAGCCTCTCGGGTGGTATGACGAACCGCTAACCGTGGTGCATCAGGGTGAAGACGCGCCGCATCGCGGGGAACGCCTGTTTGTTGGCCTGCAGAACGCGCGTCTGTACAACGGCAATGAACGTATTGAGCCGCGCGAGGAGCTTGCTCTGGCTGAATCGGCCTGATAGCTTATTGCGTAGTTTATCGCCCGGTGGCGCTGCGCTTACCGGGCCTACAGTTATCACAGCGTCTTGTAGGCCGGGTAAGCGAAGCGCCACCCGGCTTTTTTATTGAGTAGAAATCGTGAATACACTCGAATACACCATCGGCAATACTCCTCTGGTCAAACTGCAGCGCATGGGGCCGGACAACGGCAGCGAAATATGGGTCAAACTCGAAGGCAACAATCCCGCGGGCTCGGTGAAAGACAGAGCGGCGCTGTCGATGATTGTCGAGGCTGAAAAGCGCGGAGAGATTAAGCCCGGTGATGTGCTGATTGAAGCGACCAGCGGCAACACCGGCATTGCGCTGGCGATGATCGCCGCGCTTAAAGGCTATCAGATGAAGCTGCTGATGCCGGACAACATGAGCCAGGAGCGCCGTGCCGCCATGCGCGCCTACGGCGCGGAGCTGATTCTGGTGACGAAAGAGCAGGGAATGGAAGGCGCGCGTGACTTAGCGTTAGCAATGGCCCAGCGCGGCGAAGGCAAGCTATTGGATCAGTTCAACAATCCTGATAACCCGTACGCGCACTACACCACCACCGGGCCGGAAATCTGGCGGCAGACCGACGGGCGGATCACCCATTTTGTCTCCAGCATGGGCACCACCGGCACCATTACCGGCGTATCGCGTTTTCTGCGCGAGCAGGATAAAGCGGTGAGCATCGTCGGACTGCAGCCGGAAGAGGGGAGCAGTATTCCCGGCATTCGCCGCTGGCCTGCCGAATATATGCCGGGCATTTTTAACGCGCAGCTGGTGGACGTGGTGCTCGATATCCATCAACAGGATGCCGAAAACACCATGCGGATGCTGGCGGTGAAGGAAGGGATTTTCTGCGGCGTCAGTTCCGGCGGCGCGGTGGCGGGCGCGTTGCGCGTTGCCCGCGAAAATCCCGGCGCGGTAGTGGTGGCGATCGTTTGCGATCGCGGCGATCGCTACCTTTCTACCGGTGTATTTGGCGAAGAGCATTTTACCCAGGGCGCGGGAATTTAAACCTCGGGCGCGTCGAGCAGGTCGGTACCGTAGGAGTTATCCACGGTGCTGAGCCAGCGTTCGCCCTGCTGACGAAAGACATAGGTTGCGCGCCGCGTGACCTGTGTTATCCCGGCTTCCGTCGGGATATCCAGCCGGGTCTCCATAATCACCAGCGCATTGCCGCCGCCTTCGATGATCTCCATTTTTCCCTGCGTCACCACCAGCCGGTGCTGAAAATAGTCGGCAATGGCGATAAACGCGTTGCGGATATTTTCTTTGCCTCTGACCACCATGCCTGGTTTGACGACCAGCGCGGCGTCTTCAGCGTAATACTCCATCAGTGTCGCGTAATCTTCCTGGGAGATCGCGCGATCGCAGGCTTCGATGGCGGCTTTAAGCTGTGGGTTGGGATTGTGCATTTGTGGCGATCCTCGCATTGTCGGGCTTGAATAAAAGCGTTTTGCTTACTTTGCCGTCAGCTTATCAAGGAACACCCATAGCTTCTCATTCATTTCGCGATAATCCCAGGCGCGCATCTCCTGTTCACTACGAATGAAACGCCTGCCTCGGGCGGCGCTAAGCTCCTGCTGTGAATGGGCGATAAGCAGCTCGATGACCTCAGCGTCAAACTCCATGTGGCACTGGAAGCCATAGACCCGGTCGCTGTATTTCACAATTTGCCGCGGGCAGCCTTCGCTGGAGGCCATCACTTCCGCCTCTGGCGTCAGGCCCGGCATATCGTTATGCCAGTGGCCGACGACCAGCGAGGGGCCAAAATGGGCCAGTTTGTCATCCTGCAGGCCCGCAGTGGTGAGCGTGATGGGATAGTGGCCGACCTCTTTTTCCGGGCTCTGCATGACCGGCGCGCCCAGCGCTTCACCGATAAGCTGCGAGCCGAGGCAAATCCCCACCACGATCCGTCCTGCGGCAATGGCCTGCGCAATCAAACGCTGCTCGGCGTGGCTATCAAACCAAGGGCACTCAGTTAATGTGGTGCGCGGCGACTGCGGGCCGCCGAGCACAACCAGCATATCAAAGGCGTTGGCGTTTTCCGGGAGCGCATCTCCCGCATATACCCGAGACCAGCTGATACCGTAGCCGCGCGCCTGCGCCCAGCGCAGGTAAGCTCCCGGCGCTTCAAAGACTTCATGGACGATAAAGTGGATCTGCATAGCGTTAACTCCCGTCACTGTTGTTGTAATATCTGGTATAAGTCATTGGCGAGCTTATTAATTTCATTCTCGCTTAGCGTCGCAAGCGACAGCCGTAGCCCGTGCGCTGGTTCGCGGATACCGAACGTTTCGCCTTCGCGAACCAGCCAGCCGGCGTGCGCCAGACGAAGCGCCACCGGCTGACTCGGCTCCTCCAGCGGGAACCAAAAATTAAGCCCGTCTCCTGGCGTCAGGTGGGTGATTCCGCGGCTGGCGAGGGCGGCAATCAGCTTTTCATGCTGTTGACGATAGTGGCGCCGGGTTTCCGCCAGAGAGGCCATAAAGGCGTTGTCGTTAAGGCAGGCGATGACCAGATCCTGCAACAGATGGCTGACCCATTGGCTACCGGAATTAAGCCTGAGGCGCAGCGCCGCCGACGTGTCGGCGTCGCTGGCGACGATGGCCAGACGTATATCCGGCCCCAGGGTTTTTGACAGGGAGCGTACCAGCGCCCAACGCTGGCTTTCCGCGGCGATAGGGGAGTACCAGGGCGTGGCGGAGAGCAGCGCGAAATGATCGTCAACAATTACCAGAACCTGCGGATAGCGGGCCAGTATTTCGCGTATTGCCCGGGCGCGGGATTCGCTGAGGCTACAGCCGGTCGGATTGTGCGCGCGCGGGGTGATAATGACCGCCCGGGCGCCGTTGCGCAGCGCCTCTTCAAGGGGCTCAGGCTGCATGCCTTCCCCGTCGACCGGCACCGGCGAAGGGTGAAAACCGGCATAGCGCAGCATATTGATGCTGCTGAGAAAGCAGGGATCTTCAATGGCCACGCTATCGCCGGGCAGCAACAGGGCGCATAGCAGGCGCTCAAGCGCATCGACGGCGCCGCTGGCGAGGTTAATCTCGGCGTCCATCTCCAGATCCGGGTTAACCCAGCGACTGGCCCACGCGACCAGCCGGGGCTCAACCGCCGCATCGCCGTACAGACGTGGCGCTAAAGCAATCGCGCCGAGGGAGTGCTTGAGGTTCGCCAGGCGAGCGGGATCGGGATTGCCGCTGGAAATATCCTTCAGCGGGGAAGAGGGATCGCCCCCTTCAAGGGCGGGAAGAGTATTATGCGTTTTAATGGCGGTGCCATTACGCCCCTGACTGACGGCCAGACCGGAGGTTACCAGGCGCTTATAGGCGGCAGCGACGGTATTGCGGTTAACCGCCAGCTTGCCCGCCAGCTCGCGGACCGGCGGCAAAATATCGCCAGGCTTGAGCGCGCCGCTTTGTACCAGATGGCGGATATTATCGAAGATCTCACTGGCAGTTTTTCCAACGATCATTATTGACCTATGACAAAATGAATTTTAGCATAGGACGAATGATAATCAGAGTCTGACTCGCTGTCCAGCAGGAGGAGAAAGGATGGATCAGCAAGATGAAATACAATCGGTGCTCTTTAGCGATAAAAGCCGTGCGCTGCAGGTCGATATTGTGGCCGTGCAGTCGCAGGTGGTTTACGGCAGCGTAGGCAACAGTATTGCGATACCGGCGATAAAGCAGCACGGCCTGCGGGTGATGGCGGTGCCGACGGTGCTGTTTAGCAATACGCCGCATTACGATACCTACTACGGCGGGGTGATCCCGGAAGAGTGGTTTGCCGGTTATTTAAAGGCGCTGGAGGAGCGTGACGCGCTCCGCGAGCTGCGGGCGGTAACGACCGGCTATATGGGCAGCGCCGTGCAGATTAAGCGTTTGGCGCAATGGCTGCAGCGCATTCGTGAGCAGCGTCCTGAACTGTGTATTCTCGTTGATCCCGTCATTGGCGATGTGGATAGCGGTATCTACGTCAAGGCCGAGATCCCTGAAGCCTATCGTACGCATTTGCTCCCGCTGGCTCAGGGGATCACGCCCAATCTGTTTGAGCTGGAGACGCTAAGCGGCCTGCCTTGTCATCATCAGCAGGAGGCGATTATTGCCGCCCGTAGTCTGCTCTCTGATTCACTGCAATGGGTGGTTATTACCAGCGCGCCGGGAGCGGATAGCGCCACGATCAACGTGCTGGTGGTTAGCGCAGAGTCGGTCGAGGTGATCGAACATCCGCGTGTAGAAACCGACCTCAAGGGAACGGGCGACCTTTTTTGCGCCGAACTGGCGAGCGGCCTGGTTTGCGGGATACCGCTGGGCGATGCCGCTAAAGCCGCCGCGCAGCGGGTGCTGGCGGTCATGACATGGACCGAGGAACAGGGCTGCGATGAGCTCATTCTGCCGCCGCGAGGGGAGGGAGTATGAAGAGCTATCGCTTAGTGGTGCGCCAGCAGGGAAGAGTCGTCGGTCATTTTGAGACGACCGGCAGCGAAGCGCTGGAAGATGTTTGCGAAGTGGGGTCGCTATTTGGCGCCGTGGGCGGATATCAGTGTGATTTACAGGTTTCTGACAGCGAGAAGCGGATTCTGGAAAGCGGCCCTGAGGGGATGAAAATACTTTCGCGGGAGAAGTGCTATCGGCCGTTTAAAGCGGCGAGATAAAATAATGGCGCCCTGAGAGGCGCCATTATTCTGCGGCAAGAATTACTTCTTGATGCGGATAACCGGCGTTTCACCCACGGTTACGCTACCGGACAGTTTGATCAGCTCTTTGATCTCGTCCATGTTGGAGATAACAACCGGAGTCAGGGTAGACTTGGCTTTCTCTTCCAGCAGCGGCAGATCGAATTCGATAACCGGGTCGCCGACTTTCACACGCTGGCCTTCTTCAGCGATACGTTTGAAGCCTTCGCCTTTCAGTTCAACGGTATCAATACCGAAGTGAACGAACAGCTCGATGCCGCTATCAGATTCGATTGAAAAAGCATGGTTGGTTTCAAAAATTTTACCGATGGTACCATCTACCGGCGCAACCATTTTGTTGCCAGTAGGTTTGATAGCAATGCCATCACCCACAATTTTTTCCGCGAAAACTACATCCGGCACGTCTTCAATGTTGACGATCTCGCCAGAGAGCGGGGCAACAATCTCAATAGTTCCGGTGTCTTTTTTGTCATCAGAAACCAGAGATTTCAATTTATCGAACAAACCCATGATCTTCTCCTAAGCAGTAATTTGGGCCGCGCATCTCGTGAATTAGCAGATTGTTTTTTCTTCAATGAACTTGTTAACCAGCGTCATTAACTCGTCCGTTGTCGGTTGAGCAAGAGCCTGCTCTGCTAATACTTTCGCATCTTCGAAGTTCGTGTTACGGATAATCTTCTTGATGCGCGGGATGGAAATGGCGCTCATAGAGAACTCGTCCAGACCCATACCCAGCAACAGAAGTGTAGCACGTTCATCGCCCGCAAGCTCACCGCACATGCCAGTCCATTTGCCTTCAGCATGAGAAGCATCAATAACTTGCTTAATCAGCGTCAGCACGGACGGGGACATTGGCTGGTAAAGATGTGAAATCATATCATTACCACGGTCAACTGCCAGAGTATACTGCGTTAAATCATTGGTACCGATACTAAAGAAATCAACTTCTTTGGCTAAGTGACGAGCAATTGTCGCAGCGGCTGGGGTTTCCACCATCACGCCAATCTCAATGGACTCATCAAAAGCTTTACCTTCGTCGCGCAGTTCCTGTTTGTAGATTTCGATCTCTTTTTTCAGTGCACGCACTTCTTCAACAGAGATGATCATCGGGAACATGATGCGCAGTTTACCGAAAGCGGAAGCACGCAGGATTGCACGAACCTGGTCGCGCAGAATCTCTTTGCGATCCATGGCGATGCGCACCGCGCGCCAGCCGAGGAACGGGTTCTCTTCTTTCGGGAAGTTCATGTACGGCAGCTCTTTGTCGCCGCCGATGTCCATGGTGCGAACGATAACCGCCTGCGAGCCGCACGCTTCGGCAACGGCTTTGTAAGCGGCGAACTGTTCTTCTTCAGTTGGCAGCGAGTCGCGGTCCATGAACAGGAATTCTGTACGATATAAGCCAACGCCTTCTGCACCGTTACGCTCGGCACCTTCAACGTCGCGTACGGTACCGATGTTGGCGCAGACTTCAACCTGATGGCCGTCCAGCGTGATGGCCGGCAGGTCTTTCAGCTTAGCCAGTTCCGCTTTTTCTTCAGCGACCTGAGCCTGCAGGTTGCGCAGTTCTTCGATTTGTTGGTCGCTCGGGTTAACCAGAACCTGATTATTCACCGCGTCGAGAACCAGATAGTCGCCGTTTTTCACCTGGCTGGTCACGCTGCCGGTGCCCACGATGGCCGGCAGTTCAAGGGAACGCGCCATGATGGAGGTGTGGGAAGTACGACCGCCCGCGTCGGTAATGAAACCCAGCACCTTGTTCAGGTTCAGCTGCGCGGTTTCAGACGGAGTGAGGTCAGCGGCAACCAGAATAACTTCATCCTGAATCGCGCTCAGATCGATGATGGCCAGACCGAGGATGTTGCGCAGCAGGCGCTTACCGATGTCGCGTACGTCAGCCGCACGCTCTTTCAGGTATTCGTCATCCAGTTCTTCCAGGGCAGTAGCCTGACCTTCGATAACTTCATTGGCTGCCGCATCGGCAGTCATATGCTTATCTTTAATCAGGGCTATGATTTCCTGCTCAAGCTCCTCATCTTCCAGCAGCATGATGTGCCCTTCGAAGATGGCTTCTTTTTCTTCACCGAAAGTTTCACCAGCTTTGGTTTTGATGACCTCCAGCTGGGCGGAGGCCTTGGTGCGGCCGTTCAGAAAACGTTCAACTTCCTGATCAACCTTATCGGCAGAAATTTTCTTCCGGTCGATGACAATTTCGTCTTCTTTCAGCAGAAGAGCTTTGCCGAAAGCGATACCCGGGGATGCTAAAATGCCTGAAATCATAACCCTACCTTACTTGTGACTGATATTAAAAAGAACCCGTGAACTTACTCGAGTTCAGCCATCAGTTTAACCAGATGCTCAACTGCTTTCTGCTCATCTTCGCCTTCGGCAGAGAGAGTCACAACGGTGCCCTGGGTCAGGCCCAGAGTCTGCAGTTTGAACAGGCTTTTGGCGCTGGCGCTTTTGCCGTTGGAGGTTACAGTGATCTCAGAAGTGAAGCCTTTTGCTTCTTTAACAAACTGAGCAGCAGGGCGGGTGTGCAGACCGTTCGGAGCGGTAATAGTAACTTCTTGCTGGAACATTATATTTCCCCAACTTATAGGTTTAGTGTTGTGGACCTAAAGTTTAGCCTAACGGCCAAACTTTAGCCTGTATCGTTAGCGCCGGCATCACGTATCCGGCTCCGGCACCAGCAGCAGCGAATCGCTGTGGAAACCTTCAGGCCGTTAACGTCTACCACGTCATTAAACATTATGCCGCTAAAGGAAGACTTGAACCAAATCATAAAATCGATTCAGCTTATGGAAATCCAAATCGGAATAATTTCGCGCATCGAAATAAATGTGCTGGTTAAATACCAGACCCAACGAAGTGAATCAATGCCAGGAGGGGTAAAAGTTTGATGTGCGCCACAAAAAAGCACCTGAAAAGGTGCTTTTTTACACGATGTTAACAAGCTGGCATTACTGTTGCAGTTCTTTCTCAGTGAAAAGATCGGCAAACAATGCGGTGCTTAAATAGCGCTCACCTGAAGAAGGTAGGATAACCACAATATTCTTATTGGTAAAGGATTCATCCTGCTGCAGCTTCAGCGCAGCGGCAACGGCGGCGCCAGAAGAGATCCCGGCCAGAATGCCTTCCTCTTCCATCAGGCGGCGCGCGGTGGAAATGGCTTCTTCGTTGGTGATCGCAACCACTTTATCCACCAGCTTCAAATCCAGGTTGCCTGGGATAAAGCCTGCGCCAATACCCTGAATTTTATGCGGGCCGGGCTTCAGCTCAACGCCTGCCAGCGCCTGGGCGATAACCGGGGAATCGGTGGGTTCAACGGCAACGGTAATCAGATCTTTTTTACCCTTGGTGCCTTTGATATAGCGGCTCACGCCGGTCAGCGTACCGCCAGTACCGACGCCGGAGATGAAGACGTCAACCTGACCATCGGTATCTTCCCAGATTTCCGGGCCGGTGGTTTTTTCATGAATTTCCGGGTTGGCCGGGTTGCTGAACTGCTGCAGCAGCAGGAATTTCTCCGGATTGCTGGCGACAATCTCTTCGGCTTTCTGGATGGCGCCTTTCATGCCTTTAGCGCCTTCGGTCAGCACCAGATTGGCGCCCAGGGCCTTCAGCAGCTTGCGGCGTTCGATGCTCATGGTCTCCGGCATCGTCAGCGTCAGTTTATAACCGCGCGCCGCAGCCACGTAGGCCAGAGCGATACCGGTATTACCGCTGGTCGGTTCCACCAGCTCAACGCCGGGTTTCAGCACGCCGCGTTTTTCGGCATCCCAAATCATATTGGCACCGATACGGCATTTTACGCTAAAGCTCGGGTTACGAGATTCTACCTTTGCCAGGATGCGCCCGTTACCGATGCGGTTCAGTCGTACCAGCGGCGTATGGCCGATAGTCAGGGAGTTGTCTTCAAAAATCTTACTCATGGCCCGTCCTTAACTGTATGAAATTTGGGAGTACGGCTTCAGCATACCCGCTTAAAGAATATGCGGAAGTAAGGATTTAGCATATCTATATTCGGAAGAGAAATAATGACAAGCCAGAAGTAATAAGGAGCGGCATAAGCCGCTCCGAAAGCGATAGCGCTACTTCCACATCGCGTGTTTGTCGCGGTAGCAGTCGACCCACATTGCCGTCGCGCCGCAAATAGCGACGGGCAGGATCACCAGGTTCAGTATCGGGATCATGGTAAACAGGCTGGTTAAGGCGCCAAACTGCATATTGGTCACTTTACGCGTGCGCAGCGCCTGGCGCATCGTTTTAAACGGCACCTTATGGTTATCAAAAGGATAATCGCAGTACTGAATCGCCAGCATCCAGGCGCTGAACAGGAACCACAGCACGGGAGCTATGGTCTGGCCGATACCGGGAATGAAGTAAAGGATCAGCAGAACGATGGCCCGCGGGAGATACCAGGCGAACTTCTGCCACTCACGCTTCATGATGCGCGGCACATCTTTCATGATGCCGAAAATCCCGACGTCCGGCGGCGTCGCGCCCGTCAGGCGCGCTTCAAGCTGCTCGGCCAGCAGGCCGCTAAAGGGGGCGGCAATCCAGTTGGCGATTGTCGAGAAGAAGTAGCCGAAGACAAGCAGTATAGAAATGACCACCATGGGCCACAGCAGATAGTTAAGCCATTGCAGCCATTCAGGAACATGGCTCATCAAAGAGGGGATCCAGCTGCCCAGACGCGTGAACAACCACCAGAATGCGCCGCCCATCAGAATAATGTTGACGAGCAAAGGGAGGAATACGTATCGACGGATCCCCGGCAGCCCGATCAGCTTCCAACCCTGCGAAAAGTAGTAGACGCCACTGCGCGGGGTCGTTACGGATGATGAAACCATAGTCAGGTAATGCTCCTTTTTTGACATCCAGGCTGAATGCCGGGCTATTTTATCGGGTTAGCAGACAATAACCAGTTAGGAAATGTTCGAAAAAACAGCAAAAAGCACGATTTAGTTCATCTTTATGTAGTGAAAGCCCCAGACGCACTTGCACTTGATGTAATCGGCAAATACTCTTAGTGAGTAAATGTTTGCCGTGGTGGCAAGGTGTTAGAACAACAGAGAATATAATGATGCAGGATTTGCGTCTGATATTAATCATTGTTGGCGCGATCGCCATAATCGCTTTACTGGTGCACGGTTTTTGGACCAGCCGTAAAGAGCGCTCCTCGATGTTTCGCGATCGCCCACTGAAACGTATGAAGTCACGCGACGATGAAGAGTCGGAAGGCGACGACTTTAATGACGATGTTGAAGGCGTTGGTGAAGTCCGGGTTCATCGGGCCAGTCATGCGCCGAATGGCGTTCATGGGGAGCATGAAGCACCTCGTCAGCCGCAGCACCAGTATCAGCCTCCTTATGAGCGTCAGGCGCAGCAGCCACCTGTGCGCCCGGAAGAGCCTGTCCGTGCAGCGCAGCCGCCGCAACAACAGCCTGTTCGCCCGCAGGCCCCGGTTCAGCAACCGCATCACGCCGTGCCGCCTCAGCAGCCGGTAATGCAGCCGGTACAGCCTCCGCAGCCACAGCAACCCGTTCAGCATGTGCAGCAGCCGGTTCAACAACCCGCTGTCGCTCCAGAGCCTCAGCCGACGCCAGAACCTCAGGCCCCTGAGCCGCAGCAGGCCGCGCCGCAGCCTAAAGAGCGTAAGGAGACGGTTATCGTGATGAACGTCGCCGCGCACCACGGTTCGCAGCTTAACGGCGAGCTGTTAATCAACAGCATCCAGCAGGCGGGTTTCAAATTTGGCGATATGAATATCTTCCATCGTCACCTCAGCCCGGACGGCAGCGGTCAGGTGCTCTTCAGCCTGGCCAATATGGTTAAGCCCGGCACCTTCAATCCGGACAGCATGGCGGATATGATGACGCCTGGGGTAACTATCTTTATGCAGGTTCCGTCCTTTGGCGATGAACTGCAAAACTTTAAGCTGATGTTGCAGTCCGCGCAGTACATTGCCGATGAAGTCGGCGGCGTAGTGCTGGACGATCAGCGTCGGATGATGACGCCGCAAAAACTGCGCGAATATCAAGACCGTATTCGTGAAGTGAAAGAGGCTAACGCCTGATTCATCTTCTTGCGTTTCATCTACTCATCCTGAACCCCCGCCCGTCGGGGGTTTTTTATCATTGATGGTGTGATATGGAATCGAACGAACAAAAACTGACTGAACTGCGAACCACGCTTCGCCATCATGAATACCTGTACCACGTCATGGATACGCCGGAAATTCCTGATGCTGAATACGATCGGCTGATGCGTGAACTACGTGAACTGGAAGCTCAACATCCTGAATTGATTACGCCCGATTCACCTACCCAGCGCGTCGGCGCCGCACCGCTAGCCGCATTCAGCCAGATTCGCCATGAAGTGCCGATGCTGTCGCTGGATAACGTTTTCGATGAAGAGAGCTTCCTTGCGTTTAATAAGCGCGTTCAGGATCGGTTGAAAAATACCGATGATCTGACCTACTGCTGTGAGCTCAAGCTGGATGGCCTGGCGGTCAGTATCCTGTATGAAAACGGCTTGCTGGTACAGGCGGCGACCCGCGGCGATGGAACGACCGGTGAAGATATCACCTCCAACGTACGCACCATTCGCGCTATCCCTCTGAAGCTTCGCGGCGACAATATTCCGCAGCGGCTTGAGGTTCGTGGAGAGGTTTTCCTGCCGCGGGCGGGGTTCGAAAAAATCAATGAAGAGGCGCGGCGAACCGGCGGGAAGGTATTTGCTAACCCGCGAAACGCCGCTGCAGGTTCTTTACGCCAGCTCGATCCGCGGATTACCGCGAAGCGTCCACTCACTTTCTTTTGCTACGGCGTGGGCGTGCTGGAAGGCGGCGAGCTGCCGCGAAGCCACTCAGCGCGCTTGCAGCAGTTTAAGTTCTGGGGGCTGCCGGTCAGCGAGCGCGTAAAGCTCTGCCATTCTCCAGAGGAAGTGCTTACTTACTATCGCAAGGTTGAAGAAGATCGGCCGAATCTGGGGTTTGATATTGACGGTGTGGTTATCAAAGTGGATTCGCTTGCGCTTCAGGAACAGCTTGGCTTCGTGGCCCGCGCGCCGCGCTGGGCGGTGGCGTTTAAGTTTCCGGCCCAGGAGCAGATGACTTTCGTGCGCGATGTCGAGTTTCAGGTCGGGCGTACCGGCGCCATCACGCCGGTAGCGCGTCTGGAGCCGGTACAGGTCGCCGGCGTCCTGGTCAGCAACGCGACGCTGCATAATGCTGATGAAATCGAGCGTCTGGGGCTGCGCATCGGCGATAAGGTGGTTATTCGCCGCGCCGGTGATGTTATCCCTCAGGTCGTGAACGTCGTTCTCTCAGAACGCCCGGAGGAGACGCGTGAAATCGTGTTTCCCACCCATTGCCCGGTATGTCATTCCGACGTTGAACGCGTAGAAGGCGAAGTGGTGACCCGCTGTACCGGCGGTCTGATCTGCGGCGCCCAGCGTAAAGAAGCGCTCAAGCATTTTGTCTCCCGTCGCGCCCTGGACGTGGAGGGAATGGGCGATAAAATCATCGATCAGCTGGTTGAAAAAGAGTACGTGCATACGCCTGCCGATCTCTTTCAACTGACGCCGGGTAAGCTTACCGGGCTCGATCGCATGGGGCCAAAATCAGCGCAAAACGTGGTGGATGCGCTGGAGAAGTCAAAAGAGACCACCTTTGCCCGTTTCCTTTACGCGCTGGGGATCCGCGAAGTGGGTGAGGCGACGGCAGCCGGTTTAGCGGCTCACTTTGGCACCATTGAGGCGCTGGAGCAGGCCTCAATTGACGATCTGCAAAAAGTGCCCGATGTCGGGATTGTGGTCGCCACGCACGTGCGTAATTTCTTTGCCGAAGAGAGCAATCGCGAAGTGATTGCTCAGCTGCGTAAAGAAGGCGTCCGCTGGCCGGCGCCGGTGGTGGTCAATGCGGAAGAGATCGATAGCCCCTTTGCCGGCAAAACGGTGGTTCTGACCGGTAGCCTGAGTCAGCTCTCCCGTGATGATGCGAAAGCCCGGCTGGTTGAGCTCGGCGCGAAGGTGGCGGGCAGCGTGTCGAAGAAGACCGACCTGGTTATCGCCGGGGAGGCGGCGGGCTCTAAGCTCGCCAAAGCGCAGGAGCTAGGGATTGCGGTGATCGATGAAGACGAAATGCTGCGTCTGCTCGGAGAGTCGCGTGGATAAAGAGCAGCTTATTGAGATTGCCAATACGGAAATGCCGTTTGGTAAATACAAAGGGCGGCGCTTAATCGATGTGCCGGAAGAGTATTTGCTGTGGTTTGCCCGTAAGGATCAATTTCCCGCCGGGCATCTTGGCGAGCTGATGGCATTAACGCTATTGATTAAAACGGAGGGGCTGACCAGCCTGGTCGAGCCCCTTAAGCGTCCGCGTTAGGCTTCGGAGGCGCGATTTTTCTCCTGCGCCTGTAACGCTTCGGCCTGGCGCTTATAGCGCCGCGCCAGCACCGCACAGACCATAAGCTGAATCTGATGGAAGATCATCAGCGGCAGCACCATTATTCCCAGAATTGAGGTCGGGAAGAGAATATTGGCCATCGGAATGCCGTTCGCCAGGCTCTTCTTCGACCCGCAGAAGACAATCGTAATTTCATCCGCTTTATTGAACCCGCACCGGCGCGCCACAAACACGTTGATAGCAATGACAATCGCCAGCAGCACGATGCTGACAATAACGATAAACAGCAGCGAACCAACGCCGACTTTGTGCCAGATACCGTTAACCACCGCCTCGCTGAACGCCGAATAGACCACCAGCAGGATGGAGGTCTGGTCGGTTTTCGAGATCCACTTTTTATGTTTTGCCACCCAGTTGCCAATCCATGGACGCGAGAGATGTCCCAGCACAAACGGCAGCAACAGCTGCAGCATAATCTTGCCGACCTGCTCCAGACTCCCGCCCGCGCCGTGCAGGTTCATCAACAGGCCGACCAGCAGTGGCGAAATGAAGATCCCCAGCAGGCTTGAGGCCGAAGCCGAGCATACCGCAGCCGCCACGTTGCCGCCCGCCAGAGAGGTAAACGCAATGGCCGACTGGACGGTGGCGGGAAGAATGCAGAGATAAATAAACCCGGTATAGAGCGCCGGATCGACGTTAACGGGCGCCCACCAGGCGAACAGCACGCCAAGCACGGGAAAAACGATAAACGTGCTGCACATAACCCAGAGATGCAGACGCCAGTGGCTGCCCCCGGCAACGATCGCCTCACGCGAGAGCTTGGCGCCGTGCATAAAGAACAGCAGCGCGATGGCGGCGGTGGTTAAATGTTCAAAGAAGGGGACAAATCCGCCGCGCGCAGGAAAAAAGGAGGCCAGCAGGACGACGGTGACTAACGTTAGGGTGAATGGATCAAGAATGCGGAAAAATTTCATAAACGCTCCTGAAAATCGATGTCGCTATTGTGCTTTCTTTAGTTTGAGAAATAAAATCGATTTATTGCATCTATTCATGAAAAAAAGAGATGAATTATTCGCTGCGTCAGTTAAAAGTTTTTGTGACCGTTGCCCGCGTTAAAAGCTTTAGCCGGGCAGGGGAGAGTATTGGTCTTAGCCAGTCTGCGGTCAGCCATAGCGTAAAAGAGCTGGAGCACCAGACCGGCGTACGCCTGCTTGACCGAACGACGCGTGAAGTGGTGCTCACGGAGGCAGGACAGCAGCTGGCGGCCCGGCTTGAGCGCTTGCTGGATGAACTCAATAGCACGCTGCGTGAGGCCGGTCGCGTCGGGCAGCAGCTGATGGGCACCGTCCGGGTGGCGGCCAGTCAGACCATTTCCGCCCATCTGATCCCGCAGTGCATTGCCTACAGCAACCGGCGCTATCCGGAGATAGATTTCGTTCTGCACGATCGCCCCCAGCAGTGGGTGCTGGAGAGCATTCGGCAGGGAGAAGTGGATTTTGGTATCGTTATCGATCCCGGCGCCGCGACCGATTTACAGTGCGAGACGGTTCTCGCTGAACCATTCCTGCTGCTTTGCCGCAGCGATCACCCTTTTGCCGGACGGGACGCGGTGAGCTGGCAGGACCTACAGCACCAGCGGCTGGTTTTGCAGGATTATGCTTCTGGCAGCCGTCCGCTGATTGATGCTGCGCTTTCAGGATTCGCCGTTACCGCGAACATCGTGCAGGAAATCGGGCATCCGGCCACGCTATTTCCGATGGTTGAGTCGGGGATAGGCATCAGTATATTACCCGCATTAGCGCTGCCGCTCCCGCAGGGGAGCCGTTTGCAGGTGAAGCGGCTGACGCCGGTAGTGGAACGCCAGCTGATGCTGGCGCGGCGTAAAAACCGCTCCCTATCGACAGCCGCAGAGGCGCTGTGGGAGGTGGTGCGGCTGCAGGCGGCCCGGCTTACCGCCTTACGCGAAAACGATCCCTTGTATCAGAAATGAAATCAATAGCTTTTTGATATCAAACGTCCGGGAAAACTGTATTGGTAATCGATTGCGTCGCATCGTTATAACAAGATGGTAGCCAATCATTTTATCCATTCTTCAGTTTTTAAGGACAGCTTATGAGCGACACGCTTTTCTCACAGAACCCCTGGTATAGCGCCGATATTATTCGCGGATATAAGCCGGATTTTACGCCGCGCGTGGCTTTTATTCTTGGTTCTGGTCTAGGGGCGCTGGCGGAACAAATTGAAGATGCGGTGGCGATATCTTACGAGAAGCTGCCCGGCTTCCCGGTGAGTACGGTTCACGGCCATGCCGGCGAGCTGGTGCTGGGAAATCTGGCCGGCGTACCTGTTGCCTGCATGAAAGGGCGCGGGCACTTCTATGAAGGACGGGGCATGCCGGTGATGACTGATGCTATCCGCACGCTAAAGCTGCTGGGGTGTGAACTACTGTTTTGTACTAACGCGGCCGGTTCGTTGCGCCCGGAGGTCGGGCCGGGTAGCCTGGTGGCGCTCAGCGATCACATTAATACGATGCCGGGCACGCCAATGGTTGGCCCGAATGATGAACGTTTCGGCGAGCGCTTTTTCTCTCTGGCCAACGCCTATGATGCGGATTATCGCGCCGTTCTGCAGAGCGTGGCGGCGGAAGAAGGGTTTCCGCTGACCGAAGGCGTATTTGTTTCCTATCCCGGGCCGAATTTTGAGACGGCGGCAGAGATTCGCATGATGCAGATTATCGGCGGCGATGTGGTGGGGATGTCCGTGGTGCCGGAAGTGATTACCGCCCGTCATTGCGGGTTAAAAGTGGTGGCAGTCTCAGCGATTACCAATCTGGCTGAAGGGCTGGGCGATGTGAAATTATCTCACGCGCAAACCCTGGCGGCGGCCGAACTCTCCCGGCAGAACTTTATCAACCTGATCTGCGGCTTCTTGCGCAAACTGGCCTGAAAAAAATAATAAATATGACCCCGCTTGCGGGGTTTTACTTTAATGGCAAGGAACGGAAAAATGGGTATCGCCTCTCGCTTAAAGCTCATGTCGTTTTTGCAATATTTTATCTGGGGAAGCTGGCTGGTCACCCTGGGTTCTTACATGATAAACACGTTGCATTTCACCGGCGCAAACGTCGGTATGGTCTATAGCTCCAAAGGGCTGGCGGCTATTATCATGCCCGGCGTTATGGGAATTATTGCCGATAAATGGCTACGTGCAGAACGGGCCTACATGCTCTGCCATCTGGTCTGCGCAGGAGTGCTTCTTTATGCGACGACCGTTACCGACCCGGATACCATGTTCTGGGTAATGCTGATTAACGCGATGGCCTACATGCCGACCATCTCCTTGTCTAATAGCGTCTCCTACTCCTGCCTGGCGCAGTCCGGTCAGGATCCGGCGACCGCGTTTCCGCCTGTTCGCGTGTTTGGCACGCTCGGCTTTATTGTCGCCATGTGGATGGTGAGCCTGATGGGGCTGGAGCTGAGCAGCGCGCAGCTGTATATCGCCTCTGCCGCGTCGTTATTGCTGGCGCTCTACGCGTTTACGCTACCGAAAATTCCCGTGACCGAGAAGAAAGCCAGCACCACATTGGCCGCGAGACTGGGGCTGGATGCATTCGTATTGTTTAAAAATCCGCGGATGGCCATTTTCTTTTTCTTCGCAATGATGCTCGGGGCGGTACTGCAAATCACCAACGTCTTCGGTAACCCCTTCCTGCATGATTTCGCCCGCAACCCGGCGTTTGCCGACAGCTTTGTCGTGCGCTATCCCTCTATTTTGCTTTCTGTTTCGCAGATGGCGGAAGTCGCCTTTATTCTCACTATTCCATTCTTTCTGAAACGCTTTGGCATTAAAACGGTCATGCTGATGAGTATGCTGGCGTGGACGCTGCGCTTTGGCTTTTTTGCCTTTGGCGATCCGTCTCCGTTCGGTTTTGTACTGCTGTTGATGTCGATGATTGTTTACGGCTGCGCATTCGACTTCTTTAATATTTCAGGGTCGGTATTCGTTGAGCAACAGGTGGGAGCGAATATTCGCGCCAGCGCGCAGGGGCTGTTTATGACCATGGTGAACGGTGTCGGCGCGTGGGTTGGTTCGGTTCTCAGCGGCTTGGCCGTGGACTACTTTTCTCTGGACGGCGTAAAGGACTGGCAGACCATCTGGCTGGTGTTCGCAGCCTATTCATTAATGCTGGCGGTCATTTTTGCCCTGTTCTTCCGCTATAAACATGAACCTGAGCAGCGAATGGAGAAAGAGCTGGCCCATTAATCCTCTTCAGCGGCGGGGCATGTCCCGCCGTTTCATTTTCTCTGATGTAATGTGGTAACTTTGCGCATTATCCTTCGCCCCAGGAGCGCATGAGCCATGGAACGCACGCATCGTATCGATCTGAAGTTATTGCGCTATTTTCTGGCTGTCGCAGAAGAGCTGCATTTTGGTCGTGCGGCGGCGCGGCTGAATATGTCCCAGCCTCCGCTCAGCATTCACATCAAAGATCTGGAGCAGCAGCTCGGCACGCTATTGTTTGTTCGTCACTCCCGCAGCGTGGCCTTGACCCACGCAGGAAAAATCCTGATGGAGGAGTCCCGTCGTCTGCTTTCCAGCGCGAATCAGGCTCTGGCGCGCGTGGAACAGATTGGGCGGGGTGAGGCCGGGCGGGTGGAGTTGGGCGTGATAGGCACGGCAATGTGGGGAAAAATGCGTCCGGTGATGCGTCGTTTTTTGAAAGAGCATCCTAACGTGGAAGTGCTTTTCAGAGAGAATATGCCCGCGATGCAGATGGCGATGCTGGAACGACGCGAGCTGGACGCCGGCGTCTGGCGAATGGCGACGGCGCCTTCTCCTGGCTTTACCAGCCTGCGCTTGCATGAGTCCTCTTTTCTGGTGGCCATGCCGGAAGAGCATCCGCTAGCCGCGCGTAAGACGATCCCGCTTGCGACGTTGCGTAACGAATATTTTGTCACTATGCCCTCAATACATACCGACTGGACGTTTTTACAACGCGTGTGCCAGAGTGCCGGATTCTCGCCGATGATTATCCGTGAGGTAATGGAGCCGCAAACGGTGCTGGCGATGGTCAGTATGGGGATCGGCATTACGCTCATCGCCGATAGCTACGCGCAGATGGCATGGCCGGGGGTTGCGTTTCGTCCGCTGGAAGAGCGGATACCCGCTGATTTGTATATCGTCTATGACCAGCATCAGGCGACGCCTGCGCTGGAGAAACTGGTTGCGGCGCTAGTGAATTAAGCGTCATTGCCGGATGGCAAGGTAAAAGGCTGCTCCGGCTTTGTGTATCGCAGATAGCAAAAAAGCGCCTTTAGGGCGCTTTTTTACATTGGTGGGTCGTGCAGGATTCGAACCTGCGACCAATTGATTAAAAGTCAACTGCTCTACCAACTGAGCTAACGACCCGAAGTGGTGGGTGATGACGGGATCGAACCGCCGACCCCCTCCTTGTAAGGGAGGTGCTCTCCCAGCTGAGCTAATCACCCACTTCGGTACTTCATTTTACGGCAAGAAATCCAGCTGGCGAGAAAGTGGTGGGTGATGACGGGATCGAACCGCCGACCCCCTCCTTGTAAGGGAGGTGCTCTCCCAGCTGAGCTAATCAC
>NZ_PDEL01000014.1:0-178923 GCF_002556465.1 Klebsiella sp. MBT K-1 | reverse complement strand
ATCCGGGCCGGAAGCGTACCCGGGATGACCGGGCGAGGGATCTCTACCGGACGGAAGCAGTAACGTTCGGTGTAAGGCTGGCCCCAGACTGACACATGCAGGCGGGAATCACGGGCGCCCCGGAAGGTCACCAGGGTGAGGATAACGCCTTCTTTCAGGGCGGCAATGACATCGCCCTGCGGCTCCAGCACCTGCCCGGGCGTGAGATGGGCGGTGTTGCTGAACAGGTGAATACGGGCCGACCTGTTGAGCTCCCGCTCGTGGTGAAGCCGGGCCCAGAACGCGCCAGATTCGGTTTCCGGCTCCGGACTGGCGTCATCACCTGCGTCACGATAAGGCGCGGCGTAGCGGTAATGCTCCCCGGCGGTGACCGCATCGTTACGTACGCTGACCGTCGCATCCATCGGCGTGCTGGCAGTCCGGTAGTTGTAATCACGCGTGACGACGGTGCCGATGGCGATGTTGTGCCAGGTTCGGACATCCCAGACCGATTCTGCCGCGCCGTCAAACAGACCCGATGGCTCGCTGTAGGGCAGGCGCACGTCAAACTGATAGTTCAGCTGGCTGTCGGCCAGTATGTACCTATCCAGACCACGCACGTCGTCCATCTCCGTACGCCAGTAAATCCCCACCTCCGACAGAATCCGCTGGATGAACTGCAGGTCCGTTTCCCGCCACTGGGTAATCAGCTCCCGTGCCGGATAGGTGCGTTCCAGGCGAAACTCAAAGTCCGGGCCTTCAAGTCCGTGTTTGCGCAGCACCTGCTCAACCACCTCAGGAACGGACTGGTTCTGATATACCGCGCACTGTCGGGTGTAACCCAGGAGCGCCAGGCGGGAACTGAGCGTAAGCCGGTAGTGGGACTGGTCGTTTGAGGTTGAAAGCCATTCCAGGCGGGTCACCATGCCGTGAACACTTTTACCGCTCCGCATCCGGAAAGAGGCATATTTCATCAGTACCTGTTCCGGGGGGATGTTCGCCTCCGGGGAAGTGAACTCGATATCCCATCTGAATGGCTCGCTCAGTGCTTCCCTGCCACGAAAGCGCAGAACATCCGGCTTCACCGAACTGTCATTAATATCCAGAAAGTAACGGGTCTGTCCGTCAAAAAGCGCTGACCTGTTATCCATCACGTCACTCCTTTACCGGCACGAGGCCGAGCCAGCCATCACCCAGTTCAATTGTGCGGGGTTTGTCCGGGTCGAGGTCGTCACGGGTCAGTACCAGGCGCCAGCGGTTGTCCTTCTGATCCGGCCGGTTAAACAGCCCCACCACCGCCACGAACTGAGCATTTTCATCCATAGGCATATTGAGCGTCACGCTGCCGTTGGGCATCACCAGCAGCTCTTTTGACGCCAGTACGTCGTCCTTCAGTACCGTATCGGCATTGCGCAGCAGCGTCTGATAATCGGCGGCATCAACCGCTTTACGATCCCTGAGCTGATAAACCCGCACCATTGTCGCCAGCGGCGTCTGTGCGCCATCGGCGTTAATGGCCGTGCGCGGGATAAAATCCAGATGCAGTGTTTTAATTTTCTTGTAGAAGAGGGATTTCGTGATGCTGACCGTACCGTCCGTGACGGTCTGCGTCAGACCGCAGCCTGCGAGCAGACCACAGGCAATAAGCGTCAGCGCCCACCAGCGGGTTACTGTTGCCATTCAAAAGTTCCTTTAGTGAAAGTGGGAGTACGTGATTAGTCGAAGCGGTAATGCCCGTCTTCAGCGGGCGGTAGCGCAGAACATTGCAGCCCTTCATAACAGCCCAGACTGACGGTCAGACTCTCCCGGCTATTGCTGAGTTTGCCCGCTTTCAGACCCAACAAACCGGTACGGCCCAGTTGGATACGCCTGCCTTTGCCAAGGCGGGGCTCAGGCAACAACCGCACGGGTACGGTGAGGCGCAGTCGGGCGTCGCTACGGTAGCCGAGATAGACGCGCAGCAGGACCAGCAAATCAGTATGGAGGACGCCACCGGGTAACCAGCCTTCCGCCTCGTGCGGATCCTCAGTATCCAGGCTCACCAGTACCCGGCTGCATGCTTCCTTTGCCGTTTTGCCGAGCGTGGCCCGCTGCGAAAGACGGATGCGGTTTTCGGCCCCCAACCCACTGCGATTATTGATATGGACCTTAACCGGATCGGGTTCGGTGATAAATGCCCGGGTGTACGGTGCCAGCAGGCTCACCAGCGCCCGAATGCCTTCCGCATTGCGCGTGGGCAAACGCATGGTGCCCAGCAGGGCCAGGAAACGGGAAACGGGGGTTGCCACATGTTCCGCCGTGCCCGGTATACCGAGGCCCACCAGCCCCAGCAGACACTGTGATGTGGCATCCTGGCCACCGGCCTCGAAGGTCGCCGGCCAGGCGTATTTTCGCCAGATCCGGTAATACTGCGTGGTGATCCGGTGGCTGAAAATGTCCAGGAATGAGGTGACCGCCTCATGTCCTTCGCGGCGCTGCGCAATGTCATCCAGGTAGGATGTCGGCAGAGGGGAGTCCACGCCATACACCCCGAGAAATGTCGTGCGGACCGTTGGGGGTAATGTCGGATGGTCTTCGTCGGTCTCCACCGCTTTCAGGGTACTGACCGGGAAACCCATACCAGGCCAGGGTCTGAATCGTACCGGATCGTCGCCCGGATGGCTGGTGGTGCCCATTTTCGGCGCGTCCGGATTTTCCTGTTCCAGCAGCTGGCAGAAACGATAAAAATTGGCCCGCCAGATATCTTTGTTAAGGGCCAGCGTCAGCCTGGTACGTGCTGGCTGTGATTCTCGCGCCATCTCAGTCGTTTCCCTGTCGGTTGCAGCACCAGCGTGAGCTGGTTAAAGAGGTGAATATCGGCATAGAGCGCGAAGAACCGGTGCAGCATCTCCCCGAAGAGATTCACATCGCCCTCGCCTGCAAAATTATCCATATTCAGCGTGACCTCAATGTCCACGCCCCGGAGCATAAAGCCCTTCTCAAAACGGCGGATCAGGGTGTGCTTCACGGCGACGATTGCTTCAAGCCGACGGCGGTTCATTTCATCGTCGGTCCAGTCATAGAGCGCCAGCGTTCCCCGCAGAACCTCCGGATTGTCCATCATGCTGAGGAAGTTTGATCCGAGGTGACTCATCACCCGCCAGTGAAAACGATCGTTTGCAGGGGGATATAGCGGCATCGTCGGTGCTGTGACGTTCAGTACCCTGACGGGCACTTTGCCGGTTTTGACCACCCTGTCCAGGAGCGTACTTTCCAGCGCCTTACGCGGAAGCTGCCCGTTGGTACCGGTTATTCGCATCGAAAGGGATTCTGGCTTTTCGGACAGCTGCTCCAGCTCGAACGAGCGCCCCCCGAGAATTATCCAGGTGTCATACAGGCCAGAGGGGCCGCGTTTCACGCGGGTATGGAAATAGCGTTCAGGGGCATCGTGGCGCATCATACCGCCCCGGTGCCTGAAGCTGGTGAACGGTACATAGGGGTGTTTGCCATTCTTCACCGCCCCATGGATGTTATCGACGCTGTAAATCTCGGTGTGACCATCCTGAAGACGCAGCGGCCTGAGCAGGTATTCGTTATCCAGCGGGTCAAGCGTCAGCGGATCGGCTTCCAGGGTAAAGAGATTGATGACCGGGGCACAGTGCAGCCGGAAGTTTTCTGTCTCAAAAGGCAGATCGGATGACCAGGCTTCACTGAGCACAATGTCGACTTCAAACCAGGTGCTGGCCGTAGTGAGCCCGATGGCGTCGAGACCGCGCAGCTCAACAAACATAAATTTCGAACGGAAGCTGAAATATTCCAGCAGCAGTTGATAACCGCTGAAGGCAGTATCGGCTTTCTTCCACAGGCCATCATTGTCATCGAAGCCCATGGGTTTGCACCAGCCGTCAAACTGATGAAGTTCAGTGTGCGTCCCGGCATGACGCGCATACATGGCGTGGACGCGACGGGTCATTGCCAGATGCAGCGCTGAGCTAACCGGACTTTCTGCGTTAAGAAAAATGGCGACTTTGTCGATCCCGGCTTTACTCCAGTCCACTTTTTCAGGGCATTCAAAGCGCAGGCGAATAGCAGAGCGGCCATCGTTTTC
The DNA here is from genome assembly GCF_002556465.1 of Klebsiella sp. MBT K-1. Classification (NCBI taxonomy): domain Bacteria; kingdom Pseudomonadati; phylum Pseudomonadota; class Gammaproteobacteria; order Enterobacterales; family Enterobacteriaceae; genus Klebsiella; species Klebsiella sp. MBT K-1. Next base: position 174,857 of record NZ_PDEL01000014.1, on the reverse strand, counting down.
TGTGTGCAGGCGGGCGTCGGCAAGGTGCAGCGGTTGTAGCGGCACATCGCGGGTGGTCCGATACTGGCAGGCTGTTTTATGCGGCCCGACAGGGCGTGACAAAACGGAGAAACCTTCCGCCAGCATTTCGGCCTGACGCAGACTGCGCCAGTCAGGCGAGAACTCGACGATGGCCAGCGACGGGATAGTCCGCATATAGTGCGGCCAGAGCAAGCTAACCAGCCCTTCGGTCAGTTCCGGCAGGTCATCATCCAGCTTTTCACGCAAACGGCCCATCAGGAAGGCAAAGCCTTCAAACAGGCGTTCTACATAAGGATCGCGGGCGCCGGGTTTATCCAGATTAAGCATCGCTGCCCGATCCGGATGAGCTCGGGCAAACTCTTTACCCGCCTCACGCAGGTAGCGCATCTCTGCTTCGTAATAGCGCAGGGTTAAATCATCCATGCACGGCATTCCTGAAAATTGTTAATGAGAAAATCAGCCACAGAGCACCATGGCACGGGCCGGGTCAATGGCGATCAGACCCGCCAATAGCGTATCCATCTCAGGCATCAGACGGGCTTTATCAGATTCGCTGCGACCGGCTTTCATGCGCAGCAGCTTCAGGCGTCGGGCCTGGACTTCAAACAACAGAGCGGGCTCCCAGTCTCCCAGCGTCAGCAGTGGCGCACGGGCAGTGAGTTCACCAAGCAGATGAAGCGCCATATCGTTTCGGCCATACTGCTCGGCCACCCGGGCCATCAGCAGGCGTATCAGCCAGCGATGGCGGGGGGTATCCATCCCCGGTCGGGACTGGAGCCAGGCAAGCGCCGCTTCTGGCCCTTCCGTGTCTCCCTTCTCCATAGCTTCGGGCTCAAGGAGCAGCACATCATCAGCCTGACCATTAACAACGGTAGCGGGTTCATCGCCGTACATCAGGCCTTCTTCATTTACTTTTTCAGTAATCCAGGCGGTGGTGACTTCGTCGGCAAAGGGGGTGCCGTCATTCCATGCCAGCCCTTCAAGGCCCGGGAGGCGTTTAAGCAGCAGCCGCAGATCGAACAGGACGGAGTCAGCCCAGGTATCCCAGGGCTGACCGGCATGGCTGAGCCCCTGCCAGAGGTACCACTGAAGATCGAGCCAGAAATGATTGACCCCTTCGCAATACATCTGGCTGGCCTGCTCAACCAGTTCGGTCCAGTTTTTCTGAAGATATAGCCGTTTAAGTTGAGCACGATACTCGGGTTTCGGCGCTACCAGGCGGGTACGACCACTACTGTCGAGTGGGGGGTTCTGATCGACCGTATCCCACCGCACGGTCTTTATCAGCCGGTGAGAAGCCAGCCAGCCCTGGGGTTGTTCGCTCAGCCAGCGGGAAAGTAACTTTGCCTGGTCGAGTAGATCGCGGCCCGATTTCACTGCTGACAGTTGTGGTGAATCTGAATGGGTTGATTCACGCCCGAGCTCCTGGGCGCTGCTGTTCTGGGGAACCAGAGCCTCCATGCCGCCTGAATGTGCCAGGCGGTTTTCAAGAGCGGTACAAAGCCCTGCAAAAGACGGTTTTTCCGCTTCCGGCAAGTCAGCCACGGCGGATTCAAGCAGGTGTATGGCGCCAGCCGTCAGACCGGCATCATTGTGGTCCACCTCGGGCCATAACAGCAGTGCATCAATCACTTTTGCACTGTTCAGCCACCCCAGCGCAGCTTTACGGGCAACCGGACGCTGGGGATGACATGTCTGCCCGTAGCGGTTCAGCATCGCGACAAGAAGCAGTAGGCCTTCGGACAACCCTTTTTCACCGTCGCGGCTGAGTCGGGCCAGTACGTACCAGGTCACGACACGAATATCTTTGGCGCATTCGCAAAGACACTTCTGGGCCAGCTCGCACAACAGCGCTGAATCGGTACCTGAAAGTTTATTAATCTCTTCACGCATCAGCTGAAAATTATCATCGTATGCAGGATCGTCCCCCGCTTCCGTTTCAGGGTTGATGGGTTTTAACCAGTTATCCCAGAGTGTCAGGGCGTCATTTGCCCGGGAGATGAGGCGCTGCCTCTCTTCCAGGCTGGTGGCGCAGGCAGTTAACAGATCTTCCGGTGAACTCATTCTTTTTCCCGTTTGTTAGTTTCTTTCATAAACCTCACGACCGCTTCCAGACAATCGTCGTCCTTGCCATTGACGATTTGCGATGACTTCCATTTCAGCAGCATACTTTTCTCCTCCCCCTGAGTGGGTTTGCCAGTGGGCTTTTCTGACATGGGGGCGAAGGCGCTGATGGGCGTGGAGGGGCTGTCCCCTGAGGTACTGGCTTCCGGCGCTCGCGGTGCCTGCCTGAGCGCGGAACCGGCCCGGTCGCCCGCAAAAATCTGCACCGGCTTGTCCGGGGGATGAGGCGTTGATGCTTTTCGACGCCTCTTGGCGCTGGTCTCCGAGCAAAGCCAGAACAGCGCGCCAGAATCCACAGATCCCCTCCTCCTGCTGACTGATAGCCGTGGAGACAGGATCGGTTAACGCGAGATACTCCATCCCCATCGGAATGTGCTCCCGGAAAAGCGGATCCTGAGCGAGCGTCAGGGCGAGCAGCGCATCCGTCTGGTTATCATGATCGGCAAGGGTGAAAAATGCGCCCATCAGCGCACCCTGGCCTTCAGCAAAGACCGTGTCAGCCGGAAAATCGAGCCAGAATCCCCAGAATGGCAGGCGGCGAAGCATTTCTCCTGACAGTGCGTCGGTCTGGCGGGTTTCTCCCAGGATCCGAAAGAGAGACTCATCGCAGTGGAGAAGTGTTTTACCGGTTCGCCAGGCCGCAAGCGTCATATAAACGATATGCGGCGAGAAATCTTTCATGAGCGCGGACAAAGGAATCCTTCCTCAGACGCTGGATTATGCTTCAGCCAATCACTGAGCCAGGCCCGACACTACCGAAGGTCATAAACTACCTGGGGGCTGGTGATTCGTCCTCCCGCCACTTATCCACCATGTTGAAAATACCCGGAGACCAGCCTTCCACCTGTTTTGCGAAAGCGAGTGCCGGATGAAGTTTCCCGCCCATCGTTTTTAGCGCTCTTCTGCGCCAGGTGCGACGTTGAAGATAGTGTCAGGCAGCGTGAATCCCTGAAGCTTCAGTAACGCAAGAGGGCCGTTGCCGAGTTCACTGCGCATCACAAACTTCAGAGGATTGCCGTCGGCGGTGATCCACACCAGCTGTGTACGGCTGGCATCGAGTGGTGTGATCAGGGCTGTGTCCAGCAGGCGAATGAAGCCCCAGTTCCCCTGGTTACTGGCGTAGAGTTGCATACCACTGCTTACACTACGCCAGCGGAGGCTGACGCCCGGGTAGTACGTATTCCCCGGCCAGGTAAAGCTCTGCCAGCTTTCCATCTGGTTAAAGAAATCCAGATTTTGCTCGTCAAGCGTCAACTGCATACGGGCTATATCACGGGAAGGACGCGCCATCAGTTCAAAGTGAATACCCGCATCGCCCTGAGCAAAAACGATATCCGCCAGTTCAGCCAGCAGATTAATTGCCCGCAGGAAATCCGGGCTCACCTCCATCCCCTGACTTGCTGAAGGATCGACCACCCAGCGATTCCCCTCCTGGTGAAGGATCCCGCCAAGATTAGTTTTCAGGAAGCTAGTGATTCGCCCCGAATCACTGCGCAGGAACTGAGCCAGTAACGGCAGGGAGGCATCGCTGCCGGTAGCTTTAAACGGATAGCGACCGGCAAACGCTTTGTTCCATTGATCGACAATAGTTGTCTGCCAGCGGTTATTAAGGCTTCCTGCAGCCGGAGCAAGTATCTGTCTCCAGGCCAGATCCAGCGGTTGCACAAACAATGACTGGCCGAACCCGTTCCACTCCTGACCCAGGCTTGCCGCCACCAGACTGCTATAGTCACGCGTATCCGTCAGATCGATAGCTTTACCCTGGAACACAGTCTGGGCCAGCATCTGCGACATAGCCTGCGGATCCGGGGCGCTAGTGACCTGCTGAAGCTTCAGCCTCACCTGGGTAACACGGGCCAGCCAGGATTGGAAACTGAGATTACCGTTGCTACCGGTCCCCTCTTTACCCTCCATCAGACCCATCAGCGGTCCAAACACGCCATCGAGCGGACCTTTAGGGCCCTGTGCCTGTTCAATAAACTGTCTGGCATTTTTTTTCTGACCGATCAGCTTTTTCGCTGAGTCCACTATCGAATCAGCCAGTGCCTCACTCTTCTGCCCCGTTTTCCCCTGCCAGGCCAGCGTGTTCATCAGTGCCACCAGCGGGGACTGGCGGACGTCGCCGATCAGGTTGAGCTGGGCAATAGCTTCTGAAAGTGAAGTTGCATCCTGCCACTGAATGCTGTTGAGCATATTCAGCCAGGCATTGCCAAAATCGGTAAAGTAACGTTCGATCAGCCGGGCCTTCAGCGCTTCCGGGGAAATATCGCTCCCTGTCTGATGGATTTTATCCGTCAGTACCCAGTCGATTTCGTCACGGCGGGTTTTAACGACCTCGTTGATCGCATCCTGTACCTGCTCTTCCCAGGCCTGGCGCGTAAACATACCCGGGACGACTTCGTCCGTGCTGAATACCGTTGAGGCATCGGTATCGCCGGTCATATCGGCAAGCGTTAAATCAGGCCAGTTGCTGGCCACGCGCTTAAGCATGTCCTGGTACAACCCGGACTCAGCGTTACGCTGGCCTATCTGTTTAAGCAGGATCTGGCGGACCGCGCCGATTAATTCAGCGTCAGGCTTAATTTTCCATTCGGGGTGTGCAGGAAGATTCTGCGCATAAAAGCCCAGCAGCTTCGGGGCGAGGTCCTGCCAGGTACCATCCGGTACATTCTGACGTTTCGGCCAGGCGACCAGTACGTTTTTTGCCAGCCAACCTGCGTCCGCTTTATCCGGACGGGCCAGCATCAGATAACTTTTCAGCATGTCATAGGTGTGCTGTGTGCCCTGTGTTCGGGCATCACTGGCAGGAGGAAGTTGCACAAAGGCATTCAGCTGCTGCCTGAGATTCTCTGCGGTGGCATCCCTCATCAGCTGTGCGTTATTTGTAGCATACAGGGGCCAGAGTGCGGCCAGCGTGTCGCTGTCTTGATTAAGACCAAATCGTGTGTACCATGGAGCGCCGGTCGCCTCACGATGTTGCAGACGGGCAATGGCTTGCTGGAGTACGAGCTGGTTGTGCAGGCGTTCAGCCAGTGTTTTTGCAGTATCCGCTGCCTGCCTCGCCGTTTCCTGCGCCTGATAAATCTGGGTACGGTTAACGATCAGGGACAACAGTGTACCGGCCCCCCACAGGACAATCAGGGAAAGCAAAATTAACCGCAGCATCTTTAGCCAGCCGATACCCAGTTTCCTGCCGCTGACCGCATCACAGTCATCAATGACGGCTTTCCATGTCGGGGTGTCCAGACGTGTGTTCGGCACCGTTCCGGCAACAGCCAGTTCAGGGCTGAACATGACCCCCCGTAAACGAAAGGCTGCAGATCCCTGCATCAACCCGCTGAGCAAAACGGTCAGACTGGCTTTCAGTTCCTGCCGCAGGCGGAGGGATAACTGAAGCAGACCGAAATCAGCCGGATTATTCAGTATCTGTGCCATACCGGTTTTTTGCAGGCGCTGAGACAGCGTAGTAAATGCCTTTTCCGCCTCTTTTACAGTACCTTCCGGTCCGAAAATAACCCCTGTAGCAGCCGTTCCCGCATCCTGCTGAGCACCAGTAGCGTTGTCAGTCAGCCACAGCCAGACTGGGGCCTGCCAGCCCAGCAGATGGTCGGCTTTCTGGCGACAGCGCAAAAAGGCATCCCGTTCGATATCCGTCGGGAGGGCTGAGGTACTTATCACCTGAATGATGCTATCAACCGGATGACCAGGACGCAGGCGTTTCAGTTTTGACAGGAAGATCTCATCCGGAAGCGACTGGGCGTCGCCGCCATAAATCAGTACGTTGCCGTCGCCTTCCTGCCAGAGGTCATGACACAGGCCCGGGGCCGCGTTGTGGACGTCGTCCGGGTTGCCCATAACCAAAAGGAGACGCACTTTACGCTTCCAGCGGCGTCCATAGCGAAAGCGCAGGTGTTCGGACACGACGTCTTCGCTGAAAACGGGTTCATCATCGTCTTCTTCACTGGGAATTGGGTTCGTCAACGGAGCGGCAGTCTCAGCCTTTTTCTGCCCCCACTGGAAATACAACCCGGATTTACCCGCGTGGTCGAAAGCCTTCTCTATCAGCCAGCCGAGTAAAAACAACGCGGCAACCAGTATGGCGCAGAATGTGAGTATTCGTTGACCGTCATACGGTCCGAAGCCGGTGCCCGAGGCTACGTTTTCCGGAAAGGCATAAAACAGAAATGCCACGATGACTGTCAGAAAAAAGGCGACAGTCACAACGGAGCCGATGAGTGTTTTTACTTTTACCTTAGACATTCTTAGGCGATTCCTTGCGAACTTCTTCTTTGGTGATGACGGCGATCCAGATGTCGTCTTTATCAGCGGCGGGTTGTGCGGCGATAACCTGCGGGCCTCGTTGTTCAACGTCAGCATTGGCAAGCGTGATGACCAGCCATGGAGCCGCATGGCCCGTGTATCCCAGAACTGGATCGATACTGAAGTTGTCCTCTGAAAGGCTAAATTCCACCCCGCTCTGCTCGCAGGCATTATTCCAGCCGCTTCCAGCGGTCAATGTGGGACCGGAGATCCAGCTTCCTTTGAGTTCATCTGGCCTGGTCTTCGCCCAGAGCAGCGCCCGGGTGAGTGTCTTTGTGAGCGTTGATTCTGCTCCCCTTTCGGGGCGATGAAGGCGTAGTGCATCCGGCCAGGCGTGGGCTTTGCGGTTGCTCAATACCACCATCGAGATGGCATCAGCATCTTCTTCCCGGGGAGACGCGGGTAACGACAGAGTGATGGCAACCAGAATGCTCGGATTGTCCCATCGCTTGTCCAGCCAGGCATCGAGTGCGCTCAACCCTTTTCCGGACATCAGGCGAAAAATCCTGCCGGTCTTTAGTGAGAGAGCGGCCTTAAGCTGCTCTTCAATCAAGGGGTACAGGTCGTTATCACAATCCAGCACCAGCCAGCATGGCAACTCCGGCGGAAGCGGCTGAACGATCCCTTCTACACGCGTGGTCAGTTTAGTCACCGCTGCTGTCAGGGCCTTTGTTAAATCAGCCTGGTATTCTGTTAATGCCGCGTATCTGACCGGTTTGTCACATCCTCTTGGGCGGGAGAAGTCGATAGCGGGTGCTGCGACTTTCATTGCCTCAAGCAGGTCATCGGTTTTGTTTCCGGCCGGGGCCTGAATGTATGTACCGAGGATCCAGGCACAGCGCTGACCGCGAAGAATTTCACTGTCAATAAGCGCTTCTCGCTGTACATTTCGGGACTCGGCTCCCACCTGTTCGGCTTTGTAGGCAAACCGGCGTAAGCCGAAAATAAGCCCCCAGGTGCACAATGGAAGACCCAGCGCGGTGAACCAGAAGACAAATCCGGTTCGCTCTGACGTCCAGCACCATAGCGTGAGCGCTATGCCCCCCAGCATGACAAACGCGAGGAATAGCAGCCAACGGCCGGTGCCGGGACGCGCTACCTTAGGAGCCTTTTCAGGAATGGCATCCAGCCAGACGGGCATAATCAGGCAACCTTTGCTGCGGCAAATGAACTGATCAATGTGCAACCACAGGCACATTTGTGACCGTGAAATGCCACCGGGATACCATGATCAAGATAATCAGGATTGCCTTCTATGATGGTTGTAGGGCCATGTCCCGGAACCGGGCATGACACTTTGTCGCCTTTACGGGCAACACCAATACCGCCGAATTTCATTGTTTCGGAAGCGGTCAACACCGAACCACCGTAGGTTGTTTTATCGCCTTTACGGATAATCTGGAGCATTAATAAAGATCTCTATCAGTTAATATTTGTCCGTGGATGAAAGTAATTGGCAGTCGAACCTATTTAGTGTCATACTCTTCTCCATTCCAGCGTAAAATATATTTAGGACCACAAAAAATATCTTTCAACCCTTTGTGCATATTTTTTGAAACCCCAATAGATGTACACATATATGCTGCATCTATTGATTTTCCATCGTGCATCGTGATTTGGAATGTCAAAGTAGGAGAATTGTCGAGATTTGACATACAATCCGATTCATTACAGGTACCTGGCGGCGTTGAACTCACAAAAGTATATTCGATGATATCTTTTTTACCGTCACCATTTAAGTCTGTTATCACGCGCCCTGTTTGCCCATCAACAAATCCAGAACTCTTAAGTTTATTTGCTGTGACTAACATATCTACATCATTACTTTGAGAGCAATGAGCATATGTTGTTGACGCCATTAAAATCAATGCAGTCAAAGAGTATTTTATTTGTTCTTTCATTATTACCCGGCCTCAGGAATACCTTGCTTATAATTTACGCGTATATTTTCCGCAATTTCATTTTTAGTGATTTTACCATCGTTGTTTCTGTCATGATAAAGATTTTTGCTATACAGATCACCATTGTTTTCTTGGTAAACAATATCATTGGGACCAAGTTTTATTGTTTTTGGACTGAATATAGAATAATAGACATCTTCAAGTGTCCACTTGTCAGTTGAAACACCAACATTGTTCGCCTGCATTTTGAAGTATTTTTCAACGTAATCCATTTGCTCAACGTGATCCATCTTTCTAAGTTTTGCAGTAGTTGTGCCCAACTCGTCTGCTGTGCTTTTCATGAATTGTATTAAACCGGTTGCTGAAGAGCCTGGATTTTTTATGTCGGTTCTAAAGGTTTTTCCTGTCTCAAGTGCTATACAAGCCATGATATAATTTGGGTCAATGCTTAGATTTCTTGATACACTCAATAGCTTCGTTCTAAATGCTTCTGCTTTAGTTATTCCAAATTTCTCTGTGAATTTTTTCATCCATATTATTTTATCTCGTTTAATAAACGCCCCTAAAAATACGATTGGATGCATATGCCAAAGCTCGGGGCCCAGTTTTTCAGTCGTAACATCCTGCATCCATGCCATTTTGTCGAGAAAATCTTCGCTGTACTTCTTCCATTCCGGTGCTTCTTTCTTCAGCGCATTCAGGAACGGTTGCCAGATAGCATCGTCTTTTTTGAAGTACCAGTCGCTGGGATGTTTTACGATAGTTTTCTGAATAACTTCACGATAGTCGGGGTTATGAAGTGCTCTCCAGTACTCCATTGGAGAATAACGGTCGCTTCCACTGTCAATTTTATCCAGCAGGCGCTGATAATTATGCTTAACCAGGGCATGACTGGTTCGCGTATCACCGGTCGCAGCCTCATAGAGCGAGTTGATAAGGCTGCGGAAGAATCCAACAGGCTGGTTTTTTCCATCCAGGTAATCAAAACTGGTAGGCTCTGAGGTTTCAGTTCTGAAGCCTAGCTTCGCCAGATCATACTGTGACAGAAGTTGAGGCTCCGCCTGGCCTTTGGGCACATAGGCATTTTCCGGCCGCAGCTGCCAGTATTCTTGCTTTGTTGAGTTATCAGTTTCAGTTGTGACCTTACTCAACGGTAGAATGCCTATCCGCGTTGTCGACGTCGAGCCCTTTGCGAAGGTGCCCTTCGCAACATCTTTTGTGAAAAGAGCAAGGCCAGGAGAATACTTCAACCAGAGCGGGTTTTTCTCCCCCACTTTTTCTGGGTTGGTCAGGAACTTCTCCAGATTATCATCCATGCTCGTGCATTCGATATGTACCTGGTATCGTGCCTCATAACCACCGTCTTTTGGTGCCTGATAGTAGCCCATGTGGCCAATCGGGTCACCGGCCTTAATAGCAAATGGAGAACTGAGACTTACTATCTTATCAAATACCATGACTTCCTTTGCGGGAGGAAGCAAATGCTGCCACCAGCCTGGACCGGCCCCCGGCGCTGGCTTAATATTGTTGTTATCCACAACAACCCAATAGCGCTGACCAAGTGTGAGGGTACTGCTGGTTTCTTCTGGTAATCCTTTTAGTGTCACAAGGCCATATTTTCGCTTGTTATTTCCTGTGGCGTTAAGATTACTGTCTGCTGGGTCCCACTCCACTCTTGCCCCTTTAGGCATGTGTCCGGAAATTTGTGGAGAAGTTTTATCTGAAATCAGTTTCGCCGTCAGCCCGTCCATTTTAGAATATGCTCTTAGAGTATCCTGAATGACCCACTGATTTTCTGCTTCAGCTTCATAAGCTGAATACGGCGCAAGATGCATATACAGGGTGTAGAAATGCAGCCTGCTGGATTCTTTCTCCCCCGGTTGAATAAAGTGTTTAACCAGAACAAACGAACCGGAAAAGCTCAGTGGGCCGGACTCCCATGCAAGCATCAGATAATCCTTGCAGACACGATAAGCAACCACTTCGCCGTCAGCCATGCATCGCACAGCCTGCTCACCTTTAAAGGGAACCGGGAAATCTAATGCTTCAAGAGGAGACTTGCCACTAAGAGCACACCACGGGGTCGTTGCTTCCGTGATATGGATCCCGCCATGCCACATTCCACTCCGACCAATAGCGTACTGTCCGGTTGACTCCCCGCTGAGGTGCGAAAGGATATCTTCCTGACTACCAAACTCAGTTCCACGGTTGTTAGAGGGGATCGGCCAAACGATATTTATTTTCCCCTTTGTAAAGGCTGTACTTTTATTTTCAGCTGTTGTTCCTGCATAGCGATAAAGTTTATATGCGACACTATTTCCCCTGTACGCTGGGCCTGGATAAAATCCACGGTCCTGCACAAAGTCAGACACCCATTTGGCTCCATCGAACATGGTCATATGGCCATCGGTGTGCTTTCCCACGGCCTGGATGATAGCTACATCACCGGCTTGTTGTCCTGAGATGGAATAAACGCCACCACTAATTACCGTTGTTACGCCTTCAACAGGTTTGAAATTATTCTCAACCAACCAAGGCCCGTAATCTTTTGCTGAGTTAATGCCTGAATTTTTTGCCGAAAGCCCACCAGAAACCAATGCCACTTTTACATAATGCGCACATCTGGACTTTCCGTATTTAAGCTTTTTATCTTTGCCGCTATCAAAGTTCTTTTTGTTAATAGCAGCAATGGCCGCAGCATTTGATTTTAATGTGCTCAGAGCAGTGGTTTGATTGAACATTGTCTCTCTCCTTTAGTTCTCGTTGCAATGACCTGTTTTTCTGGATATGAACTTCACCGAATTCATTAGCCATTTGTCATTCTTGAGAACAAGGCCGATATCATATTTTGATTCACTATCAGCATGTCCAAGCGTTAACTCAGCTGCAACCTTGTTACTGCTCACGGAAGATGTTTTAACCTCGATTTCATTAACCCAGTCAGGACATATTTCCTGAGCGTTGAGTAAATAATCAGCCCCAGTATCATTGTCACTGTTAAGTTGCTGAAGGTGTTGTGTCGTATAGCTATCAATTGCCTTCTGGCTTTTCTCTGCACCACTCCCCACATCAGGGTCGTTCCACGCGGTGAGATAGTCAGAGTAAAATTTTTTAACAACGAATTCTGGACTTTTCGCATCGAGTATCGAGCTGTTATTTTCTCCAAAACTGAACTTTGAAAATATCGCGAAAACAAAAGTCAATAACAGCAATAAATTTTTGAGCGTTGATTTCATAGTCTAAGTTCCCTGTTCACTATTTTTGTATCAGTCATTGAATGACTTACTGCTGATCTTATTTTCCTGGGTAATGTCCGTCAGGCTGAAATTGGGTGTTTCGTTGGGGAGATTTGCGCCCGATCCTGGTACCAGATAGTCCGACGTTTTCATAATGAACTCACCTGATGAACCATGCTCAATACCGTTCTTACTCAGCCTCAGGTAAGATCCGCCACCGTTCAGCGTCAGCGTTTCCGGGGTGCTGATAATAATTTCGTCTTCACTACTGGTCACCGTCAGCTGCTTTTCAGAAAACAGGGCCATCGTGTTGTGCTGAGCCTGAATCTCGATGTCTCCCTGGTTGGCAACCAGCTTAGCCCCGTCTTTATGCACAAACAGACCGAGGGCTTTTTCTACCGTCACGGACAAATTTTTCATCGCACCGATATCAAGATGCTGGCCTGCATTGATCATGGTGTTGCGGGTGCTGCTGAGCTGAAGGTGTTCACCTGAGGTCAGTGCAACCCCCTGCGGAGCGCTACCCAGCAGGACTGCAGACTGGAGGTCCCTGATTTTGTCGGTCACAAAATTTATCTGGGTATTGATATCGCAGACCAGGGCTCCGGCGGCTTCAGCGGCGCTGTTCAACGCCTGCATCTGGCTGTTCGCCTGGTTAATCTGGTTAATCGCAGGCGCCATTTCCAGTACCGGCCCCTGCGCTTTGGCCTGGGCATCCGCCGTCAGGAACAGCCCTTTTGCCGCACGTACAGCGCCATGCTCATCCGTTCGCAGTTCAAAACCGGCCCCGCGCTTTTCACGCTGACCGTTGACCAGGTGTCCCATGTTGAGCTGCGTTTTGCCATATTCCGTCGCGAGCTTGATATGCTCTTCCTGGCGCTTATCCTCCATCCGCAGCTTATTGTTCGCCGGAGTGCGCCACACGTTCCGTGTATGATTGTCACTGGTGACAGGGTCCGGATGCTCTGAATCATGCAGGGCATAAGCGATGTAGGGGCGATCCGGGTCTCCGCCGTCGAATACAACGGCCACTTCCGTTCCGTCGATAAGCGGAGAGTGGAAGCCATAGGTATCACCGGCATAGGGTTTAGCCAGTCGCAGCCACAAATAGGCATTACCCTGTTCAGGGCTGTTATGGTCGAAGTCCAGTTTTACCCGGTAGCGGCCTTCCGGATCGAGCCAGGAATAGGTGTCGCCTTTCTGTGTGCTTTCCACCCGGGCCGGAAGCGAGCCGGATATCACCGGACGATTGAGCAGTACCGGACGCCAGCAGACGGTTTCGCTGTAGGGGATGCCCTCAAACGTCATAGTAAAGCGACTTTTGCGTGAACCGCGAGTGCGCACCGTAGTGATGACGATGCCTTCCCTGACGGCATCGGGTAACGTGCCGTCCGTTTCCAGTACCTGACCCGGAGCCAGATGAGGGCTGGAGGAATGCCCGCTGACGCGATACTGCGCGTTCAGAATGCGTTCGTGACGCAGACGGGCGAAGTATGCCCCGGTCTCCGGGCTTTCAGCGTCACCTGCCGTCAGGAAGGGTTCAGCATAATGGTACGTTTCTCCGGTGGTGATCCCTTCCTTGCTGAAAATGCTCTCGGCACTATCCTGAGGTTGTAGCGTTTCACGGTAGTTGTAGTCCCGGGTAGACACACTTCCGCTCACCACGTTATATGCGGTCTGAATACCCCAGATGCTCTCCTGCCCGCTGTCACTCATCCCGGCCTGGTTGCGTAATGGGAGCGTGACGCCAAATTCATACTGCTGCTGGCTGTCCTGGAAAATCACCACGTCCTGTTCAAGACGGCTGTCCATTTCATAGCGCCAGTAAATCCCCACCTCCGTCAGCAGGCGCTGAATAAACTCAAGATCGGTTTCCCGCCACTGGGTGATGAGCTCCCGGGAGGGATATTCGCGGGAGAGCCGGAACTCAAAATCAGGCCCTTCCAGACCGTGTTTACGCAATACCTGTTCAACCACTTCAATAACCGACTGATTGAGGTAGATTTCGCTCCCTTTCGTATAGTCCAGAAGGGCGATACGGGGAACGATCGTCAGTGCGTAATGGGTCTCATCATTCGAGGTGGACACGCGGCGAAAGGACTCCACCACGCCGAATACCGTCCTGACCGGCAGGGCCGGTGTCCCGTCAAACACGGGTGTCTGGAAAGTGAATGACGCGGGCTTCAACAGTAACGCGTCGCAGGCAATATCCGCAGAAGAGCAGGTGACCGCCACGTCATACCGCCAGGGCTGACTGAGGGATTCAACGGCGTTGTAATGCAATACATCCAGGAAATGGCTGCAGTCATGCACATCAACCCGGTAGCGCGATAGGCCCAGGGCTTCATCCATGGCCTTATGTACCAGACTGCTTAAACTTTCAATCATGGTTCCTCTCCCTGCAGCATACTACTGATCGTCAATTAATTACCGCCACCCAAAATAGTGATTCGCTCATTAGTCATTTTTGTCTGGCAGTTAAAGATATTTACCTTCGTAGCAATATCTGCGGTATTGCCCGTTGCATCACTAATTTTCCCGCATTTCACTGCTTTGTCTTTCACCCATGCCAACTGGGAGGATTTCATCGAAGCACGTATAGAATCAGGCATATTTTTCCACAGGATATTTAACTCGGTATCCGCTTCGTTATATTCATTTTGTGCAACCTTGATTTTTATGTCATTATTTTTGTCAATGAGTTCATTTTTGTTAACAGATGACAATGTAATAAAATACAGCTCAGAGGAAGCACTGTCTTTCATGAGATCTGTTACAGAAATATCTTTTTTATCATCTGAGAGTTTCAGGTTATAGCTATAATCCTTCCATATAACAGCGTTGTTATAAAAAGATTCTTGTCCCGACTGGAGACGAGCAATTTGCTCCGGGATAGCATGAATGACATCAATACTTTCCTGCGGTAATAATATACTTACCTTAGCTTTACACGATACTTCCGTAGGGCTGGTGTTACCGATCGTAGACGCCCCCTTAACATCAACTGTAATGCTGTTCATCTTTTCTGAATAGACATTAACCGGCTTATTTAAAAGTATCTTTGCATTTTGGATGGAATCATGCTGAAGCATTTCTGATGCCCCATCTCTTATGTACTGCTGTAGCGCTTTAACAGCATCATCTCGACCACATTTGAATTCATCAGATGAACTAAAGAATCCAGCATATGAATTGGCAGCGCAGGTAAATGTGATAAGAGCCGTAATATATTTCATAAACTTCATTGTTAGGGTTCCTTTTATTAGTTGTAGCGGCAACATACGTTGCAAAATGAATACGTTAGGATCGCTTTATGATCTTTCTATTCCAAACTCCAGTACGATTCCTTCTTCCTCATCCCAACTGAGCATCACGGAGTGTGGTTTTTGTTTTGCCGCCATATGGCTTAATAACTGCTGGCTCAGAACCGGCAGGATCTGCTGGTTAAGCAGGCTGTCCACGTTGCGGGCACCGGTATCCGGCAGCAAACACGCCTTCGTCAGCGTGTCGATGAGACTTTCTCCAGTGTGAGTGGAAATACCGTAGTGGCGTTGCAGACGCATGCTCACCTGTGCCAGCTTCATGCCGACGATGGTGCGCATGGCATCCATTGCCAGCGAGCGGTATATCACCGTCTGGAAGCGAGCCAGCAGCGCTGGCTGGAAATGATCGCGCAGGATCGGGCGTAACAACTCATGCAGATCGCTCTCAGTGGCTTCTGGTTGCTCTTCCAGTAACTGCATCAGCGGGTCACTTCCCAGGTTGGACGTCATCAGGATCACGGTATTGCGGAAATCAATTTCACGCCCTTCCCCGTCCCGCATAAAGCCCCGGTCAAAGACCTGATAAAACAGGTTCATCACATCCCGGTGAGCCTTCTCCACTTCATCGAGCAGCACTACGCTGTATGGCCGCTTACGGACTGCCTCGGTGAGAATGCCGCCCTGACCATATCCGACATAGCCCGGAGGTGAGCCTTTCAACTGCGAGACCGTGTGCGGCTCCTGGTATTCAGACAGGTTGATGGTAATGAGCGATTTCTCACCACCATACATAACGTCAGCAAGTGCCAGCGCTGTTTCGGTTTTGCCCACTCCGCTTGGCCCCACCAGTAAAAATACACCCTGCGGTCCGTTCTCCGGCGTCAGACCGGTTTTTGACGCTCGCAGTCGTTGGGCTATGGCATTCAGAGCTGAATGTTGGCCGACAACACGGGTTGCCAGCTGCTCTTCCAGCGTCAGTAATTCGGTTTGCTCATCCTTCATCAGGGACGAGAGGGGAACCCCTGTCCAGTCGGCGATAACGGTCGCAACGGTGCGGACATCAACATCCAGACCCAGTAATGGGCTGTTATTTTGTACCTGCGCCAGCTCCTGCTGGAAGGCGGAGATCTCCTTCTGGCGGCTGATATCTTCACGGCAGGCTTTCAGCGAGTCGGTGAGCTGCTTTTCGGTCTCATATTGTGACTGAAGGGCAGTTTTCTGCTGGTTGAGATCCAGAGTAAGGTGCTCGATCTGAGGCAGACGGCTGGCATCAACAGCGTTACCCAGGGAGATATCTTCCAGCAACTCCTGCTGCTCCATGGCCAGCGCAGTCAGCCGGGCCTGCAACCGGGTAAGCTGTTCTGGCTGCATGTCCAGACTCATCCGCACCCGGGCCGCAGCGGTATCCAGTAAGTCCACCGCTTTATCAGGCAACTGGCGCCCTGTCAGGTAGCGGCGAGATAGCGTCACCGCTGCCCGGACGGCCTCACCGGTAATGTGTACGCCATGATGTTCGGCATAGCGGGATTTAAGACCGCGCAGCATCAGGCAGGCCGTGTCATCATCGGGCTCATCAACCTTAACCATCTGGAAGCGGCGCTCCAGGGCAGCGTCACGTTCGAAATATTGCTTGTATTCACTCCAGGTAGTGGCCGCTATGGTACGCAATTCGCCACGCGCCAGCGCCGGTTTCAGCAGGTTAGCCGCATCTGCCCCGCCCGCCTGATTACCCGCCCCGATAATGGTGTGCGCTTCATCAATAAACAGCAGCACCGGCACCGGGGATTGCTGGACGGCGTCGATGATATTTTTCAGACGCTGTTCAAATTCACCCTTTACACCGGCGCCCGCCTGCAGCAAACCCAGATCCAGTGTCCTGACGATGACAGGCTTAAGACTTTCGGGCACATTCCCCTCGGCAATACGTAGCGCCAGGCCTTCAACCAGGGCCGTTTTGCCCACGCCTGGCTCACCCACCAGAATGGGGTTGTTCTTCCGGCGTCTTGAGAGAATGTCCACCATCTGGCGGATTTCGTTATCGCGGCCAAAGACCGGGTCAATCTTTCCTTCCCGGGCACGGGCGGTCACATCAACCGTAAAACGATTGAGAATGGACTCCACCTGTGAAACGGCAGGCTGCGCAATTCCACCCTCAGCATGCTTTTGGGCTTCATGTTGTAATGGCGGCGCCCGGCCAATAATGGAGGCATTGCCAGCCTGCTCGCTGAGCGCAACGTCATGCCGCTCATCCGACTGGGCTTCCAGTAAGGGGCGTAACCTCTCCAGCTGGCTGGTGGTCAGCGTCATCAAAGGCCAGAGGCCATCGCAGCGCGTCAGCCCTGACGTTTCAATCATGGCCGTAAGCAAATGTATGCTGCGGATCTGCTCATCTCCGACGAGCGTGGCGGCAAGCCATGCCTGTTTCAGCAGCGTCTGAAGGGACGCAGAGAGCTCTGGTCGGGTGCGAACTGAACGAGGCTGTACATCCAGCCAGCTCAGGAGTGACTGCCAGACGGCATCCATGTCCCATTCATAGCGGCGAGCGAGAACGGTCAGATCACCTTCTCCCTGCTCCAGCAACTTTAACAACCAGTGCTCTGGCGTAATTTCTGCATGTGCACGGGTCTGACATAAAGAAGCCGCCCCCTCCAGTGCTCTGGCGCAATAAGGGTTAAGTCGTCGTAGCAGGACTGCTGAATGATGTTCCATGTCGTTCCCTCTTGTTCAAGCACGCTACCGCCCCTGGCCGTCAACCGATGCCCATAAGGTTCATGCCGATAAATTGTGAGACTGCTCTGCAAAGCGTCCGTCTGACAGGCGCTGTGCGGAGCAAAACAAAAATGGCGGACAGAAAGGAGTCTGTCCGCCAGGGTCTTACGCCGTGGTACGTTCGTTCCAGGAATCGGAATGAATGATGTTGCCGTCTTTGTAGGTCCAGGTGATTTTTTCGTAGCGCAGCTCGATCTGCTCAAGGTGGTTATGCTTCTCGAAGGAGGCATCCTTGATGTCGTGCATTTTCGGTGCGACTTTCACCACCTTGACGTTTTCCAGTTTGGTGTTGAAATACTCAACTTCCTGACCGGCGTCGTTGATTTTGTACCACTTGAATTCAGCAGACTTCAGGGTCTGGCCGGTGGTCACCGCTTTGTACAGATACGGGCTGGAAGAGTCGATTTCTTTGGTAAACAGGAACGGCGTGTGAATACGGGTTCCAGTCAGTTTGCCAGTGTTGTTATCCGTCGGGATATACAGGGTGTGTTCCTGAGCAACAACTTCGATACTTCCTTCGCGATCTTTCACATCTACGGAACCTTTGATGTCAGCGCCGCCGTCGTCTTTCAGCCACAGATAAACTGGGATTGCCATGTTTACTTCTCCATTTCTTGAGTTGAAACGTCACGTACATCCTGTGACGCGTGCTTTGCGCCTGGCAGACGACAGGCGTCAGCCTGCGGTACCAGGCTGATCTCGACACGCCGGTTATGCGCGCGGCCATCAGGCGTATCGTTTGATGCAATCGGTCGGCTGTCACCGTAACCCTGCACGGCAAAGCAACTTTCCGGTACGTCTCCGGTATCACGCATCCAGTTACGGACGGCCTCCGCTCGTTGCAAAGACAGAGTCTGATTGAGTTGTATGCTGCCGGTATTGTCTGTGTGGCCGCTGACCACGATCAGCCAGCCTGGCTTGGCTTTGATCCCCACCAGTGCGTTGACGAGTATTTTGGTTGAGCCGTCTTTGAGTGCCGATTTGCCGGAATCAAACAGCGACATGCTGTCGAGTCGTACAATTTTCGCTACCGGTTTCGGTTTAGGGGCGGGGGGTGGTGTCCAGGTATCGATAGCCTGCTGCAAGGCCAGCCACAGGCGTTGCCCCGGGTAATAACCCAGGCTGTAACGTAAAGGCTCTCCCTGACGCTGCCAGCGTTCAAGCAGGAGCGCATCCTGTTTCAGCGCGGCCAGTGATTCCGCTTTAGGCCGGTAATGATCCATGGGAATGGCGTTCCAGCGCTGTAAATCGGCACTGACGTGACGGATAAGGTAACGATTATTGAGCGCGGAGATGCCCAACGCCGTCAGAATGCACAGCCACATCAGCAGAACCAGACGACGGGTACGCTGGCCCCCCTGTACCCTCGACGCAAACGGTGCCAGAAGGGGCAGAACCGCATCCGGGAAAAAAACTGTCGGGATTGAATGCCCGGGGTCTCGGGAAAACTGTAAACAGGTGCGGGAATAGAGCCAGTCGGACCAGACGGACTGAGTCTCAGGATTGACTACACCCAGGCGCATTGCAACGGAAAATGCGCGTACAGGTGGCGTAAACCGATCAGGTTTCTCCAGCTCATTTGTCAACGTATTACGGATAAAGGAGAATGCCTGACTAACCGCTGGCAGCGCCAAGATATTGTCTTCCGCCTGCTGCCAGTCAATGAACGCCTGCGGTGAATCATTAACCGGGCATACAATCGGCTTATCACCCCAAACGATTATCCACGGCGTTTCAGGCCCGGAAAATTCGGCACTCAACACAACCGGCAGTGTGAAACCCGTCAGGGATTTAATCTGTTTACATTGCTGGCGGAGCGTTTTCAGCGCGGAACGAAGAACGGCCTCATCCTGATGATGGTCTGGCAGGCAGCGGTACATCACCGAGAGCTGACCGACCTGGCGCGGGAACTGCGTCTGTATGCTGCGGACAACGTCAGTTAACCGGCTGACGTCATCGGTCCGTAGCCACCATCCCTGCGCTGTTTTACGCAGAGGGCTTCCCTGAAACAGCGCATCCAGCATGTCACCACACACCAGTACAACGGGGACATGGGTGTCGAGTAATGGCAGTTCAGCAGCCGGGAGGGTCGCGTCGGATGCTTGCTCCTCACGCCGACAGCTTTTAAAAACATACCAGCCTGCCAGAAGGAGAATCAGCAGAGTGGTCAGGCATTTAAAAACGTTACCTGTCGGGATGAAATACCACAGCAACCACAGCAACGTGGCAACGGCTGCTAAAGTGTGTAGGGCTACCGGAATGATGACTGATCTACGCATTAGCCATGCAGCTCCGGTATTTGTGCTGACAACAGAGCCTGAAGCCACAGATGGCCCCCCCACCAGATACCCCCGGTAAGAATGACGGCTAGCGCTATCCAGAACCAGACTGAGCGCATCAGGCTCCAGCGATGTTTCCCCGGCCGGTGAACAACCAGAGACAGGCCTGCATCAGGCGGAGAAACCCGCTCGGAAAGGGCTTTCACTACCTCATCCCGCTGCGACTGGCTGACCGCCTTCAGGCTGTATAATCCTTGAAAGCCCAGCGCTATCACACGGTGATAGCAGGTTAAAACGGCCGGATTCGGTGAGGGCTGACGCAGAACCTCGGCAATGCAATCCCATAACGCTTCACCTGCCCGAAGTGAGCCAAAAAAACGGGCCTGAAGCGGAGCTTTACGCCAGGCCATTTGGCCTTCATCAACTTTCGGCTCCACTCCTTCTTCGCTTTTTCCGGGCTTACGGCTCATCACCGTTTCGTCCAGCAAGGCACATTGCGCGTAGGAAATATGCTCCACGCTGGCGTCGTCATAACCGGCACGCTCCAGCGCTTCCCGCACACTTTCCACCTGTTTAACGCATTTGTTGTAAAGCGCAGGGCCATTAAGCGTGACGGCGCCTTTTTTAAGCATGGTGACGGTGAGCCAGGTCTCCGTCATCAGTTGGTCGATATCGATATCCTGTCTCATGAGCGCAATACCGCAAACAGTTCAAGTTCCAGAGCGCCAAGTAACTCAGGCACATAGAACATACATACCCCCTGCTCCTGCATTTCATGCGCAGCAGGGCTTTCCATATCAAGTGCGAAGTACTGGTTTTCCATGCGTACAGGCAACGCAGCCGGGACCCTGCTCACAGGGATCAAAGGGATCCCCTTGAGCGCCGCACCATAGATCTCGCTGACATCATCAGGAGATCCCGCCTGACAGAGCGCAGGGAATTTCTCGGCAACCTGCCAGGCCGGGATATCCGAGCGCACAGAGAGATAGAGGTCGGCCTCTTCACGCAGACGGATATCGTGAAGGTTGGCCTTCCAGGTCTGTCCATCCGGGCGGGACATTTCCAGAGCAATAACCCGGGATGGCAGACTGGCCTCCAGCAAACCCGTTATCAGATCAAACAACGGAGGAAACGTATTACCCGGTTCCTCGTGGTCATAAGCCGGTATGGCGTCAAGATCATGGTCCAGGGAAAAGGTCAGCATACTGCCTGCCAGACGAGCGAGCTCCGCCCACACCTGTTCAGGTGGACGGCCAGGAAAACGTTCGTATTCCGTCAGCACCCTGGCGTGAGAATTCAGTGCATTCAGCAACCAGAAAAGAGAAACATCGGCGACGGCAAAATCGGCGAGCCTTTCGTTGCTTTCACGACGCATCGTCATCAGACGCTGGCGTCGGGAGCGTAACTGGCGATTGAGCAACACCAGACGTTCGCGAAGGACCGGGTTTGCCCCAAATGACGCCACTGGAGGAATAAAAGACGGATCCTGTCGCCACGCATTTTGCCCATCCCGGATCAGCCTTGCTACCGGGCACACTTTCCATGAATCATTGCTTTCATGGGCAAACCGGATGGTGAAATTAAATCGGGCAACTGCCATGGATTCGTCTTCAGAGCCAAAGGCATCCTGTAACGTCACCCACTCTTCACGATAGCGAAGCGGCCGGTCTGAATTGACGCCTTCCTGTTCAACGTTGATCACACCTGGCTGCATGTGAGGCAGGGCGATGACAACGGTTACCGCATCAAGACCTGCCAATTGGCTGGCATCTAACTCACGCGGCGCCGGAGGCAGATCGCTCCTTTGCGCATCAATAAGAGTTCCATCTTCCAGCCAGAGGCGTAACTGCGTAATCTGGATCAGCCCGGACGAAAGAAGACTGTCATTAAACTCAATCTTTTCCACACCCCAGGGGAATGGGGATGCCAGCGCTAATGCGCCGGCAGTGCGAAAAGACTCCCATTCAGCCTGCTGCTGGAACTGTTGAGGAGACAGTAAAGCCCCCTCATTCCACAGTGGACGATAAATTTTCATCCCTGATTTCCCTCGCCTTACGATTTGGCTTTCGGCATCTGAGAAACCAGCGACAGGTTGACGTCCATCCCTTCCACCTGGAAGTGCGGCACCGCGAACAGCTTCACGCGGAAGAAGCCCGGGTTGTCCTCAATGTCTTCCACCACCACCTTCGCGTCGCGCAGCGGGTGAGAGGCCTGCAGCTCGTCGCCCGGGTCGGTCATTTCGGTGACCAACCCACGCACCCAGGTGTTGAGCTCCAGTTCCAGCAGACGACGATCCTTGGTGGTGCCGATGTTTTCACGCTGGATAAGCTTCAGGTAGTGCGCAATGCGCGACAGCAGGAAGATGTACGGCAGGCGCGCGTTGATCCGGCTGTTGGCGGTGGCGTCGGCGGTGTCGTACCGCGCCGGTTTCTGGGCGGAGTTCGCCGAGAAGAAGCAGGCGTAGTCGCGATTCTTGTAGAACGACAGCGGGATAAAACCGAGGCCGGCAAACTCAAACTCGCGGGTTTCCGGGATCATCACCTCGGATGGGATCTTCACCTGGTTGCCGGTACCCAGATCATAAAGATGGATCGGCAGATCTTTCACCGCCCCGCCCGCCTGCGGGCCGCGGATCTGCACGCACCAGCCGTTATTGATAAAGCTTTTCACCATGTTGGCGGCGAAGGAGAACGACGCGCTGGTCCACAGGTATTTCTCGTGGTCCGGACCTTTCACCTGCTCGACGTAGTTAAAGCTGCGCACCGGCACGGTGTCCGGACCATACGGCAGGCGGCCCAGCACGCGCGGCATTACCAGGCCGATATAGCGCGCATCGTCAGTATCGCGGAAGGATTTCCACTTGATGTACTCGGCGCGGTCGAAGTAGTTGCCGATATCCTTGATCGCGGCGACCTCTTCCATGGAATCTTTCAGGAAGAAAGCCGGGCCGACGGCGCCGATAAACGGCATATGCGCCGCGGATGAGACGTTAGATATGTTACGCAGCAGCGCCATGTCCTGCGGGCTAGCGTCGAACTCGTAAGCGGAGATCACCGATCCAATGGGCTCGCCGCCAGGGGTGTCGTACTCCGCGGTGTAGGTATGCCAGTAGAGGCCGCTCTGGATCAGCTCCGGCGCGTCTTCGAAGTCCTGGCGTAGATCGTCTTTCGATACGTCCAGAATTTCGGTTTTCACGTTCTGACTATAGTCGGTGCTGTCCACCAGTTGCTTCAAGCCGCGCCACAGGGACTCCACTTTCTGGAACGCTTCGTGGTGCATGATCGCATCCAGCTGGCGGCTAATCTGGTAATCCAGCTCCGCGATATGGTGATCGATCAGGGTCTTATCGAGCTTCTCCACCGGCTGGCCGGCCTTGCGGATGCAGTCCATAAACACCTGCATCGCCGCCGTCAGACGCTCGCCCGTCGGGGCGTCAGACAGTGCGGCATCGTCCAGAAAGTCGTTAATATCCCCCAGGCGGGATGCCGGGGTCAGGTTGATTTTTTCAAACAGGGAGGCGTACACGCCCTCTTTTTCCAGTACAGCAGTCTGCCCCTGCGCGGAGGCGGTTTCAGTATTTACAGACATCAGCATATTCCCGGTTAATCCATTAAATAACACACGCCGTTTATTTCGGGGCCAGTGCGCTCATTTCATCGCGTAATTCCTGAGACAGCGCCGGGTCTTTCAAAATCTTTTCGAGCTCTTTTCGGAAAGTGGCGTTATCAAGAAGGTTGGATTTGAGGTCGCGCAATAAATTACGCATCGCCAGCATGGCGCGAAGCTGCGGGATTTGACGGGCAACCTGCTCAGGCTCGAAGTCTTTCATATCGGCGAAGTTCAGCTTAATGCTTTCCTCCGTGCCATCTCCGGCCAGGGTATTCTGCACGGTCAGGTTTATTTCTGGATTGAATTCCGCAAGGACGCTGTTGAAGTTATTTTTATTGATGTTGATTTTTTCTCTTTCAGATAATGGCCGGTCCTCTTTACCATTACTGAAATCACCGAGGGTGAGAAGCTTTAGCGGTAACTCGACTTTCTTCTGTACCCCCCCTGTATGCAGAGCCAGCTTTAAATTAATGCGTGCCTTTGGCACTTCATTCTGGAAACTATCAGCCATAGCGGTCCCTTCCCTTGAGGAATATTTGTTAAAATAACGACGTTTGATGACAAAACCATAGTAGAGCAAAGCATCAGAAAATATCAACCTGTCAGTTCTAAAGTTCAATACAAGACTTTCCTTAAGCATTTTAATCCAAATATAAAAAATCAAAAGCATTAGACGAACAAAGCCAATATGAAATACCAACCATTTACTTACAATAAGGGCAGGATTTACGCCTGCCTAATGAATAAATAATGAATTTACATCTCAACAAACCTGTTTAGTTGATAAGAATCAATATAGAACGGTAATAATGATTATTTCCAGTATTGAGAAGATGGCTGATAACAGAAAGAAAAATAGAATTATTTTTACCGTTCACAAACTGTTCATGAGTCCTGAGCCGAAATTAATATAACCATAGCAAATGACAGACAGGATTAGTATAAAAGTTACAAATAATTTTTATCAGATGTCCTCTTTTGATTATTAAACCTGACGGGACCTTAATGATCAGTAAGTGCAATGAAATATTGGCATTTCATTCAGCCGGTATATTTAAATACGGCAGACAATAATGCTCATCGCCCATTAGTCCCTTCCCGCCGCCTGATTACTGGCGCCAGGTAACGTGAGTTTACTGGCTAAACGCCCAAGTAGCAGAGGTTGCCAGCGCCCTTCGAAAGCAGCGCGCCCGCTTCCCGCCAGCCAGGTCGCAAAGGATTGCAGCTGCGGATTCATTGTTTTGTTGTCCTGAGCCGAGTTGCGGTTCGCATTCCCTCTCCCGCCAGGCTATATCTTAGACACTTTAATTCATACAGGAGTGAATATGATGGGCAAAAAGATTCTGATGCTGGTGGGCGATTACGCCGAAGATTACGAGACCATGGTGCCGTTCCAGGCACTACAAATGATTGGACATCAGGTTGATGCTGTCTGTCCTGACAAATCCAAAGGCGACTACATTATGACCGCCATCCATGACTTTGACGGCGCCCAGACCTACAGCGAGAAACCCGGCCATCGCTTTATTCTCAACGCCGATTTCACAAGCGTGAAAGAGGCGGATTATGACGCGCTGTTGATCCCCGGCGGGCGGGCGCCAGAATATCTGCGCCTGAATGCGGAAGTACTTAAACTGGTGCAAGCGTTTGACGCGGCGCGTAAACCGATTGCCGCCGTTTGCCACGGCCCTCAGCTGTTGGCCGCGGCAGGCATATTAAAAGGCCGCACCTGCAGCGCCTATCCAGCCTGTGCGCCGGAAGTGCGGCTCAGCGGCGGGCATTTTGCCGACATTGGTATCGATCAGGCGCATATTGACGGCAATCTGGTTACCGCCCCCGCCTGGCCCGCCCATCCGCAATGGTTGGCGAAATTTGCCGAATTGCTGCGGTAGAAAAACAACCGGATAACAGCCTCCATGAAGACCGTCTGAAGGAGGCGCTGGCGCTAAAATCGCGCCAGCTCCGGGCTAAATACCAGGACCCATCAGTGCTTCACGATATACATTGTGCGGCTATAGGCCACGTCCTCCGGATTGGCTATCGGATACCCTTTCAGCCACGGTTTAATCAGACGCCCGTTGGTGTACTGATATATCGGCGCGATGGGCGCTTTCGCCATAATGATTTTTTCCGCCGCGTTGTAATCGTCATTGCGCGCTTTTTCCGACGTTTCCAGCGCCGCCTGGGTCAGAATTTTGTCGTAGGCCGGATCGTTGAAACGGGAGATATTGCCGCTATGGGTTGAGGTCAGCAGCGACAGAAACGTCGACGGTTCGTTGTAATCCCCCACCCACGAGGCGCGGATCACATCGAAATTGCCGGTATTGCGGCTGTCGATATAGGTTTTCCACTCCTGGTTTTGTAGCTTCACGTCGACGCCCAGATTTTTCTTCCACATTGACGCCACCGCAATCGCGATCTTCTGGTGGTTCTCCGAGGTATTGTACAGCAGCGTCAGCTTCAGCGGACGGTTTGGACCGTAGCCCGCCGCCTGCAGCAGCGCTTTCGCCTGGGCATTCAGTTCGGCCTGGCTCATGCTTTCGATTTGCGTCGGCTGCGGAGTAAAGCCTGCGGTCACGTCCGGAGTAAAGCGCCAGGCCGGTTTCTCGCCGGTACCCAGAATTTTCTCCGCCATCAGACGACGATCGATAGTCATGCTGAGCGCCAGGCGGACGCGCTCATCGGCGGTTGGCCCTTTCTGAGTGTTAAAGGCGTAATAATAAGTTCCCAGCTGCGGCGGAGTATAAACCTGCCCCGGAATATCCTTCAGCAGCTTCTGATACAGATTTTTCGGGAACGACTCGGTGATATCGATATCGCCGGCCAGATAACGTTTGGTGGCCGCTGACTCCTGGTTAATGGGCGTAAATGTGACCTGCTGGATCACCGTTTTGCCGTTATCCCAGTAGTGCGTATTGGGGACCACCACCAGCTTTTCATTCACTACGCGATCTTTTAAGACATACGCGCCGTTGCCAACCAGGCTTCCCGGACGCGTCCAGTTGTCGCCGCTCTCCACGTTAGCCTTCTGCACCGGATAGAAAGCAAAGCTGGCCGTCAGATTACTGAACCACGGCAACGGTTTATCCAGCTGCACGCGCAAGGTACGCGCGTCCACGGCGGTGACGCCGAGGGTGTCCGGCGCGGCTTTACCATCAATAATATTTTGCGCATTGGCGATTCCGGCCAGCGCAGCAAACCAGGCAAACGGGGACGTGGTTTTAGGATCAACCAGCCGCCGCCAGCTATAAACAAAATCCTCTGCCGTTACCGGCGTGCCGTCGGACCAGCGGGCGTTATCGCGCAGGGTAAATGTCCAGACGCGATTATCATTGCTCTGCCAGCGAGTCGCCACGCCCGGGATCAGGTTGCCTTTCTCGTCCTGATTGACTAAACCTTCAAAAAGATCGCGGATAACCTGAATTTCAGGCAGACCGACGGCTTTCGCGGGATCTAAGGAGGCGGGCTCGTCTTTAATGTGCCGCACCAGCACCTGGTTTTCGGCTAAAACGGTGCCCGGCGGGACATCAGCTGCCCAGGCAAGAGAAGAGACGCTGGCTAACCACAGCGCGCCGCATGTCAATGTGACAGGATACTTCATAAGATCCCCTTTAAAATAAAAAAACCAGAGCTGGCAGTGCGATAATTATTTGTTTCATCACCTGAAATTGCAAACGGCTTGTGAAAGAAAGTTGACGTCTATGCTGATTTCACTATCGCTGGAAACTATTTGATTCCGGGACGGTTTTACACAACACTGCTGAAAAATAATCGGATAACAGGATGCCCTATGCCCGTTTCTCGTCCTCGCCCCCAGCGTGGTGATTTTCCGCCAGGAACACAACGCTACGGCCAGTCTCACCTTGGCGCGCCGCTGCTGTGGTTCCCGGCGCCGCTGGCCGATAGCCGCAGCGGCCTGATTCTTGCCGGAACCCACGGCGATGAAGGTTCATCCATAGTCACGCTTTCCTGCGCGCTACGTACGCTCAAACCCGAGCTGCGCCGCCATCACGTGGTGCTGGCGGTCAACCCGGACGGCTGCCAGTTGGGGCTGCGCGCCAACGCGCGCGGCATCGACCTGAACCGGAATTTTCCGGCGGCGAACTGGAAAGAAGGCGAAACGGTTTATCGCTGGAACAGCGCGGCGGAGCAGCGCGATGTAGTCCTGCTCACCGGCGAAAAACCCGGTTCAGAACCGGAAACCCAGGCGCTGTGCCAGCTGATCCACCAGATCCACCCCGCGTGGGTGGTCTCGTTTCACGATCCGCTGGCCTGTATTGAAGATCCCGGCCACAGCGAACTGGGCCAGTGGCTAGCCGATGCGTTTAGCCTGCCGCTGGTGGGCAGCGTCGGCTATGAAACGCCCGGCTCCTTTGGCAGCTGGTGCGCGGATATCGGCCTGCCCTGCATTACCGCCGAATTCCCGCCGATATCCGCCGACGAAGCGACGGATAAATACCTGGCGGCCATGACGGACCTGCTGCACTGGCGCTCTCAAAGATGAAGCACGCCGGTGCTGAAATGCAGCGCCGGTTCGACGTCCACCGCCAGCCAGGTCGGGCCATCGAGGTCGGCAAAACGGGCAAGCGGCGCCAGCGGCAGCGCCGCGCTGATGGCTCTTGAGGTACACAGCATGCAGCCCAGCATCCGCGCAAATCCCAG
The DNA here is from genome assembly GCF_002556465.1 of Klebsiella sp. MBT K-1. Taxonomy (NCBI): domain Bacteria; kingdom Pseudomonadati; phylum Pseudomonadota; class Gammaproteobacteria; order Enterobacterales; family Enterobacteriaceae; genus Klebsiella; species Klebsiella sp. MBT K-1. Next base: position 146,673 of record NZ_PDEL01000014.1, on the reverse strand, counting down.
GCGCTCCGCCTCCTGCGCCAACAGCAGCGCTTCGGTCAGGCCGCCAGTCTTATCAAGCTTGATATTGACCATCTCATAGCGGCCGCGCAGCGCCGCCAGGCTGTCGCGAGTATGGCAACTCTCATCGGCGCAAATGGGCAGCGGGTGGATAAAATTCTCCAGCGCCTCATCGGCCCCAGCCGGGAGCGGCTGTTCCAGCATCGCCACGCCGATATCCGCCAGCAGCTGGCAGCGCTCGGCCAGGCCATCGCCGCGCCAGGCTTCGTTAGCATCCACGATGAGCGTGGCCTGCGGAACCGCCTCGCGAATGGCAATCAACCGCTCGCTGATCAGATGGTCGTCGAGCTTCACTTTCAGCAACGTGGCCCCTTTCTCCCACAGCGCCGCAGCGCTGGCCGCCATCTGCTCCGGCGTGCCGATAACCACCGTCTGCGCCGTGACCATCCGCACCGGCAGGGCCACGCCTAAAAGCTGCGCGATGCTCTTACCCGCGCTGCGCGCCTGCCAGTCCCAGAGCGCGCAGTCCACGGCATTACGCGCTGCTCCTGGCGGCAGCAGGCGCTGGATCTCCTCACGGGAGACGCCGCGCTCAATCTGTTCGCCAATCGCCATAATCTGCGCCATCACCGAAGCAATACTCTCCCCGTAACGAGGATAGGGCGTGCACTCACCTGTGCCCTTGACGCCATTCTCTTCAATTTCCACCACCACGACTTTTGCCTCGCTGCGGCTGCCGCGGGCGATCACAAACGGGGTATGTAGCGGCCAGGCTTCTTCATAGACTCGCAGATTTCGCATTCCCTGAACCTCGCAGGTAAGTATTAAAAGGATTTGCCGTGCCGATGACGGATGTCATACACTAGCCGCGACGTTAACTATATGTAAACAGGAAGATAACCATGTCACAAACCGTGCATTTCCAGGGCAACCCCGTTTCTGTTCAAGGCACCATTCCGCAGGCAGGCGCTAAAGCGCAGCCGTTTACGCTGGTGGCCAAAGATCTCTCTGACGTCGCGCTGAGCCAGTTCGCAGGCTCCCGTAAAGTGCTGAACATTTTCCCAAGCATCGATACCGGCGTTTGCGCGGCATCGGTACGTAAATTTAACCAGCTGGCGTCTGAACTGAACAACACCGTGGTGCTGTGCATTTCCGCTGACCTGCCGTTCGCGCAGTCTCGCTTCTGCGGCGCGGAAGGCCTGAACAACGTTGTCACTCTGTCTACCCTGCGCGGCGCGCAGTTCCTGGCCGACTACGGCGTCGCTATCTCCGCGGGCCCGCTGGCCGGCCTGGCGGCGCGCGCTGTGGTCGTGATTGATGAAAACGACCAGGTTGTTTACAGCCAACTGGTGAATGAAATCACCGAAGAGCCGGACTACGACGCCGCCCTGGCCGCGCTGAAAGCGTAATAACGCCGCCAGGCCACGTAAGCCCTCGTTAACCGGGGGCTTTTTTATTCCCGCGCCGCATAGCGGGAGATAAAGCGCGCAATCGCCGGCCCGGTCAGTAAGATGGTGAACAGGCGCAGCGTCTGCATCGCCATAATAAACGACATATCCGCCCGCGTACCGGCGGCGATAATCGCCACCGTGTCCAGCCCGCCCGGACTGGTCGCCAGGTAGGCGGTCATAAAGTCCAGCGGCAAAACCTGCGTCAGCCCAAAAGCCATCAGCGCGCACAGCAGGATCAGACCAATAATCGATGCGAGGATCTGCGGCAGGGTTTTGAGCGCCAGCAGGAAAATCTGTTTATTAAACTTTAGACCAACGCTCCAGCCAACGGCGGCATAAGCCAGCGCCAGCAGCCACTCGGGAAGTTCAAGCTGCAGCCAACCTTCCCCCTGCGCCAGCGCCCCGATCAGCATTGGAAAGAGCATCGCGCCGGATGGAAAGCGCAGCCGTAGCCCCAACCACCCCGCTACCGCCGTCAGCAGCAGCGTGAGCGGTAACTGCCAGCTCACCGGAGGAAACCAGGCGACCTGCTGAGTCATCTCCTGCGCTTCACAGCCGAGCGCGACGCGAACGACCAGCGCCGCGGCCCCCGCAACAAACAGCACCCGCAGATACTGCATCAGCGCCACCAGCCGGACATCGGCGCCGTACTCCTGGGCCATAATCACCATCGCCGAGGCGCCGCCCGGCGAGCTCCCCCACGCCCCGGTGGCGCCGGGCAGGTCGCTGTAGCGCACCAGCAGCCATCCCGCCAGCGCGCTGATAGCGAGTGTAGAAAAGAGAATCAACAGCACCAGCGCCCAGTTCGCCAGCAGAACGCCGAAAATGGATGGCGTCAGGCTGCGGGCGATCATGCAGCCGATAATCGCCTGGGCGGCAATAAAAAAGGGACGGGGTACGCGAATTTCCGCGCCGCGCAGGCTGAGGATGATTCCGGCAATCATCGGCCCCAGCAGCAGCGCGGCGGGAAGGTGAAACCAGAACAATACAAAAGAGAGCGCGCTGGAGAGTACCAGCAGTTTCATCCATTGAAAAAAATCACTACGCCAGATCCGCATGCGTATTCCTGCCAAAAAGAGGGTAAAGACGAAGTATATACAGAATCATTCTACACCTGGACCCCGCCCTTTTCTGGAAATACCAACCGCCTGCCCGGGCAGACGGTTGGTGAGCATTACTCGTCGCCTTTTTTCTGGCTTAGGCCATATTCGCGCAGCTTATTGGCGATCGCGGTGTGCGAGACGCCAAGGCGCTTAGCCAGTTTACGCGTGCTGGGAAAGCTGCGATAAAGCTGGGTGAGCACCGAGCGTTCGAAACGGCGGGTAATATCATCCAGAGACCCCTCCATCGCTTCTTCGCCAACCGCCAGCGACGAGACGTCGTGATCCGGCAGCAGGATATCCTGAGGACGCAGCTCAAACCCGTCCAGCTGAGTCAGCGCGCGATAGATCGCGTTTTTCAGCTGACGCACGTTGCCCGGCCAGCTGTAGCGCGTCAGCACGCTATTTAAATCGGCTGAGAGTTTCGGCCGCGGAATGCCCTGCTCATCGGCAAAGCGCGCCACGAACAGTTCGGTCAGCGGCATGATGTCCTGCGGGCAGTCGCGCAGCGGCGGCAGATACAGCGTCAGCACATTCAGGCGATAATAGAGATCTTCGCGGAACAGCCCCTTTTGCACCAGCTCCACCAGGTTTTTCTGGGTCGCGCAGATCACCCGCACATCAACGTGGACCTCATGATCTTCACCGACGCGGCGGAAGGTGCCGTCGTTGAGAAAGCGCAGCAGTTTGGTCTGCATGCGCGGCGACATTTCGCCAATTTCATCCAGCAAAACCGAGCCGCCGTTAGCTTGCTCGAAGAAGCCCTTTTTCCCCTGGATGGCGTCGCCGAACAGCTCGCTTTCCACCGCGTCTTCCGGGATGGAGCCGCAGTTCAGCGCCAGATAAGGTTTCCCTGCGCGCGGACTCGCCAGGTGGCAGGCGTGGGCCAGCAAATCTTTCCCTGTGCCGGTATCCCCGACGATTAGCAGCGGCGCGCTGAGCATGGCCAGCTTGCGGGCCTGCTCGACGACATGGCGCATTTTCGGACCAACGGCGAGGATCTGGCTAAAGGCGCTGGTATCCTGAATGGTCATGGTTTGCAGCTGGCGCCCCATGCGGACCGTCGAACGCAGCATCGCTACCGCGCCGGTTAGCACCTTCTCGCCGTGCTCGCCTTCCAGGTAGACCGGGGTGATCTCCAGCAGAAAGTTCTGCCCGTTGACCACCACGTGTTCCGCATGCGACTCCTGAGGATCGTTTTCCAGCCAGCGCTGGACGTTAAAATCGGTAATCAGCTGCGCGACCGGATGGCTGCGCAGCTTATCCTGACTCTGGCCAAACAGCTGGCAGCTGGCCGGGTTAGCCAGTTCGACTTTTCCTTTGGTATCCAGAGACAGCACCGGTTCCGGCATCGCCACCAGCAGCGCGCTGAGCGCCAGGTGCTCCCGCTCTGACGGCATCCACGCCACGGTGCGCACGTCGGTGACGCCGGCGATACGACGAATTTCCGCCATCAGGCTGCTGAAGCTAGCGAACTCCAGCTCGGCGAAATTGAGATAAATTCGGCCAATAGGGTCAATGTCGATACCCCGCAGGTCGATACCGCGCAGCACCAGTAAATCGAGTAATTCACGAGTCAGACCAAGACGGTCTTCACAAAAGACTTCAAGACGCATAGGAGTTTTCACCCTAAAGAGGCCAATGACGGATGAATAATAGGACAGTTATGTGCTGGCGTGAAGCCAGCTGTCAACAATTATTGACAGTATGGCGGAAAAATGGCCTTTCTGCCGTAAAGTTATGCGCTACAGGGAGAATTCCCGGCTTGCGGCGCGAACGCCTTAGCCGGGCTACCAACTTATCAGGGCAACCGGCCGTAGCCCGGCTAAGCGTAGCGCGAGCCGGGAATGCCCAAAAACGCTATTTCTGCGGCGCGTTTTTGCTCTTCTGCAGAGTATCTTTTAGCTGACCGATCAGCTCGCGACGAAAATCCCCCAGCCGCGGTTTATCGTCGGCGATCCACGGCAGCGGGCGGCAGAGTTCCATCGCCTTAATACCCAGCCGCGCGGTCAGCAGCCCGGCGCCAATCCCCTGCGCCGCGCGCGCCGATAGCCTGGCCGCCAGATCCTGCGACATCCAGTCCATCCCGACTTCCCGCACCAGCTCGCTGGCGCCGGCAAAAGCGATATTCAGCAGCACCAGACGGAACAGGCGCAGGCGGCTGTAGTAGCCCAGCTCAATACCGTAGAGGGTGGCGATGCGGTTGATCAGCCGTAAATTGCGCCAGGCGATAAACGCCATATCCACCAGCGCCAGCGGACTGACGGCGATCATCAGCGTCGACTCCGCCGCCGAACGGCTGATTTCACGCCGCGCCTGCGCATCCAGTACTGGCTGTACGATCTGCGCGTACAGGCTCACCACTTCACGATCGTTCTGCGTTTCGTGGATTGCCGCATACCAGCGCTGCAGGGCCGGGTGGGATTGATCGAGCCCCGCCTGCAGGGCCAGCTTCTCGCAAAAGGCGCGCCCTTTGCCGACCGCATGGCTGTGCATCAGATCCCGCGCCTCATCTCGCTCGTGGGCACGCTGGCGTAGCCGCCACAGCCGGCGCCACTCGGTGGCCACCGAACCGACGCCCGCGCCGACGATCAAGGCGCCGGCAGCGCAGCCGCCGAGGGCGATCCAGTCCTGCGTTTGCCAGGCGGTCATCGTCCACTGCACGCCCTGCGCCACCACGCTGACGCCAAAGATAGCCAGCCCGGCGCTAACCATTTTTCGCCACAGGCTGCGCTTAGGCCGCAGCGCAGACTCCACTACCGCTTCCGCCGCGCCCTCTTCATCTTGCAGAACGTCAAGCCGCGCGGGAGCGAATTTCGCCGCGTCGGCGCCGTCAAACGCGCGCGCGGACTTGAGAATTTGCGCCTTTTCCTCCTCCAGCGGGCCGTCGAAATCGATACGCGGTTTTAAGGGTTCGGTCATCGCAATTTATCTCCGATCAAAAATTCCAGCGCCGCATCGAGGCGAATATGCGGCAGCGGTTTATCAACGTCCATCACCTGAGGGCGGAAGTTTTCAAACTGAAAGCCCTGCTGTTCCCAGAAGGCCTGGCCCGGCAGACGGGCGGGCACCTCGCCGGGGTAGACGGTCAGCGGCTGGCCGTCGCTCAGCCTGTGGCCTCGCAGCGCAGGGATCTTTTCGCCGTTCACCTCAATAAGCCCGCTCTGCGTCGCCTGAATCGACGCCAGCCCCAGGCAATCCATACTGATGCCTTCAAACGCTGCGTTCTGCCAGGCGTCCTGTATCAGTTGCTGCAGCAGCGACACCATATTGCTGTGCTGATCGACGGTCACGTGATCGGCTTTAGTCGCGGCGAACAGCAGCTTATCGATAACCGGTGAGAACAGGCGACGAAACAGCGTGCGCTGGCCATAGTGAAAACTTTGCATCAGCTGCGTCAGCGCCAGGCGCATATCGTTAAACGCCTGCGGCCCGCTGTTCAACGGCTGCAGGCAGTCCACCAGCACGATTTGCCGATCGAAGCGCAGGAAATGATCTTTATAGAAGCCCTTTACCACTTTCTCGCAGTAGTATTTAAAACGCTCGCGCAGCATTCCGGCATTGGTCTGTTTGTCCGCCTGCGCCAGCTTAGCCTCACCGGCGGCATCCACATCCGGCCAGGGAAAGAACTGCAGCGCCGGGGCGCCGGCCATTTCACCGGGCAGCACAAAGCGCCCTGGCTGAATAAAGTGCATCCCTTCGCGCTTACAGGTGTGCAGATAATCGGTCCACGCCGCGGCGATCTCCGCCAGACGGGTTTCATCGGCGGGCGCCAGCGGATCCAGACCTTCGCATAGCTGTCGCCAGCGCGCCGACCACTCCGCCCTCTGCCCCTGCAGTAGTCCGGTCATCTGCCGTGACCAGGTCAGATAGTCCTGGGCCAGCATCGGCAGATCCAGCAACCACTCGCCGGGATAATCGACAATCTCCAGATACAGGGTTGAGGTCTCTTTAAAATGGCGCAGCAGCGAATCGTTAGAGCGATAGCGCAGAGCAAGGCGGATTTCGCTGACGCCGCGGGTGGGCGTCGGCCAGACCGGCGGCTGACCGTAGAGCTGGGCCAGCCCTTCATCATAGGTGAAGCGCGGAATACCAAAATCCCGCTGCGGTACGCGCTTGACGCCCAGCAGGCGCTCTTCTCTGGCCGCGCTGAGCAGCGGCAGCCGCGCGCCGGCGTGAATATTCAGCAGTTGATTGACCAGCGCGGTGATAAAGGCGGTCTTGCCGCTGCGGCTAAGGCCGGTGACAGCCAGACGAAGATGCCGATCAACCCCACGGTTGATCAGCGCGTTAAATTCTGTTTTGAGTCGCTTCATCGCCATCCTGTTGAGCCTGAAGAACGAGGGAAATAGACATGAGGGCTAAAGAGATAATTATCAATAGATTGCATTAGCCCCGCTGCGACGGGGCCAACGATTATTTGCTGGCGCTTTTCGGCCTGGCTATCTCACTGAGGCCGCCGGCGTTAACCACCTGCGTGTAGCCCATTTCGCTCAGCAGCTGCTGAGCCTGGCCCGATTGCCGGCCAACGTTGCAATAAACGTGAATGGTATCGTTTTTATCCGGTACTTCCGCCGCAATCCGCGTTTTTAAATCCGCCAGCGGGATATTCACCGCCCCGACGACGTGCTCTTTTTGATACTGCTGCGGGACGCGGACATCGATCCAGTGCTCTGCCGCGAAGGCGGGTAAGGCCATCGCCAGCGCTAAACCCAGAAGGAGTTTTCGCATGTTATCATCCTGATAGTGTGAGTGTTTAGGCACTCATAACATACGCCATCCGCGACGTTTAGAAAACCGCTGCGCCGCCCGGCTGAGCATGGGTTCCAGAACAAGCATCAGCAGCATTTTCAGCGGCCGACGCGCGACGGATTTTACCGCCCAGCCAGCGACGCCCGCCGGGCCGTAGCGCAGCGCGGTGAGCAGCACCAGTTTGCCTGCGATTTTCAGACCCGGTTTGACTTTTTGCCCGGCCTGCTGCCATTTCATGTTCATCATTAACCTCAACTTTCAGTTATAGCTGGCGGAAACGACTGCGCAGCGAAAAGGTATCAGAGGTGACGTAGCGCTCCATTTCGCGCAGACGACGCTCCCCCGCTGCCAGTTCCTTATCCGCGGCGGCCAACAGCTCTCCGCTGCTCGGCGTTTTTTCACCATACAGCTCGCTTTCCGGCATCGGATCCAGCGCAAACGAGAGAATGATGTAGGCCACCACCACAAACAGGAACAGGCCAAAAATCATTGCCAGTACGGTAATCAGGCGCACCAGCTTTACCGGCACGTCCAGATACTGCGCGATACCGGCGCAGACCCCTTTCACCATGCCCTGCTGCGGAATGCGCCACAGTTTTTTACTCAGATCCAGTCCGCCCATTATTTCTCTCTCCAGTTCGGGTGCTCAGCGTCAAGAATCGCCTCCAGCGCCTGAATACGCTCGCGCATGCGCTTCGCGTCATCGGTCAGCTGCAGCAGGCGCTGCTGTTCATTCTGCGATAGGCTGCCGCTGGCGGTACGGTTGTTGTAGTGCAGCCAGAGCCAGACCGGCAACACAAACAGCACAAACAACGTCAATGGGATGGCGAGAAAAAGCATGCTCATATGAACTCCTTGCAGATGGCGGCGGCACGTCTTGGTGCCGCCCGAATACGATTACTGATTATTTTGATTCATTTTGGCTTTTAACGCCGCCAGCTGCTCGCTGATTTCATCGTCCGCTTTCAGATCGGCGAACTGCTGATCCAACGACTTATCTTTGCCGAAGCGGTGGCTTTCCGCTTCTGCTTCCATATGGTCGATACGACGTTCAAATGATTCAAAACGCGCCATCGCCTCGTCAATCTTGCCGCTGTCCAGCTGACGGCGAACGTCGCGGGAGGAGCTTGCGGCCTGATGACGCAGCATCAGCGCCTGCTGGCGGGCGCGGGTTTCGCTGAGTTTGTTTTCCAGCTCGCCAATCTCTTTTTTCATCCGCGCCAGCGTTTCATCAACTAGCTGCGCTTCGTTTTCCAGGCTGCCGATAAGGTCGGTCAGCTTTTGCTTTTCAATCAGCGCCGCACGGGCCAGATCCTCTTTCTCTTTGCGCAGCGCCAGTTCGGCTTTTTCCTGCCATTCCGCCTGCTGGGCAACGGCCTGTTCAATACGACGGCTCAGCTGTTTCTTTTCAGCCAACGCTCGCGCGGAGGTCGAACGCACTTCAACCAGCGTGTCTTCCATCTCCTGAATCATCAGTCGAACCAGCTTCTGCGGATCTTCCGCTTTCTCCAGCAGGGAGTTGATGTTGGCGTTCACGATGTCGGCAAAACGAGAAAAAATACCCATAATTTCAATCCTCATAGTTCTGGTGTCAGGCACCGGCCTGTGCCATGACTAATACAAATGCCGTGCCAAGTTTTTATCTTATTGATTTTAATGGAAGTGGTTGTTATCTGGCCAGCGCATTGCTAAAGTGACCTGGTGAATCACACTACTAAATGGCGAAATTCATCATGGCGGATTACAAGGACAACCTGCTCGGCGAGGCCAATAGCTTTCTTGAGGTGCTTGAGCAGGTCTCAAGACTGGCGCCGCTCGATAAACCGGTGCTGGTGATTGGCGAGCGCGGAACCGGCAAGGAGCTGATCGCCAGCCGTCTGCACTTCCTCTCTTCCCGCTGGCAGGGGCCGTTTATCTCACTGAACTGCGCGGCGCTCAATGAAAATCTGCTCGATTCGGAGCTGTTCGGGCATGAGGCCGGCGCCTTTACGGGGGCCAGTAAACGTCACCCGGGGCGCTTCGAGCGCGCCGACGGCGGTACCCTGTTTCTCGATGAGCTGGCCACCGCGCCGATGCTGGTACAGGAAAAGCTGCTGCGCGTGATTGAGTATGGCGAACTCGAGCGCGTCGGCGGCAGCCAGCCGCTGCAGGTTAACGTCCGCCTGGTGTGCGCGACCAACGCCGACCTGCCGCAAATGGTGGAAGACGGGCTTTTTCGCGCCGACCTTCTCGACCGTCTGGCCTTTGATGTGGTGCAGCTGCCGCCGCTGCGCGAGCGCCAGAGCGATATCATGCTGCTCGCCACCCAGTTTGCCATCCAGATGTGCCGCGAGCTCGGATTACCACTGTTTCCCGGCTTTAGCGAACGCGCCGCCGAGACGCTGCAAAACTACCGCTGGCCGGGAAATATCCGTGAATTAAAAAACGTGGTTGAACGTTCGGTCTACCGCCACGGCAGCAGCGAGCGCGAGCTGGATAATATTATTATTAACCCCTTCCGCCAGCAGCACACGGCGACGCCCGTCGAAGTGGAGAAGACGCCTGGCCCCACGCTGCCGCTCGATTTACGCGCTTTCCAGCAGGAGCAAGAAAAAAGCCTGCTCGAGAGAAGCCTCGAACAGGCGAAGTACAATCAAAAGCAGGCGGCCGAACTACTGGGCCTCACCTATCACCAGCTGCGGGCGCTGCTGAAAAAGCATCAGCTTTGACCTGTACGCGGAAGCAGCAGCGCGCTCAGCGCCATTGACCCAAGACAGAGCGCGGCGTTAAACCACAGCGCGTACTGCGCCGCGCTGGCCATCCCCAGCGGTAAGAACAGCGCAAAAAGTGACGCTGTCACCGCTATCCCCATCGCCCCGCCGAGCGAACTCCCCATCTTATAGATCCCCGAGGCCACGCCGACCTTATTCTCAGGAGCGTTGACCACCGCGGTATCCGTTGACGGGGTGGCGTAGCAGCCCAGCCCAAAGCCAAACAGCACGTTGCTGAAAAAGACCGTGACGATATAGGTCGATTTATCGAGAAAGGTACAGGAGATAAGCAGAATGCCAACGGCGGTAAAGACCGGGCCGATCATCATCGGCAGACGCGCGCCGTAGCGTTGCAATAGCTTCTCGCCGACGCGGATCATCGCCAGCACGGTGACCAGGTAGCCAAGCGTCATCATGCCGCTCTCCAGCGGGCTCAGATGATGCCCCTGCTGGAGCCAGATACTGGCAATCATCATGGTACCGATGGCGCCGTTGAGCATAAAGTTTGACAGCACCGCCGCGCTGTAGGCCCGGTTGCGAAACAGCGCGAAATCAATCAGCGCCGCGTCGCCCTTACGCTGGCCGTTGCGGATAAAAAACAGCCCCGAGGCCAGCGCGCCGGCCAGCATCGCCAGCGAGGTTGCGCTGGTCCAGCCCCAGCCGTGGCCTTTGCTGATAAACAGATTTAACAGCACCAGCGCAAGGATCAGGCTAATCAGGCCGCTGATGTCCAGCTTATGCTGCTGCGCGCTGGCGCTACGGCTTTCCGGCGTACCGCGCAGCAACAACAGCGCCGCCAGCGCTACCGCGATGGAGAAAACAAAGATCCAGCGCCAGCCCAGTCCGGTAGCAATCGCCCCGCCGACAAACGAGCACAGCCCGCTGCCGCCCCAGGAGCCGATGACCCAGAAGCTGACCGCCCGCTGGCGCGCTTTGCCCTCGTACCAGGTTTTAATTAACGCCAGCGTCGCCGGCATGATGCAGGCGGCCGACAGCCCCTGTAAAACGCGCCCGGCCAGGAACAGCGCGGGCCCCTGCGACAGCACCAGCATCGCGCTGCCGACAATGCTGAGGATCAGGCCGAACGAGGTCATACGCATGCGGCCGAATTTATCCGCCAGACCGCCGCTGGCGACCACGAAGCAGCCACTGAATAAGGCGCTCAGGCTCACCGCCAGGGTCAGGGTTTCCAGCGAAATATCGAGGCTGCTTTTCATCGCCGGAACCACGTTAATCACCGACTGGGCAAACAGCCAGAAGGTCAGAACGCTCAATACAATACCCGCCAGCAGACGATCGGTGCCGACGAACTGCGCTTCGCTTAGCGATACAGAACTCATAGCAGGGTCCTCTTCGTTGCGGACATTAACGCAAGTAGTGTTCCGTCAGGGCGCACCACAGCGCGGCGCCTTTCAGCAACAGCGCATCGTTGAAGTCGTATCCGGGGTTATGCACCATGCAGCGATCCGCTTCGTCCCCGGCCCCGAGGGTGAAATAGCAGCCGTTCGGATTGCGCTCAAGCATAAAAGCAAAGTCTTCGCTGCCCATAAACGGTTTCACCTCGCCGACCTGCGCCTCGCCAAACAGCGCGGTCGCCACCGTGCGTACCATCTCATTGGCTACCGGATCGTTCCTTAAAACCGGGCTACCGTTTACGTGGGTTAAGGCGGCGCTGGCGTTAAAGCTCTCGGCCTGAGCGACGGCGATATCGTGGATGCGCTGCAGGACGGTCTCGCGAACCTGTTCGTTCAAGGTGCGAACCGTGAGCTTCATTAACACCTTGTCGTTGATAATGTTCGGCGCGTGCCCGGCCTGAATGCTGCCCACGGTCACCACCGCCGGTTCAAACGGCGTGATGTTGCGGGAAACAATCGATTGCAGCGCCAGAGTGATATGACAGGCCACCAGCGTGGCGTCGACGGTATGCTCCGGCACCGCGCCGTGGCCGCCCACCCCTTTGACTTCAATATGGAGAGTGTCCGAGGAGGCCATCATCGCTCCATCGCGCAGGCCAACTCTACCTAACGGCTGCCCCGGCATATTATGCAGGCCAAAAATGGCATCGCAGGGAAACTGGTCAAACAGGCCGTCTTCGAGCATGACCCGACCGCCGTAGAGCAGCTCTTCGGCGGGCTGAAAAATAAGCTGTAGCGTGCCGTTAAACTGTCGGGTACGCGCCAGATATTCCGCGGCGTACAATAGCGTGGTGGTATGGCCGTCGTGGCCGCAGCCGTGAAAACGTCCATCGACCCGGCTGGCCCACGCCTTGCCGCTCATCTCCTGCATCGGCAGCGCGTCCATATCCGCCCTTAGCCCCAGGCGTTTTTTGCCGTCGCCCGCGCTTAAGGTAGCGACCACGCCGGTGCCCGCCAGACCGCGGTGAACCTGATAGCCCCATTCGCCGAGCAGGCGGGCAACCTCTTCGCTGGTTTTATGCTCTTCAAAACCGATTTCCGGCTGCTGATGGAAACGGCGGCGAAGCGCGACAAACTGCGCCTCGTTAACCTGTAATGCCTCAATAATCGGGTGTGTCATTTTTATTATTCCTGTGTTGTGTTTGCACGACACTTTCGAGTTTATGCATCCCTGACGGCTTTAAAATGCGCTTTTTTGTTTTATAGTGACGGATTATTAATGAGTGTTTTTCATACAAAACGGTTATGACAAAAAATGACGTGCTGTTTTTTGTCTCCAGGAGGCGACGGTGGACCAGCATTCAGGCGACTTTCAGGTAGCGGTTCGTGATATCCGTCAGTGTCGCGAAGAGGAAACCGATGCGCTGACGTTGATATGGCTGCTGGAGGGCAGCGCCGAGCTCCACAATGAAGAGACGGGTCGATACCTTCAGCAGGATGAGCTGGCGATAGTCAACCGCAGCCACCGCTGGCGCCTGAGCAGCAAGACGGCGAATGTAGTGATGACGCTGTCGCTCAGCGCCGGGTGGCTAACGCGCCTTGATGGCGATTTTTTTGCGGCCGACTACCAGATCAGCAGCGAAACGCGCGATGCCGAGGACACGCTACGTTATCTGATGCGCCAGCTGCTGGTCCTCGGCCTGGTCAATCCGCAGGCCCACTATCGGCTGGAGGCCAACCGCTGGCTTAGCGAAATCGCCCTTCTGCTGGCGTCACGCTTCAGCCGTCCTCTGACCGCCCAGGCGCCTCGCGGCGCCGAACGCTGGAGTCAGCGAATTAACCGAGTGGTGGCGCGAATCGACGCCAACTATCAACGGCGCCTGTCGCTGCAGGAGATTGCCGCCGCGGAGTTTGTTTCCGAGGCCTGGCTGTCGCGTCTGTTCCGCAAAGAGGTAGGCGTCAGCTTTATGCAGTACATTACCGGGCTGCGCCTGCGCAAGGCCGCCGAGCAGCTGACGGCCACGCGCAGGTCGGTGCAGCAGATCGCCCAGCAGCATGGCTTCGCCAGCAGCCGGGTGATGAGCGACCTGTTTAAACGCGAGCACGGCCTGACGCCGCGCCAGTTCCGCCAGCAGCACCCGCAGAAGCCGGTCGAATCTCCCCGCCCGCACCTACAGCAGACCGAGCGATGGCAGCCGGTGTCAATCGATCGGCTGTACGCCCGGCTCAATGCGCCGCAAACCAACGGCCTGGATAGCCCGCCGCTGCGGCTCAATCCCCAGCAAACCCGCCATCTTGATGTGCGTGAACTGCCGGCGCGTGCCACGCCGCTGCGTCACACCCGCATGGTCGTGACCGTTCGTGAACTGGACGATCTGCTGCGCGAGGATGTCCGCCGCGAGCTGGAACAGCTGCACGGCGCGCTGCCGATATTCGCCATCGATATTCACGATCCGTTTCTCAGCAGCCGTCTGTTCAGCACCGGCTGGGACGATCCGCAAATGGCCGGCTACGCCTGCTGGTATAATCTGCAGCGCATATTTAGCTGGCTGGCGACAATGGGCTGGGCGGTCATACTGCATACCGGGCTCACCACCCGCGGCGATCTGCTGCAACGCTTTCTGCGGCTCTCCGCCAACCATTTTCCGCCGACAACCCTGGCCAGCTGGCGCTTCGTCTGGCACTGGTCCCCCCAGGCCAGCGACGAGGCGCGCCAGCACGCCTGGCGGCAACAAAAAGCGATCCTGCAGAGGCTATCGCCGCAGTCGGCGCTGGGGATCTGGCACCGTTTTCCCCAACAGGTAGAGGACGATCCCCTTCTGCGCTCACCGCTGCTGGCCGAGGCGGATTTTCTTGCCTGCCAGGCCGATGCCAACGAACTGCTGGATCTGGCGCAGATTGACAGCCAGAAGCTGGCCGCCAGCGAAAACTATCCGGTACACAAATTACGCAAGCTCCATAGCGCCCTACGTCAGCGGCATCTCCTGCTGCCGCTTTGGCTGCTCTCGTGGAATACCCTCACCGGTGATACCCGCGATACCAACGGCCGTTTCTTTCGCGGCGCGCTGCTGATGGATAATTTGCTGGGACTGGCGGATCGGGTTTGGCTGGCAGGGTTCTGGCTGAATTCCGGATTGCAGGGAGAAGCCCGGGCTAACGGCAAGCTGGATACCTCCAGTCTGGCGCTGCACTATCTCCACGGTCTGCCGCGACCGGTCTACTGGGTATTGTGGCTATGGCGCAGACTGCGGGGCGAGGTGTTGATCAACGACAAGAACTTGCTGCTGTTGCGCCATCACGGCCATTATCAGCTGCTGCTGCGCAACACGGTGGTGTTCAACCCCTGGCTCTCCAGCGAGGAGGCGTTTACCCAGCGCTTCAGTCAGCCCTGGAGCGTGCGGCTCCTCGGCCTTGAGGGGCGCTGGCGAATCAAACAGCATCTGTTCGATCAGCACCATGGCGCGCTCTTCCCGCTATTCGAGGCCTTTCGCAGCCAAAGCGGGCCGGACGAGGAGGACTATCGCTGGCTGATGCACCGGGCGCGCCCGGCGCTGCGCGTCAGCGAAGAGACGCCGGATAGCGACCGCTGGCAGCTTGTCGACACGCTGGAGAGCAACGCGCTGGCGCTTTATGAATTCACGCCGCTCACGGACTAAAAGTGACAGCGTCACATTGAGATTTCTTCCCGCAAGCGACCTGTGCCGTGGAAAATGGCGTTTGACTGCGCGGGAGCCGGTTCCCATGTAGTTAAAAAATTGTAACTAGCAAGATATCTTCATGTGAACTATCATCGGCGCATCATGACTCAATGGACTGAAAATAAAGATGATTCCGGTTAATCCTTCTACGCTTGGCCGCTATGCGGCGCACGTCAGCCTGGTCCATACCATGAAAAGCCACCGCGCGCCGGCGCTTTCGGTCATGATGATCTTTTCGGACCTGCTTATCCGCTCAACCGAAGATTCATATCGTCAACAGGGCTGGACAATTACGCCGCAGAACAGCGGCCTGGTCCTGCGTACCTATGTCGCCATCCATCACGATGGTGGAAAGCTGGAAATAAATCCCAAAGATTATATCGCCCGCTATAACCGCCTCCTTCCCCTCTAACGCCTCAACATCCAGCGAGCCGTGCGGATACGGCTCGCTGGAGAAACCGCAAATAAAAAGATACCATGTGGCGAAAATCGGGGCTGCGGCGCAAATAAGCGCCATGCTCAATACCCATAGCATTCTCAAGCCGTGCAGCAGATGAATCGAAAATACGCGTCGCTCAACCCCTTGCTTGCCTGATGCCAAACGTCGGGTGATTTACGAGGTATACTCGAAGTTAATAAGCGGTATGAACTTGAATCCGTTGGTCAAATAACCGACGCAACCATCGCTTATATTATCTCCATAAGCAATAAGGTGGTGGTAAATGTTATTTAATATTAATAAGATAGAGCCTTGCTCTATAATCAAAAAGAAACTATGCGCCTGAAATTGTCTTCTCTCCTGGCAGCGGTATCTATGCTGTGCGGGCAAGCTTTTGCCGCGCCCGCGCTGCCTGCGCACGCCGACATTCGCGATAGCGGCTTTGTGTATTGCGTCAGCGGTCAGGTCAACACCTTTAACCCACAAAAAGTCAGCAGCGGCCTGATCGTCGATACCCTGGCCGCCCAGCTCTACGACCGCCTGCTTGATGTCGATCCTTATACCTATCGTCTGGTCCCCGAACTGGCTGAAAGCTGGGAGGTGCTGGACAACGGCGCAACCTACCGCTTCCATCTGCGCAACAACGTGCCTTTCCAGACCACCGCCTGGTTCAAACCGACCCGCAATTTTAATGCCGATGACGTGATTTTCACCTTTGGCCGCATTTTTAATCGCGACCACCCGTGGCACAACGTTAACGGCAGCAGCTTCCCCTATTTCGATAGCTTACAGTTTGCCGACAGCGTGGAAAGCGTGCGGAAGCTGGATAGTCATAGCGTCGAGTTTCGCCTCAAACGCCCGGACGCCTCGTTCCTCTGGCACCTGGCCACCCACTACGCCTCGGTGATGTCGGCAGAGTATGCCGCGAAGCTGGCGCAGAGCGATCGTCAGGAAATGATCGATCGGCAACCGGTCGGCACCGGTCCGTTCCAGCTGGCGGAGTACCGCAGCGGTCAGTACATCCGCCTGCAGCGCCATCCGGCCTACTGGCGCGGTAAACCGCTGATGCCGCAGGTGGTGGTCGATCTCGGCTCCGGCGGCACCGGTCGCTTGTCGAAACTGCTGACCGGCGAGTGCGACGTGCTGGCCTGGCCCGCCGCAAGCCAGCTCTCTATTCTGCGCGATGACCCGCGCCTGCGCCTGACCCTGCGTCCGGGAATGAATATCGCCTGGCTGGCGTTTAACACCGCTAAGCCGCCGCTCGATAACCCGGAGGTACGCCACGCGCTGGCGCTGGCCATCAACAACCAGCGCCTGATGCAGTCGATCTACTACGGCACGGCGGAAACCGCGGCGTCCATGCTGCCTCGCGCTTCATGGGCCTACGATAACGAAGCCAGGATCACCGAATATAATCCCACCGAAGCCCGCGCCCGGCTGAAAGCCCTGGGGCTGGAAAAGCTCACGCTTAAGCTGTGGGTGCCCACCAGCTCGCAGGCCTGGAACCCCAGTCCGCTAAAAACCGCCGAGCTTATCCAGGCGGATATGGCGCAAATTGGCGTGAAGGTGATTATTATGCCGGTCGAAGGCCGTTTTCAGGAGGCCAGATTAATGGATATGAACCACGACCTGACGCTTTCCGGCTGGGCAACGGACAGTAACGATCCGGACAGTTTTTTCCGTCCGCTCTTGAGCTGCGCGGCGATTGCCTCGCAAACCAACTATGCTCACTGGTGTCATCGCGAATTCGACGAGGTGCTGCAAAAGGCGCTCACTTCGCAGCAGTTGGCCTCGCGCATCGAAGCCTATAAAGAGGCGCAGCGCATTCTTGCCGATGAACTACCGGTGCTGCCGCTGGCCTCCTCCCTGCGTTTACAGGCCTATCGTTACGATATGAAAGGCCTGGTGCTGAGCCCGTTTGGCAACGCCTCTTTTGCAGGCGTCTCGCGGGAAAAAGAAGACGAGGTGAAAAAACCATGATTATTTTTACCCTGCGTCGCCTGCTGCTGCTGCTGATTACCCTCTTCCTGCTGACCTTTGTCGGTTTTAGCCTGAGCTACTTTACGCCCCACGCGCCGCTACAGGGCGCCTCCCTGTGGAACGCCTGGCTCTTCTGGTTTGAGGGGGTGCTGCACTGGGATTTCGGCGTTTCCAGCATCAACGGACAGCTGATTTCCGAACAGCTTAAAGAGGTCTTTCCCGCTACCATGGAGCTCTGTATCCTCGCCTTCGGTTTTGCGCTGGTGATCGGGATCCCCGTCGGTATGCTGGCGGGGATCATGCGCAATAAGTGGCCAGATACCCTGATCAGCGCCCTGGCGCTGCTGGGCTTTTCGATTCCCGTCTTCTGGCTGGCGCTGCTGCTGACCCTGTTCTTCTCCCTCACCCTGGGCTGGTTTCCGGTTTCCGGGCGCTTCGACCTGCTCTATGAAGTGAAATCGGTCACCGGCTTTGCGCTGATCGACGCATGGCTCTCTGATTCGCCGTGGCGTCATGAAATGATCGTCAGCGCGGCGCGGCACATGGTGCTGCCGGTACTGACCCTGGCGGTGGCACCGACGACGGAAGTGATCCGTCTGATGCGCATCAGCACCAGCGAAGTGTACGACACCAACTATGTCAAAGCCGCCGCCACCCGCGGCGTATCGCGGCGGACAATTTTACACCGCCACGTCCTGCACAACTCCCTACCGCCGGTGATCCCACGCCTGGGGCTGCAGTTCTCCACCATGCTAACGCTGGCGATGATTACCGAAATGGTCTTTAGCTGGCCGGGGCTCGGCCGCTGGCTCATCAACGCCATTCGTCAACAGGACTACGCCGCGATCTCGGCGGGCGTGATGGTCATCGGCGCGCTGGTGATTATTGTGAACGTGATATCCGATATTTTGGGTGCGATGGCAAACCCACTGAAACATAAGGAATGGTATGCCCTACGATAGCGTCTATCTGGAGAAGCGCCCGCCTGGCGCGCTGCGCACCGTATGGCGAAAATTCTACGGCGATACGACCGCGATGATCGGCCTGTACGGCTGCGCGGCGCTGGCGCTACTGTGCGTTTTCGGCGGCTGGTTCGCCCCTTACGGCATCGACCAGCAGTTCCTCGGCTATCAGCTGCTGCCGCCGTCATGGTCGCGGTACGGCGAAGTGTCGTTCTTTCTCGGTACTGACGATCTCGGTCGCGATGTCCTGAGCCGCCTGCTGAGCGGCGCGGCGCCAACGGTCGGCGGCGCATTTGTGGTAACGCTCGGCGCCGCCCTGCTGGGGCTGGTGCTCGGCGTGATTGCCGGGTCCACTCACGGCCTGCGGTCGGCGGTGATGAACCATATTCTTGACACGCTGCTGTCGATCCCGTCCCTGCTGCTGGCCATTATCGTGGTCGCCTTCGCCGGGCCGCACCTCAGCCACGCGATGTTCGCCGTCTGGCTGGCGCTTCTGCCGCGGATGGTGCGTTCGGTTTACAGCATGGTGCATGACGAACTGGAAAAAGAGTACGTTATCGCCGCCCGCCTTGACGGAGCCTCGACGCTAAATATTTTATGGTTCGCGGTGCTGCCGAACATTACCTCTGGCCTGGTCACTGAGATCACCCGCGCGCTGTCGATGGCGATCCTCGATATCGCCGCGCTGGGCTTCCTCGACCTCGGCGCGCAGCTTCCTTCTCCCGAATGGGGAGCGATGCTCGGCGACGCGCTGGAGCTGATTTACGTGGCGCCGTGGACGGTGATGCTGCCGGGCGCGGCAATCATGATAAGCGTCCTGCTGGTTAATCTGCTGGGCGACGGGATCCGCCGCGCCATCATCGCCGGGGTGGAATAATGCCGTTACTCGATATCCGAAATTTAACCATTGAGTTCAAGACCAGCGAAGGCTGGGTAAAAGCCGTCGATCGCGTCAGCCTGACTCTCGCCGAGGGGGAAATACGCGGCCTCGTCGGGGAGTCCGGCTCGGGTAAAAGCCTTATAGCTAAAGCGATTTGCGGCGTCACCAAGGACAACTGGCGGGTGACCGCCGACCGCATGCGCTTCGATGATATCGATCTGCTGCGTCTGTCGGTGCGCGAGCGGCGTAAGCTGGTAGGCCACAACGTCTCAATGATTTTTCAGGAGCCGCAATCCTGTCTCGACCCTTCCGAACGTATCGGCCAGCAGCTGACGCAGAATATCCCCGGCTGGACCTTTAAAGGACGCTGGTGGCAGCGCCTGGGCTGGCGCAAGCGGCGCGCCATCGAGCTTCTGCACCGCGTGGGGATTAAAGACCATAAAGATGCGATGCGCAGCTTCCCCTATGAGCTGACGGACGGAGAGTGCCAAAAGGTCATGATCGCCATCGCGCTGGCTAACCAGCCGCGGCTGCTGATCGCCGACGAGCCGACCAACGCCATGGAGCCGACAACGCAGGCGCAAATTATCCGCCTGCTAACGCGGTTAAACCAAAACAACAACACCACCATTTTGCTGATCAGTCACGATATGCAGATGCTCAGTAAATGGGCGGACAAAATCAACGTGATGTACTGCGGGCAGACGGTGGAAACCGCACCGAGCGAAGAGCTGGTGACGATTCCTCATCACCCCTACACCCAGGCGCTGATTCGGGCGATTCCCGATTTCGGTAGCGCCATGCCGCACAAGAGTCGGCTCAATACCCTGCCGGGGGCGATCCCACTGCTCGAACAGCTGCCCATCGGCTGCCGGCTCGGGCCGCGTTGCCCTTATGCCCAGCGCGAATGTATCGAAACGCCCCGGCTGGTAGGCGCACGTAACCACCTCTATGCCTGTCATTTCCCGCTGAACATGGAGAAAGAGTGAAATGGTCGAAACATTGCTTGAAGTGCGCAATCTGAGTAAGACCTTTCGCTACCGCACCGGCTGGTTTCATCGGCAAACGGTGGAAGCGGTCAAGCCACTAAGCTTTACCCTGCGCGAGCGCCAGACCCTGGCGATTATCGGCGAGAACGGTTCCGGCAAGTCAACGCTGGCGAAAATGCTCGCCGGAATGGTCGAACCCAGCACCGGCGAACTGCTGATTGACGATCGCCCGCTGGCGTTTGGCGATTACTCTTTTCGCAGCCAGAAGATTCGCATGATCTTTCAGGATCCGTCGACCTCGCTCAATCCCCGGCAGCGCATTTCGCAAATCCTCGATTTTCCGCTGCGCCTGAATACCGATCTCGAATCCGAAGCGCGGCAGAAGCAGATTATCGAAACGTTGCGCATGGTCGGCCTGCTGCCGGACCACGTCAGCTACTACCCGCATATGCTGGCGCCGGGACAGAAACAACGTCTGGGCCTGGCGCGCGCGCTGATCCTGCGCCCGAAGGTCATCGTCTGCGATGAAGCGCTGGCGTCGCTGGATATGTCAATGCGCTCGCAGCTGATTAACCTGATGCTGGAGCTGCAGGAAAAACAGGGTATCTCCTATATTTACGTGACTCAGCATCTGGGCATGATGAAGCACATCAGCGATCAGGTGCTGGTGATGCATCAAGGGGAAGTGGTCGAACGCGGCAGTACCGCGGACGTGCTGGCCTCTCCGCTGCACGACCTGACGAAACGCCTGATTGCCGGCCATTTCGGCGAGGCGCTCACTGCCGATGCCTGGCGTAAAGACGGCAAATAATCTGAGGCGTAAACTTCGATGATTGTTCCGGTTCAATTTTCTACCCTGCCCGTGACGCCGTGGAAAAATGGCCGCGGGGAAACGCGCGAAATCGTCAGCATTGCCTCGCCGGACGCGCCGTTCCTCTGGCGCGCCAGTATCGCCACGCTGGAAAACGACGGTCCGTTCTCCCCTTTTCCCGGCGTTGACCGGGTCATCACCCTGCTTGAGGGACAGCCGCTGTGGCTACGGGGCGATGATATCGCCCAGCGCCTTGAGCTCTGGCAACCGTGGGCGTTTGCCGGCGAGTGGCCTATTGCCAGCGAAGGCATCAGCGGACGCGGTCTGGACTTCAATATTATGACCCAGCGCACGCGCGCCGCGGCGCGCGTGAACGTCGTCGCGGAAGGACAGCGGCCCGCCGCGGAGGGCATCGCATGGATTCTCCAGGGTAGCTGGCGGCTGGCTGACGCGGTTTATCAGGCCGGCTCCGGGATCTGGTGGCAGGACGAATCGCCAGGCGAGCTGTTACCGCAGTCTGCGGACGCCCGACTTTTACTGGCGGAAATCGTTCGCCGCTAGCGCCGCGTCGCCGCAATTTCAGATGGTATACTCTTGTATACACGGTAGCCAAAGCGCGATATGACGTGGCGAATGGCAGAAAAATATCGTGACACAAGGGGTCGTCAGTGGGATATAATTCCCGGCTAAATTTGAGTTATTTTGAAATGACAACGCTAACTAAATGATTGTTAAAGTAAAAATACGCAATAACGATAAGGATTAAAAGCTATGGGTTTTCTTTCCGGTAAGCGCATTCTGTTGACTGGCCTTGCCAGCAAACTGTCCATCGCCTACGGCATCGCGCAAGCCATGCACCGTGAAGGGGCTGAACTGGCGTTCACCTATCAGAACGACAAACTGAAAGGTCGTGTGGAAGAATTTGCCGCCGCGCTGGGCTCTAATATCGTCCTGCCGTGCGATGTCGCGGAAGATGAGAGCATCGAGTCTCTGTTCACCGAACTGGCAAAAGTATGGCCGAAGTTCGACGGTTTCGTTCACTCCATCGGCTTTGCGCCAGCAGACCAGCTGGACGGCGACTACGTTAACGCGGTGACTCGTGAAGGTTTCAAAATCGCTCACGATATCAGCGCCTACAGCTTTGTGGCGATGGCGAAAGCCTGCCGCGGGATGCTGAACCCGGGCTCCGCCCTGCTGACGCTCTCCTACCTGGGCGCAGAGCGCGCCATCCCGAACTACAACGTGATGGGCCTGGCGAAAGCCTCTCTTGAAGCTAACGTGCGCTACATGGCGAACGCCATGGGCCCGGAAGGCGTTCGCGTCAACGCCATCTCCGCCGGTCCGATCCGTACCCTGGCGGCATCCGGTATTAAAGATTTCCGTAAGATGCTGGCGCACTGCGAAGCGGTCACCCCGATCCGTCGCACCGTCACCACTGAAGACGTCGGCAACAGCGCAGCCTTCCTGTGCTCCGACCTGTCTGCCGGCATCTCCGGCGAAGTCGTTCACGTTGACGGCGGCTTCAGCATCGCCGCGATGAACGAGCTGGAACTGAAATAAGTTCTTCACCCTCCTCGCATCCGTGAGGAGGGTTCTTTCCCCCGCGCTTTCCTGCTGTTATTCCAATCCGCTATTTGTTAGCACGTATCAATATTTTCTCCCGCTCCAGGGTTAAGCCAGGATAGTTCCGCATAGCATGACCGCGAAACGGCGGTTTGCCACATACCGAACAAGGAACGCCCATGGAGCAACGCCGCGTTTACGGCAAAAACCACTGGTATCATGAGACCCAGTCAACAATCTGCCCGGTGGATGTATTGCCGCTCGTCCCAGAAGCCGCCCACGTCGAAGATCGTTTTCTACTCGATCTGACGCTCCCCGAAGAGCTGCTCGAGGCGCATGCGCGCTGGCTTACGCCCGCCCGGCGGCTGGCAGATGTCCTCTTCCCCACGTCAGTGACGGTTAATCGTCTGCAGACGTTTAGCGCCTACGATCGGCTGAGTACGGCACTGACCGTCGCCCAGGTTTATGGCGTACAGCGCCTGTGCAATCACTACGCCGCCCGGCTGGCGCCGCTTCCCGGTCCGGACTCCTCGCGCGAGAGCAACCGTCGCCTGGCGCAGATTACCCAGTACGCACGCCAGCTCGCGAGCTCTCCTTCGCTGATTAACGCACTCTCCCGCAGCCAGCTAGATGAAGTTGGGCTGACCAGTCGCGATATTATCCTCATCAATCAGATCATTGGCTTTATCAGCTTCCAGGCTCGCGCTATCGCCGCATTCCATGCCGCGCTGGGCTACCCGGTGCGCTGGATCCCCGGCATGCCGCAGCAGGAAGATGCTCCAGAAGCGCTTTTCGACACGAGGGGGAGTGATTGGCAGCCAGGGCTTGACGATTCCGACTTGCGCTATGCCGACGATGATCGCCAGTCTCTTTTAGCGAACTGGCAAAAACATCCGGGCCTTTTCGAACTGGCTCCGCTGCTGGCGGCCCAGGAACCTCCGCTGGCGCTACAGGAACAGCTTCTGACCCATCTTAGCGGCCAACAGCCGTTCGCCGCGCAGGTGGCGCTGATAGCCGCGCGGATTAATGGCAGCGTCAGCTGCTTTAACGCCTGGGCTTCGCGATGTCCAGATTTGGCCGATCTCACGGACGCTTTGCGCGGTAATGAATCCGGCGTCCAGGCATGGGGAGACACCCCGTCAATTGAGCGCCAGCTTTTACAATCTGTACAGCTTTTGACCCGCGCGCCCGACCGCTTCAGCGCCGCCCAGCTAACTCCCCTCACTGAATACGGGCTTTCCCGCAGCGCGGCTATCGATCTTCTCGCCTGGTGCGGGCTGTGCGGTTGGATGAATCGGCTGAAAATCGCCCTCGGCAATGTAGGTCAGGAGACATAAATTGCTGAAACAGCGCTTGCTGCGGCAGGCATATTCGCGTAAAAATGTCAGCCGCTCTTTTAGCCACGAAAATACGAAATTATGTTTCAGGACAACCCGCTGCTAGCGCAGCTTAAACAGCAACTGCATTCCCAGACTCCGCGCGTTGAAGGGGTCGTTAAGGGGACGGAAAAAGGGTTTGGCTTCCTCGAAGTCGACTCGCAGAAAAGCTATTTCATTCCGCCGCCGCAAATGAAAAAAGTGATGCATGGCGATCGTATTATCGCCGTGGTCAATACTGAAAAAGAACGCGAAAGCGCTGAACCGGAAGAACTGGTTGAGCCGTTCCTGACGCGTTTTGTCGGCAAAGTTCATAAAAAAGACGATCGTCTTTCTATCGTTCCTGACCATCCGCTGCTGAAAGATGCCATTCCCTGCCGCGCCGCGCGCGGCGTAGAGCATGATTTTAAAGAGGGTGACTGGGCCGTTGCCGAAATGCGCCGTCATCCGCTGAAAGGCGACCGTGGTTTCTACGCTGAGCTCACCCAGTACATTACCTACGGCGACGATCATTTCGTACCATGGTGGGTCACCCTGGCGCGTCACAATCTGGAAAAAGAAGCGCCGGACGGCGTGGCGACCGAGATGCTTGATGAAGGTCTGGAACGCCGCGATTTAACGGAACTGGCTTTCGTGACCATCGATAGCGCCAGCACCGAAGATATGGATGATGCGCTGTACGTCGAGCAGAACGCTGACGGTAAACTGCACCTGACCGTCGCTATCGCCGATCCGACCGCCTGGATTGCCGAAGGCAGCAAGCTGGACAACACGGCGAAAATTCGCGCCTTTACCAACTATCTGCCTGGCTTCAACATTCCGATGCTGCCGCGCGAGCTCTCGGACGACCTCTGCTCTCTGCGCCCCAACGCGGTTCGCCCAGTGCTGGCCTGCCGCATGATCCTCGCTGATGACGGAACCATCGAAGACGATATTCAGTTCTTCGCGGCGACCATCGAGTCGAAAGCGAAGCTGGCCTACGATGATGTTTCCGACTGGCTGGAAAACAACGGCAGCTGGCAGCCGGACAGCGAGACTATCGCCCGGCAAATTAAACTGCTGCAGGAGGTCTGCCTGCGTCGTAGCGAATGGCGTAAAAACCACGCGCTGGTGTTCAAAGACCGCCCGGATTATCGCTTTGTGTTGGGCGAAAAAGGCGAAGTGCTGGATATCGTTGCCGAACCGCGCCGCATCGCTAACCGTATCGTTGAAGAGTCAATGATCGCCGCCAACATCTGCGCCGCCCGCGTGCTGCGCGATAAGCTCGGTTTCGGCGTTTATAACGTGCATACCGGATTCGATCCGGCCAACACCGAACAGCTCGCGGCCTTACTGAAGACGCACGACGTGCACGTTGACCCGGTGGAAGTGCTGACGCTGGAAGGCTTCTGCAAGCTGCGTCGCGAGCTGGACGCGCAGCCGTCCGGTTTCCTCGACAGCCGTATTCGCCGCTTCCAGTCGTTTGCAGAAATTAGCACCGAGCCGGGCCCGCACTTCGGCCTCGGTCTTGAGGCCTATGCGACCTGGACCTCCCCGATCCGTAAGTACGGCGATATGATCAACCATCGTCTGCTGAAAGCGATTATTAAAGGGGAAGCGATCTCCCGTCCGCAGGATGATGTTGCGGTACAAATGGCTGAACGCCGCCGCCTCAACCGCATGGCGGAGCGCGATGTCGGAGACTGGCTGTACGCCCGCTATCTGAATCCGCAGGCCGGTACCACTACCCGCTTTGCGGCTGAGATTATTGATGTCAGCCGCGGCGGCATGCGCGTGCGCCTGGTTGATAACGGCGCGGTTGCCTTTATCCCGGCGCCGTTCCTTCACGCCGTGCGCGATGAGCTGGTGTGCAGCCAGGAAAACGGCACCGTGCAGATTAAAGGCGAAGTCGTCTACAAAGTCACGGATGTTATCGATGTGACGATTGCCGAAGTCCGTATGGAAACCCGTAGCGTGATTGCGCGTCCTGCCGCCTGATAACTGCCCTGTGCGGCTCCCTTAAACGGAGCCGCATTTTTATCCCTTCCAGCTGTTTTTCTGCGCGTTGCCTACGAATCATCGTAGATGGATTAGTTTGTGCGTTTTTTTCGCTTCTCTTTTTCATCCGTTTTTAGCATCATTGATTTTATTCATATTTGTAACCAGGATAACGCCATGTCAGATCTGAATGCCCGCCTGCTCGCCCAACGAATCGATACCGTGCTGGATATTCTGGTTGCCGGGGATTATCACTCCGCGATCCATAATCTGGAAATCCTCAAAGCTGAGCTGCAGGCGCTTTCCAGCGACGAACAGGAAAATAAACCCGGTCAGCCTAAAGCCCCGTGGGAAATTTGATAATCTCCATCGCCGCAATCGGCCACCCAGGGCCGATCGCTCGCCCAAATAGCCCTTAACTGCGAAGTTGCTATGAACGCCCGACAACAAAGTATTTTGCAAATGGTCATCGACAAAGGCCGTATGAGCGTGGCCGATCTCGCGAAGATGACCGGTGTCTCTGAAGTCACCATTCGCCAGGATTTGAATTCACTCGAGAAGCAGAGCTATCTGCGCCGTACTCACGGCTTCGCGGTTCCGCTGGATAGCGAAGATGTGGAAACCCGCATGATGACCAACTTCGCCATTAAGCGAGAGCTGGCTGCGCGGGCCGCAACGCGCGTTTCGTCCGGAGAAACGGTGTTTATCGAGAACGGGAGCTGCAACGCCCTGCTCGCCCGTACGCTTGCCGAGCGCGGTGATATCACCATCATCACCGTCAGCAGCTATATTGCGCATCTGCTGAAAGAGACGCCCGGAGAAGTGATCCTGCTGGGCGGGATTTATCAAAAGCGCAGCGAAAGTATGGTTGGCCCACTGACCCGCCAGTTTATTCAGCAGGTCCACTTCAGCAAGGCCTTTATCGGCATTGACGGCTGGCAGGCTGAAACCGGATTTACCGGACGGGATATGATGCGCGCCGACGTGGTTAACGCGGTGCTGGAAAAGGGCTGTGAGGCGATTGTGCTGAGCGACAGCTCTAAATTTAACGTGGTTCATCCCTATCCGCTCGGGCCGATAGAACGGTTTAACCGTATTATCACCGACGATAATCTCAATGATGCCGTGCGCAGCCAGTTAATCGAATGCGGTTTAGCCGTCGATATCGTTAACCACCCCTGATCCTGCCCTCACTTTGCCGGGGCTGCCCGGCATCGCTATCGTCTGAGACTTTTCTGACACCTGAATTCAGACTTTTTACCTGCCTGAAAAATTTATAGAAAGTAGAATTAATGTTAGCGATATAACAGGGAGTAACTATCACCTGCGTGATTAGAGTAACACCTGCGCAACTAAAGCTTCATGGAATAACCCCTGAGCAAGAGTAACAAGCTATGCTTAAGGGAAGTTGTATCCATGAATAGATTATTCAGGAGAAAAAAAATGATGACTTCAATGAACAAAAAAATGGCCGCGGTAGTTCTGGCCGTCACTGTTGCAATGTCTCTGAGCGCTTGTTCTAACTGGTCTAAACGCGACCGCAACACCGCTATCGGCGCAGGCGCCGGCGCGCTGGGCGGTGCGGTATTAACTGACGGTAGCACCCTGGGCACCCTGGGCGGCGCGGCAGTCGGCGGTATTATCGGCCACCAGGTGGGTAAATAATATTAACCACGAACAATAATATGAAAGTTTATATTAGCTGACGAGTACACCAGCACAAAAATGAAGGCCACGATATTTATCGTGGCCTTATTATTAATTAACCGCCTGCCAGCTTAACTTTCATGCCTTTGGCTTCCAGAAGCGATTTGAGCAAGTCACGCTTATCGCCCTGAATCTCAATCACGCCATCCTTAACCGCTCCGCCGCAGCCGCATTTCTTTTTCAGCTCGGCAGCAAGCTTCGCCAGCGCGTCGTCACTTTCATCAATACCGCTAATCAGGCATACGCCCTTACCCTTACGCCCGCTGGTCTGCCGCTGAATACGTACGATACCGTCCCCTTTCGGGCGCGCTTGCGCCGGTTTAGGTTCATCAATACGGCCGCTGTCCGTTGAATACACCAGACGGCTGTTGGAATCGTTCATCATGCCCCCGTGTTCAACGATGCGTTAATGCCGCGCAGGGTGGCGGCAGGATCGGCAGACTGCGTTACCGGACGACCAATCACCATGTAATCAACCCCCGCCGCCTGCGCCTGTTCCGGCGTCATAATGCGCCGCTGGTCACCCGCATCGCTACCTTGTGGACGAATGCCGGGCGTCACCAGCCTGAACGCCTGGCCCAGCTCTTGCTTAAAGCGAACCGCTTCCTGCGCCGAGCAGACTACGCCATCCAGTCCGCAGCGCTGGGTCAGCGCCGCCAGCTTCGCGGCGTAGTCAGCCGGAGAAAGCGTAATGCCCAGATCCAGCAGATCGCTGGCTTCCATGCTGGTTAATACCGTGACCGCAATCAGCAGCGGCGCCTCTTTTCCGAATGGCTGCAGGGCTTCACGCGCGGCGGTCATCATACGCGCACCGCCGGAGGCATGAACGTTGACCATCCAGACGCCCAGCTCTGCCGCAGCGGCGACCGCACGCGCCGTGGTATTCGGGATATCGTGGAACTTCAGATCGAGGAAAACCTCAAAACCGCGCTGGTGCAGGTCGCGAACAAACTGCGGCCCCAGCAGGGTAAACATCTCTTTGCCCACCTTCAGGCGGCAGTCGCGCGGGTCGATACGGTCGACAAACGCCAGCGCTTTATCACGGTTATCATAATCGAGAGCAACGACGATGGGAGAGGATGTGACAACGCGGGAAGAAGATGAAGCAGTAGACGTCATGACCGGACCTTAATTGTTGATGAGCGCCGGTTCGGCGCAAAAAAGGTAAACGGGCAGCATTCTACCTGCGATAAGCCGAAAATAACAGGCTGCATTTCCCTTCCTGCCGGACGACGTGTGCGCCATAGCTGGAGGAGATGACGCAAATACCCCCAAGTATGTTGTAACTAAAGTGCGGTTTTTTTTTTAAATTTACTGCCCGTCCAGTCCGCGAATGGGCTTAATCGTTGACCACGACCGGCAGGACGGACAGTGCCAGTACAGCGTATGAGCGGTAAAACCACACTTCTGGCAGCGGTAGCGCGGTTTGCTGCGGACCTGCTCGCCCACCATATGGCGCAGAACGCCCAGGCTCTCCTTCGCGCGCCCCTCTTCGGCTTCATTGATATGGTAGTCGATGAGCTTATGGAACACGCGCATCGTCGGATGGCGCTCCAGCTGGCGAGTCACGTAGTTTTGCGCGGACTCGGCACCTTCCCGCTGTTCAAGGATCTGCGCCAGCATCAAGTCCGCTGTCGCGCCGGTATTTTCCTCTGCGCAGCGGCGTAAAAAGGCTTCCCACTCGTCGATTTTACCCAACTGCTGGTAGCAGGTTTGCAGCATCTCCAGGGTTTCACCCACCAGCTCTTTATCCTGCTCAATCACCCGCTCAAGGCTCTCTACGGCTTTCGCATAGTCGCCCTTTTCCATCCAGACCCGGCCCATCATGA
The DNA here is from genome assembly GCF_002556465.1 of Klebsiella sp. MBT K-1. Lineage (NCBI taxonomy): Bacteria > Pseudomonadati > Pseudomonadota > Gammaproteobacteria > Enterobacterales > Enterobacteriaceae > Klebsiella > Klebsiella sp. MBT K-1. Next base: position 117,057 of record NZ_PDEL01000014.1, on the reverse strand, counting down.
TCGAGACGCGAGCGCTATTGCGGTCCGCGGCGGCGCCCTTCCTCAGCAGCGCCATCGCTTTGTCGAGATCGTTACCCGCCATTTGCTGCAGCGCCAGTTCACACCAGAAATTGGCGATTTCACCGCGATGCTTATCTTTGCCCAGCTTAACCAGACGTTCGGCCACTTCTATCGCCGACTGCCAGTCGCTGGTCGCCTGATAAATTTGCAGTAGCTGCTGCAGCGCGCTCAGGCGAAAATCCGTCTCGTCTACCAGCTGTTTAAACATCCCCTCAGCCCGGTCATAGAGCCCGGCGGCCATATAATCTCGCCCCAGCTGCTGGACGGCCAGCAGGCGCTGGTCGTAGGTTAACGAGGCGCTTTCCATTAAGCTCTGATGGATGCGAATAGCGCGGTCAACCTCACCGCGCGAGCGGAAGAGATTGCCCAGCGTAAGGTGGGCTTCGACGGTGCCGGTGTCCTCTTTCAGCATATCGAGGAACAGATCGACGGCTTTATCCTGCTGATTGCTCAGCAGGAAGTTAACCCCTGTTACGTAATCACGCGACAGACGGCTCGCATCGTCCTGTTTGGACTGTTGTGCACTTCTGCGCCCCATATACCAGCCATAGGCTGCGGCCACGGGCAAAAGCAGAAACAACAACTCCAGCATAAATGATTATTCCTTCACCGCAGGAACGCCGGCTTCGGCAGGCGTTGCGCTGGCTGGCGCGATCTGGTGCTCCAGACGTTTAATTTTACGCTCGGCGCGCGCCAGAGAGACGCGAACGCGCAGCCAGAAAAGGCCGCATATCAGCCAGCCGATAGCAAAACCGGCAGCAAAAAGCACGGCCAGCAGCGTCGAAATACGGAACTCACCCTGCGCGAGGAGATAGTTGAACGTGACCAGCTGGTCATTCTGCGCGCCCAGGGTCACCGAAATGACGAAGATGGCTAACACCAGTAAGAAAATAAGAAAATATTTCACATGACTTCCCGTTCTGTGGGTTGCGCGAAAAAATCCCGCGTTCAGCCCTATAAAGTATCATTTTCGCCGCAGCGGTGAAATGGAAATGCATGACACCCGTTAAGGATATGCGGCCTGATACGGCTAATATCAACATTATTCCGGCGCTGCCGCCCTTTTTTTAATATCCTGCGCCTCTTCTCCCGGCGGCGATAGCGGCCCGCAGAACCGCTGGGCAAGCCAGGTCGCCAGGGTCACCAGCAGCCAGGAGATCAGCGTCGCGACGATCAGGTCCTGCGGCCAGTGCATGCCCAGCGCCAGGCGGCTTCCCATCACCGCCGTCGCCCACGTCAGCAGCAGCGCAATGGTGACCCAGCGACGGCGCGGCCACAGTAAGCCCACGCCGAGCAGCGCCCAGCTGGCGGCGAACATCGTATGGCCTGAAGGGAAAGCGAAGCCGGTCTCTTTTTGCCAGTGCTTACGCAAAAATTTAGGAATCTGCTGCTCTTGCGCCAGCTGTTCATGCACCAGTTTAGCGCGATCTTTGCGTTTCAACGCGTAGAATTGCGTGACCGGCACCTGCCGCGTCTGTTCCAGCCAGATAACAAAGGGACGAGGCTCCTGTACGCGGTCTTTGAGCCACGACTTCATCCCCTGCCCAACCAGTATCGCTGCGGCCAAAATGAGAAACAGCACTATCGCCGCTCGCAGACGAAAACGCAGGCACCACAGAAACCAGGCACATAAGATAACGTGCGTGATAATCCCCCAGGGTTGCGTCACCGTTTCAGTTATCCAGTACAGCAGCTTCATCGCCCCTGCCGACAGCCCCGGATGCCATTTCCAGCCGGTAATCCAAATCACAGCGGGCATGATTAATAACAGGGCCGCGCCAACGGCGGTTCGTCTGGCAATCAACAGCATCTCGTCTCCTTTTCATTGACCTCAATATCATAACGGAAAGTAGTTCGTTTGTGCGCTTTGCGCGCAGGTAACCCTACGCAATTAGGAGAACGTCGCGCCATTGTGGCAAAATAGCGGCAAACAGAAGCACAGTCAGGTGCTGATAGAATCTGGAGAATCACATGCAGCTTAAACGTGTGGCAGAAGCCAAACTGCCAACCCCATGGGGCGATTTTCTCATGGTGGGTTTTGAAGAACTGGCAACCGGGCAGGATCACGTCGCGCTGGTCTTTGGCGATATTTCGGGGCAATCCCCGGTTCTGGCTCGCGTACACTCTGAGTGTTTAACGGGCGACGCCCTTTTTAGCCTGCGCTGTGATTGCGGATTTCAACTGGAAGCGGCGCTGTCGCATATTGCCGAAGAGGGACGCGGCATTCTGCTGTACCACCGTCAGGAAGGGCGCAATATCGGCCTGCTGAACAAAATCCGCGCCTACGCTTTACAGGATCAAGGCTATGACACCGTTGAAGCCAACCATCAGTTGGGCTTTGCCGCCGATGAGCGCGATTTCACGCTGTGCGCAGATATGTTTAAGCTGCTCAACGTCGACCAGGTACGCCTGCTGACCAACAACCCGAAGAAGGTCGAGATCCTCACTGAAGCGGGAATCAATATTGTGGAACGCGTGCCGCTGATTGTGGGGCGCAACCCGAAAAATGCCCACTATCTGGACACCAAGGCCGCCAAAATGGGGCACCTGCTGAGTCAGTAATGCCGTTGAAAATGAAGGGCCAGCCTGTGCTGGCCCTTTTTATATCAGACGCGACTTTACAGCATATTGCGGATCACATAGTGCAAAATACCGTCGTTCTGATAGTAGGTCAGCTCCGTCGCGGTATCGATACGGCAGCGGCAATCAATCACTTCCTGCCGACCATCCGCGCGGGTCAGCGTGACCGGCACCGTCATACCTGGCTGCAAAGCCTGCAGGTTGCTGATATCTATCCGCTCCTCGCCGTTTAGCCCCAGCGTTTTGCGCGTCACCCCCTGCGGAAACTCCAGCGGCAGGATCCCCATGCCAATCAGGTTGGAGCGGTGGATACGCTCGAAGGACTCGGCAATCACCACCCTGACGCCGAGCAGACGCGGTCCTTTAGCCGCCCAGTCGCGGCTGGAGCCGGAACCGTACTCTTTGCCTGCGATCACCGCCAGCGGCGTCCCCTCTTCTTTGTAGAGCATGGCGGCATCGTAAATAGCGATCGGCTGAGTATCCGGAAGATGACGAGTCATCCCCCCTTCCACGCCGGGGACCATTTCGTTACGAATACGAATATTGGCAAACGTCCCGCGCATCATGACTTCGTGGTTGCCGCGACGGGAGCCGTAGGAGTTAAAATCAATACGTTCGACGCCGTGATTTTGCAGATAACGGCCCGCAGGGCTATCGGCTTTAATGCTGCCCGCCGGAGAGATATGGTCGGTGGTAACCGAGTCGCCCAACATGGCGAGAATGCGCGCGCCGTGAATATCCTCTACCGGTTTAGGCTCAACGCCCATTTCATCAAAGAATGGCGACAGGCGGATGTAGGTGGAATCATTCTGCCAGTCGTAGGTATCAGAGCGATCCACTTTTATCGCCTTCCACTCGGCGGTCCCTTCAAACACTTCGGCATATTCTTTGCGGAACATCTCCGTTGATACCTGCTCAACCGCTTGCGCCACTTCGATTCCGCTCGGCCAGATATCTTTCAGATACACCGGCTGGCCGTCTTTCCCCGTGCCTAACGGCTCACGGGTCAGGTCGAGATCCATATTCCCCGCCAGGGCGTAGGCGACCACCAGCGGCGGCGAAGCCAGCCAGTTGGTTTTTACCAGCGGATGAATGCGTCCCTCAAAGTTGCGGTTCCCGGAGAGCACCGCCCCGACGGTCAGATCGCCCTGCTTGATGGCACGCTCAATCGGGTCAGGTAATGGGCCTGAGTTACCGATACAGGTGGTACAGCCATAACCGACCAGGTTAAAGCCCAGCTCATCCAGCCAGGGCGTCAGCTTTGCGTGGGCCAGATAGTCGGAAACGACCTTCGATCCGGGCGCCAGCGACGCTTTCACCCACGGCTGCGGTTTCAGACCCCGCTCAACGGCTTTTTTGGCCAGCAAGCCGGCGGCCATCAGGACGCTGGGGTTTGACGTGTTAGTACAGGAGGTGATAGCGGCAATCACCACCGCCCCGTCAGGCAGCGAATACTGCTGTCCGTTGAGCGTATAGTCGATTGGCCGTTTATCTTTCTGCGCGTGGTTGACTTCAAGCTCGGTGCTGGCGGCAAAGGCACGGGGGACATCGCCGAGCGCTACGCGGTCCTGCGGGCGCTTCGGTCCGGCCAGGCTCGCTTCGACGGTTTCCATATCCAGCGCCAGGGTGCTGGTGAATACCGGCTCATCTCCGGGCTGACGCCACATACCCTGCGCTTTCGCATAGGCTTCCACCAGCGCCACCTGCTCTTCGCTGCGCCCGGTAAGGCGCATATAGTCAAGCGTAACCGCATCAATCGGAAAGAAGCCGCAGGTCGCGCCATACTCCGGCGACATATTGGCGATCGTCGCGCGGTCCGCCAGCGGCAGCGAATCAAGGCCGTCGCCGTAGAATTCAACAAACTTACCAACGACGCCGTGTTTGCGCAGCATCTGGGTCACCGTCAGGACCAGGTCAGTCGCGGTAATGCCTTCACGAAGCTTGCCGCTCAGTTTAAAGCCGACGACGTCCGGTATTAGCATGGATACCGGCTGCCCCAGCATCGCGGCTTCTGCTTCAATACCGCCGACGCCCCAGCCCAGGACGCCTAAACCGTTAATCATCGTGGTATGGGAATCGGTGCCGACCAGGGTGTCGGGAAAAGCCACCCACTCGCCGTTTTGCTGTTCGCTCCACACCGCCCGTCCAAGGTATTCGAGGTTTACCTGGTGGCAAATACCGGTACCCGGCGGTACCACGCTGAAGCGGCTAAATGCCTGCTGCCCCCAGCGCAAAAAGACGTAGCGCTCATGGTTGCGCTCCATCTCCAGTCGGACGTTCTCTTCAAAAGCATCATCGTCGCCAAAGCGGTCGACGGTGACCGAGTGGTCAATCACCAGGTCGACGGGCGAAAGCGGGTTCACTTTAGCGGTATCGCCGCCCAGGCGTTTGACCGCTTCGCGCATCGCCGCCAGGTCCACCACGGCGGGAACCCCGGTAAAGTCCTGCATCAGAACGCGCGCCGGACGGTAGGCGATCTCCCTGTCAGCATGGGCATGCTTCAGCCATCCGGCCAGGGCATGAATATCTTCGGCGGTCACGGAATCACCGTCTTGCCAGCGCAGCAGGTTTTCCAGTAGCACTTTGAGCGATTTGGGCAAGCGCGAGAGATCGCCCAGTTGTTTGGCGGCCAGCGGTAAGCTGTAGTAATGCCAGGTTTTATCTTTAACCTGTAGCGTATCCTTGCTGGCTGCTCGTAGGGTTGACGACATAGCTCCTCCTTTACCTTAGGGATAGCATCCCCTGATCCTCCTCAGGGTCATTATTAAAGATAACACATCTTTGATGTAACATTTTGATAACAACCCAAATTGCTAAAATAGGCTTAACGCATAAAGACAGGAAATTTGAATAATGAGGGCGGATATATTGAGAAGGATTGAAGAAGACAGGTGTGTATCGGCGACCGTGGCGTATTAGTACACAAGTACAAAGAAGAACTAATCGCCATTATTCTGGCGATTAGTTCAATAGCGTAAATTTATCGAGCGAGTGTAAAAAGGGAAAAATTATATCCTCCTTATTGCCGCTATTTTATCCGATGGAATATTACTCAATATTTCACTTGTCATAAAAATGACACAACCATTTTGACTGGAAGGTGCTCTAGCTTAGAAACCAAACGTTGCAGACAACCAGAGCAATGACGCTCCAGAACATCGCAAGCCCAAGGATAACGGCGCTCCAGGCCTTACTTCTCAAAACCGGATCTATCTCAGTCTTGTCACGTTCCTGTGACATCGCAAACTTCATATAATCGATATCACTAATCATTTTTTCACCACCAATCGCTAAGAATTTCTAACCACAGATAAATCTTAATTATGGATTGGCTATTAATCCAGTGAATTCGCTTCCCGGAAGATATCTTTGCTCATTAATTTGATCGCGGCAGGTATATTTGCAAATGTGGTACGAGGAGTTAACGAAAATTGTGATTCAGACGAGGTTTAGATATTCATTTTCAGGTCATTATAGGTTTTGGCATCCCCGAGAGGATGCCATTATTTTTTCTGCGGTTATTTTTCCGGTAATTTAATATCTTTGAACATCGCTTCGATATCTTCATTTGAGCGCAAAGCGACGGCGGTATCGACTACATCCCGCGTCAGATGCGGCGCAAATCGTTGAATAAAATCATACATATAGCTTCGCAAGAAGGTGCTGCGCCGGAAACCTATTTTCGTGGTGCTGTGGCTGAAAATACCGTTGGCGTCGAGCTTGACCAGGTCCGGGTCGGAAACCGGATCCACCGCCATACTGGCAATCACCCCTACCCCAAGGCCCAGACGCACGTAGGTTTTAATCACATCGGCGTCGGTGGCGGTGAAAACGATGCGCGGCGTTAAGCCGGCGCGATTAAAGGCGGTATCCAGCTCGGAACGACCGGTGAAGCCGAAGGTGTAAGTCACCAACGGATACTGCGCCAGCTCCTCAATCGATACCGACTCGCGCGAGGCCAGCGGGTGCTCTGGCGTGACGACCACGGAGCGGTTCCAGTGATAGCACGGCAGCATGACCAAATCATCATAGAGATGGAGCGCTTCGGTCGCGATAGCGAAGTCGGCATTGCCTTTCGACACCGCCTCGGCGATTTGCGTTGGCGACCCCTGATGCATGTGCAAGGAGACGCGGGGGTAGCGTTCGATAAAGCCTTTAATCACGCCCGGCAACGCGTAGCGGGCCTGAGTGTGGGTAGTCGCAACGTACAGGGAGCCCTTGTCTGGCCAGGTATGCTCACCCGCCACCGACTTGATCGCATCCACCTTCGATAAGACCTCGCGAGCGATGCGTATGATCTCCTGGCCTGCGGGAGTCACCTGGGTGAGATGTTTGCCGCTGCGGGCGAAAATCTGAATGCCCAGCTCATCCTCCAGCATGCGAACCTGCTTGCTGATGCCCGGCTGTGAGGTATACAGACCTTCGGCAGTCGAGGAGACGTTCAGATTATGGTTAACAACCTCAACGATATAGCGGAGCTGCTGTAGTTTCATGGCTGATATCCGATAGCACGTAAAATAAACCCGCTTAATACATTTTACGCTCAGGTCACTTGCCGGCGGGCGGATTGCCCCCCCAAGCCTGCGACTCGCCGTGTCGGCGCCACAACGTATCCTGAAGACGATGATGTATAAGACGATAAGATAATAAAAAAGAGATTAGCTATAACCACTATATCATTTATATCTACAGTGTATAGATACTAACAAAAAATAATAAGTCGGTTATAAGGCGAGAGACGATACAGAATAAATCTTGGATATCAGCAACATGCAGTGTTAAAAAAGGGCCGCGACGCGGCCCTTATTTCCGGTGATAGCAGTTACTTCTTCGCTTCAGTCCATTTGCCGTCAATATAGAAAGCTGACCAGCCGGTGGCTTTACCCTCTTTCTCTGACGCAACGTACTGCTGCTTAGTTTTACGACTAAAACGCACCATCGTTTTGTTGCCTTCCGGATCCTGCTGCGGCGCATCGGCCAGATAGCGCAGCTTCTCGGCCAGGCGGTCGCGGAAGCGGTACAGCTCTTCCACGAGCGGCGCGCGGGTTTCGCGCGATTTCGGGAAGGTGTTCGCGGCCAGGAAAACGCCCGCCGCGCCATCGCGCAGAACAAAGTAGGCGTCCGATTTCTCGCACGGCAGCTCCGGCAGCGGCACAGGATCTTCTTTCGGCGGCGCCACTTCCCCGTTACGCAGGATCTTACGGGTGTTTTTACACTCGTCGTTGGTGCAGGCCATATACTTACCAAAACGCCCCATCTTCAGGTGCATTTCAGAGCCACATTTCTCACACTCAACGATCGGGCCATCATAGCCCTTAATGCGGAACTCGCCCTCTTCAATCTCGTAGCCATCGCAGGTCGGGTTATTACCGCAGACGTGCAGCTTGCGCTTAGGATCGATGAGATAGCTGTCCATCGCCGTGCCGCATTTTTTACAGCGGCGTTTGGCGCGCAGCGCGTTGGTTTCAGCGTCCTCGCCTTCCAGCACGTTGAGAACTTCGTTTTCCGGCACCAGGTTAATGGTAGTTTTGCAGCGCTCTTTTGGCGACAGCGCATAGCCCGAACAGCCGAGGAAGACGCCGGTGCTGGCGGTGCGGATCCCCATCTTGCGCCCGCAGGTTGGGCAGTCGATGGTGGTCAGAACCATTGGGTTCGGCTGCATGCCGCCCTCTTCCGGATCTTTCTCCGCCGTTTGCAGCTGCGAGGTGAAGTCTCCGAAGAAGTTATCGAGAACCTGTTTCCATTCGGCCTGATGGTTGGCCACCTGGTCGAGGCGGTCTTCCATCTGCGCGGTGAAATCGTAGTTCATCAGATCGCGGAAGTTCTCTTCCAGACGATCGGTGACGATCTCGCCCATTTTTTCCGCATAAAAACGACGGTTTTCCACCCGCACATAGCCGCGATCCTGAATGGTCGAAATGATCGACGCATAGGTGGACGGGCGGCCGATGCCGCGTTTTTCCAGCTCTTTAACCAGCGAGGCTTCGCTAAAACGCGCCGGCGGCTTGGTAAAGTGCTGCGCGGGCGTCAGCTCGACCAGGCTCAGGCTTTCGCCCTTGTTGACCAGCGGTAAAGTACGATCTTCATCGCCTTTACGCAGGGCTGGCATCACTTTGGTCCAGCCGTCAAAGCGCAGCGTACGACCGCGCGCTTTCAGTTTGAAATCGCCGGCTTTCACCGTCAGGGTGGTGGAGTCGTACTGCGCTGGCGTCATCTGACAGGCGACAAACTGGCGCCAGATCAGCTGATACAGTTTCTGCGCATCAGATTCCATATCTTTTAACGTTTCGGCCAGCACGTTGACATCGGAAGGACGAATCGCTTCGTGCGCTTCCTGGGAGTTTTCTTTGCTGGCGTACTGGTTAGCGCTTTCCGGCAGATATTTCTTACCGAAGTTATCGCCAATATAGCCGCGCACCATATTCAGCGCGTCCTGGCTCAGGTTCGTGGAATCGGTACGCATATAGGTAATATGCCCCGCTTCGTAGAGGCGCTGCGCCATCATCATGGTTTTCTTCACGCCGAAGCCAAGACGCGTGCTGGCGGCCTGCTGGAGCGTGGAGGTGATAAACGGCGCGCCCGGCTTGCTGCTGGTCGGCTTGTCTTCACGCTCCAGCACGCTGTAGCTGGCTTTCTCAAGCAGCGCAACCGCTGCCATGGTTTCATCACGGCTCACCGGACGGAACGGCTTATCGCCGCTGTGGGTCACCTGCAGCGGTAACGCATCGCCGCCTGGTGTCGTAGTGCTGGCGTCAACTTCCCAATACTCTTCCGGAACAAACGCCTTAATCTCACGCTCGCGTTCAACCACCAGACGTACGGCAACCGACTGGACGCGGCCTGCGGACAGACCACGGGCAATTTTTTTCCACAGCAGCGGAGAAACCATGTAACCCACCACGCGGTCCATAAAACGGCGCGCCTGCTGAGCGTTAACACGGTCAATATTCAGTTCGCCCGGCTTTTCGAAAGCCTGACGGATAGCATTCTTGGTGATCTCATTGAACACTACGCGGCTATAGCGCTGTTCATCACCGCCGATAACTTCCCGCAGGTGCCATGCGATGGCCTCCCCTTCGCGGTCAAGGTCGGTTGCGAGATAGATGTGGTCAGCTTTTTCCGCCAACTGTTTGAGTTCGGAAACAACCTTTTCTTTACCCGGGAGTATTTCATAGTGCGCATCCCAGTCATGCCATGGGTCCACGCCCATACGGTTGACCAGAGCGCCGCGTTCATCCTTCTTAGGCTTTTTAGCCCCTTTGGTGGAGGTAGAGTCGGCGCTCTTTTTGGAAGCTGAGCCACTGGTCGGCAAATCGCGGATATGACCGACGCTGGACTTAACCACGTAGTCATTACCCAGATACTTATTGATCGTTTTGGCTTTTGCCGGGGACTCAACGATAACGAGAGCTTTACCCATATTCACCTTTACCTAATTTGATTCATCCAGGAATACATCGCACATTGATTCACCATCCACTGGCGACACGTCACAACCTATGTTGCGTCGTTATCGATGGATATCAACCCTTTGCACCGGTTTCAGGTCCATAAAACCAGATAGCTGAGTTTGCTGGCTTTTTCTTGCCAGGCGACATAGCACGAATAATTTTTGGCCGAATGTCAAGCAAATCTGTTGCCAGATCGCTGAAAGCGTCACACTGTACCTGATAAAATTCGTTACGCAACTTTATTAGCATGCAAAAGCAAATCCCGCCACTAAACTGATGTTTATTAAGCTCCTGCGATTACCCCCATAAGATCCATGGAAAATTTGCCCCTCGTCGCCGTGCGGCGTAGACTAGCCGCGAAGAATCACAGGAGGCATTTATGCAAGGTACAACCCAACCCATCGATCGCCAGACGCTTCTGGAAAAAGCCAACAAACTCATTCGCGAACATGAAGATACGTTAGCCGGGATCGAGGCCACCGACGTCGTTCAGCGTAACGGCGTGCTGGTGTTCAGCGGCGAGTTTTATCTTGATGAGCAGGGTCTGCCAACGGCGAAGAGTACGGCGGTATTCAATATGTTTAAATATCTCGCGCACGAGCTGTCTGATAAGTATCACCTGGCGGATTAACCGCCGCGCGCAGGGCCAATACGACAACGCGAGGCCCGTGCCTCGCGTTGTTTTTTTTACATCAGCGGCTTTTGCCCGCGCTGCCACCAGCGCAGCAGCAGTTTATCGGCGCTTTCCGCCGCGCTGCCGGTAAACCGGTCGAGCATTTTCTTACGCTGCTGGTAGCGCACGCTGATAACCTCATGCTTGTCCATCAGGCCCAGCAGAAGTTCATCGCTGGTTTCCACCGCGTCAACAAGGCCTTTTTCCAGCGCCTGAACGCCATACCAGTGTTCACCCGTCGCTACCTGCTCGATATCCAGCTCAGGGCGCATCCGGTGGACAAAGTCTTTGAAGAGTCGATGGGTATCGTTGAGATCTTCGCGGAATTTCTGGCGCCCTTCTTCGGTATTTTCGCCCAGCATCGTCAGGGTACGTTTGTACTGCCCGGCCGTATGCAGCTCAATGTCGATGTCCTTGTTCTTAAGAAAACGATTGATGTTGGGGATCTGCGCCACAACGCCAATAGAGCCAAGGATAGCGAACGGCGCGCTGACGATTCTGTTCGCCACGCAGGCCATCATATAGCCGCCGCTGGCCGCAACTTTATCTACCGCGACCGTTAACGGGATTTGTTTGTCGCGCAGACGCTGCAGCTGTGAAGCGGCAAGGCCGTAGCCGTGGACCACGCCGCCGGGGCTTTCAAGGCGAATCACCACCTGGTCGCGCGCTTTTGCCGCCGCCAGAACGGCGGTGATCTCTTCGCGCAGGCTGCTGACTTCGTGGGCATCCATACTGCCTTTAAAATCCAGCACCCAGGCGCGCGGTTTAGCGTCCGGCTCGGGGGTTCCCAGCTTTGCCCGCGCCTTTGCCGCTTTTGCTTCCTGCTTGAGCTTTTTCTTTTGCGCTTTATGCCACAGCTTCTGCTGCGGCCCATCGAGCAACGAAGCCGCCAGCTCTTCCTTCATCTCCTTATATTGCTCGCTAAGATTGGTTACCCGCAGCTCGCCGCGCTGTTTTTTGCGCTGAGTCAGGTTAACAATAATGGCGACGATAACCGCAATTGCGACAACGATGGTCGCGATTTTGGCCAAAAACAGGCCATATTGAGCAAGTAATTCCACGTTTTCACCTTGTGTAAACCGCTGACGTTGGCGCACAGTGTACATCAGCCGTCGGCGAGAAGTCTTTGTGCTTTGTGTCGCGTGCGAGGCGCCTTCCTGTTTTTTTCAGCGACGATGAAATCGTTGCAAGATATTAATTCCGCGAAGAGTTTCCGTTTCGCCGATTGCAATAGCGGGCGCTTTCAGGCATAAAGCGCAAAAGTGAAATACCGAATAGCAAGCGCGATCGCCTGCCGATCGCCCGAGGAGTCGCCGTGCACTATCAACCGCAACGTCACCTGTTACAGGATCGCATCATCCTGGTTACCGGCGCCAGCGATGGCATAGGCCGTGAAGCCGCCCTGACCTATTCCCGCTATAGCGCCAGCGTTATCCTGGTCGGCCGTAATGAAGAGAAGCTGCGCAGCGTTGCGCACGAGATTCAGCAAGCGGGCGGCATTCCCGCCCGCTGGTTCACTCTCGACCTGTTAACCTGCACGCCGCAGGAGTGCCAACAGCTGGCGCAGAAGATCGCCATCCACTATCCGCGCCTCGACGGCGTACTACACAACGCGGGTCTGCTGGGCGATGTCTGCCCGATGGATCGGCAAAAGCCGGAAGTATGGCAGCAGGTCATGCAGGTAAACGTGAACGGCACCTTTATGCTCACCCAGGCGCTGCTTCCTTTATTACTTAAATCCGAATCGGGTTCGCTGGTCTTTACCTCCTCCAGCGTCGGCCGTCAGGGGCGCGCCAACTGGGGCGCTTATGCCGCATCTAAATTCGCCACCGAAGGCATGATGCAGGTGCTGGCCGAAGAGTATCAGAGCCGTCATCTGCGGGTTAACTGCATCAACCCCGGCGGCACGCGCACCAAAATGCGCGCCAATGCCTTCCCAACGGAAGATCCACAAAAATTGAAAACCCCCGCTGATATCATGCCGGTTTACCTGTGGCTGATGGGCGACGACAGCCGCCGTAAGACGGGAATGACTTTTGACGCCCAGCCGGGCCGCAAACCAGGAATCGCACAATGAGTGATGAACGCCACCGCGAACGCCAGCAGCGGGTAAAAGAGAAAGTTGACGCTCGCGTCGCCGCCGCGCAGGAAGAACGCGGCATCGTGATCGTGTTTACCGGTAACGGTAAAGGCAAAACCACCGCCGCTTTTGGCACCGTTACCCGCGCCGTCGGGCACGGTAAAAAGGCCGGCGTCGTGCAGTTTATAAAAGGCACCTGGCCAAACGGCGAGCGCAACCTGCTCGAGCCGCACGGCGTCGAATTTCAGGTGATGGCGACCGGTTTTACCTGGAATACGCAGGATCGCGAAAGCGACACCGCCGCCTGCCTTTCAGTCTGGGAGCACGGGCGCCGAATGCTGGCCGATGAAAGCCTCGACCTCGTTTTGCTGGACGAGCTCACCTATATGGTGGCCTACGACTACCTGCCTCTGGAAGAGGTGCTTACCGCGCTGCGCAGCCGCCCGGCGCACCAGACGGTCATTATCACCGGCCGCGGCTGCCACCGTGAAATTACCGAACTGGCCGATACCGTTAGCGAACTGCGTCCGGTTAAGCACGCCTTCGATGCCGGGATCAAGGCGCAGATAGGGATCGACTACTAGCCGCCAGCCGCTCGAGCAGCCCATGATTGAGCGGCAGGCACAGGCAATCCTCCCCCAGCGCCAGCTCGCTTTCGGGAATATTTTGCCGCGAGACGAAGCGCTTACGGTATTCGGTTGGCGTGACGCCGCAGTATTTATTAAAGGCGGCAATTAGAGACTTGTGCTCCTGAAAGCCGCAGCTGTGGCTAATCTCAGTGATTGGCGTGCGCGTATCGCGCAGCAGAGTGCGGGCTTTGTTTAGCCGCACCAGCGTCAGGTACTCTTTAAAATTATAGCGGCTCACTTTTTTGAACAACCGCGAAAACCAGGAGTAGCTCATCCCGCTATGGCAGGCGACCTCGCTCAGGGTCAGCGGCTGATCAAAGTGTTGATTGATAAAATCAATGCCTTTTTTGATCATCGCCTCGTCGCGCAGCGAGCTTTCGCCGCGCCGCGTCGGCTTTCCGGCGCAGACGACCGCATCCAGCAGCAGATAAATCGCCGCGATGCGCTGAAACGGCGCGTGGTTATCGATTAGCTGTTCCAGTAGCCTCGCCAGCCGGAGGTGCACCTCACTGTCTGCCGTCGAGTAAGGTCGTTCGCAGGTATTCCAGTCCAGCTGCGGCGAGGGATGAAGCTCATCAAACAGGCCGGGTGAAAACTGGACGGTGACCAGCTGGCTGCCCGCCTCCTCCGCGCTAAGCGAATGGACCTCTTCGGCATTGATGTACAGCATATCCCCCTGCGTAAGCTCCAGGCTCTGCTGGCCGACAGAGAGCGTAAATCGCCCCGCCAGCACGGTAATCAGCTCCGGAGCCGGATGCCAGTGAGGCTCGCAGTAGCGAACCTCCGCGGCAAACACGTTCAGCTTCTCCGCATCAAAGGCAATCAGCTCGTAGCCGCTGTTCACCGTCTGTCGGCCGGTCTGGCTGACCGAACGAGGATGAGTCACTGAAAAAGGGAACATGCGCACTCTCCTGTCATTAGCAATGATGAGCGCCCGCCAGCACCGCGTTAAGCTCGTCGCGCTCAATATCCAGCGCCAGGAACTCGGTCAGCGCAATCAGCAGCCCGCAGAACAGATCCGGTGCCAGGCGAATCAATTTTTCACGCACCTGCTCCGCTGGTATCTGACTCTTATCGGCAATCAGCGTCACGACGCGGGCAAAGGCCTCCGGCTGCTGGATCAGCTGTTGCAGAGAGTTATCATCGCGCAGCGGGACATACCGCTGCGGGCAATCTACCTCCATTTCCGCCGTTAACGGCAGATCGCGGGATGAGGCGCCGACGCGGATCTGCCAGATGCCCGGCGTCACCATCCAGTCGCCAAGACCCGGATGGTAGCAGGCTAGTTCGGCAATGGGCAGCTGCAGGCTTACGCGCCGGGATTCTCCGGCGGCCAGCGCCACTTTGCTGAACGCTTTTAATGACTGTACTTCGCGAATCAGCTCCCCCTTCGGCGCGCTGACGTACAGTTGGACGATCTCTTTACCCGCATACTCCCCGCAGTTGGTCAGGTCGAACGACACCGTAAGCGTCTCGTCTGCGCCTAATCGGGAGGCTGACAGCGCGATATTATCATAGGCAAACCGGGTATAGCTTAAGCCAAAACCAAACGGAAACTGCGGCGTCAGGCGACGTTTGTCATAATAGCGATAGCCGACAAAAAGCCCTTCTCCGTAGTAGTGGCGCAGGTTTTCGCCCGGATAGTGTAGCCAGGCCGGGGTTTCCTCCAGGGAATTAGGCACCGTTACCGTCAGCTTGCCGCAGGGGTTACGCTTGCCGAAGAGGATTTCCGCCACCGCGCGCCCCATCCCCTGACCGGCAAAAAACGTTTCCAGCAGCGCTTTGCATTCGCCAAGCCACGGCATCACCACCGCATCGCTATTCGCCAGCACCACCACGATATTTGGCTGGACCGCGGCGACTTCACGAATCAACCGCTCGTGCACCGGCAGAATATGCAGATCCTGACGATCGCCGTTTTCGCCATCTTCGCCTACGGCGGTACTGACGAAGAGTACCGCCACGTCAGCCTCTTGTGCCACGCTGCAGGCCTGCGCCAACGCCTGTTCATCATCGCGCAGATCGTCCGGCGCGCCTACGGCCCAGGTAACGCTAAAATCGTCCCCGGCGAGGTCGAAAATTTCATCCAGCGGGCGATCGAGAAGATACGGTACCGTGGTCGCGCATCCGGATCCCTGAATCACCGGCTCCTGCGCCGGTTTACCCAGCACCGCGATGCGCGGTGTTTTCTCCGAACGCAGCGGCAGCAGAGCCTCTTCATTTTTCAGCAGGACGATAGATTCACCGGCAAGCCGCTGCGCCAGCGCGTGGTGCGCCGTAAAATCGGCTCGCGTTTGCGGGCGGCGATGGCGCTGAACCTTGTCGAGCAGTTCCAGCATGCGTAGACAGGCGCGATCCACCACCGCCATCGGCACCTCTTCGGCTTCGATAGCCGCCAGCAGGGTTTGTTTATCGCGGCGGGTTTCCGGCATCGCCAGGTCGTTGCCCGCCATCAACGAAGCGGGACGATCTTTAATACCGTACCAGTCGGACATCACCAGGCCGTCATATCCCCACTCATCGCGCAATACCTGAGTGAGTAAAAACGGATCCTGCGAAGTTTGTACGCCGTTAAGACGATTGTAGGAGGACATCACCGTCCACGGCCGGGATTTTGCAATCGCCCGCTGGAAACCCGCCAGGTAAATTTCCCGCAGCGCCCGCTCTTCAATGATCGAATCCATCTCCGTGCGGCGAAATTCCGAGTTATTGGCCGCAAAATGCTTCAGGCTGGCGCCGACGCCCTCCTGCTGCAGACCGTTGATCAACGCTGCGGCAATGTCACCGCTGACCACCGGGTCTTCGGCGTAATATTCATAGCCGCGCCCGGCCAGCGGCGTGCGGCGAATATTAATGCCGGGCCCGAGCAGGATCCCGACGCCCATTTGCTGACACTCTCGCCCCAGCGCTTGCCCCATCTGATGCACCAGTTCCACATCCCAACTGCAGGCCAGGCTGGAGCCGTTTGGAAAGCAGGTCGCCGGTAGCGAAGTGCTGAACAGCGCTTCACTGCCCCCTTTCGCGGCGGGCTCTTCCACGCTGGCCTGGTCTGCGGTTTGGGTGATGACCGAGATAAAATCATCCATGCTCCACTTTTCCCGGCCATCAATCTGCGCGCTGCTGTAGCGCACGCCATAAGTGCCGTCGGTCATAATGATATCTTCGATACCGTGCTGCGGCAGCGAGGCGGTGCGCCAAAGGCCGCTGCCGGTCAACAGCGCCACTTTCTCTTCCGCGCTCATCGCGGCAAGGGTGGTGTTAAAATCGTTACTCATCTCTCTGGCTCCCTGAGGTTAAAGCGCGTTCTGTTTACGCAGGCTGATCTTTTGCACAATATCGCGATAGGTTTTTTCATCCAGCGAATAGCAGGCGACAAACAGGGCGCTGAGGGCAAACATCGCGCCGGGAAATAGCGTCATCAGTACGTTAATGCCGTTAATCGCGCTGGCGGTGATATTGCCCGCGTCATAGTGATAATAGTCCAGCATCCATCCCGCGCAGCCGCCGCCGATGGCCATTGCTATTTTAGTGATGAAATTAAAAAAGCCGTAAATTGCGCCTTCGGTACGCACCCCATGGTGCCACTCGGCATATTCCACGGTATCGGCAATCATTGACCACATTGAAACGAAACCCATCCCCAGCGTAATACTGTAGAGACACACGCCGGTCATGATCAGCCAGATATTGTCGCCGGCGATAAAATATTGCATCAGTACGCCCACCACGCCGATTAACAGGGCCACCAGCGTCATTTTCTTTTTACCTATCAACGCAATAATTTTTTCCGAAATAACGGTACCGACAATATAAGCCGCCGACTGAATCATAAAGAAGGTGGAGGTAAAACCTTCGCTACCAATGATATATTTGATAAAGTAAATAGCGATCGCCATCCACACGGTATAGGCAATATAAAAAAAGACGGTGAACATGGAGAGGTTAATTAGCGGCGCGTTACCTGCCACCGCCTTCAACATTTCCCGCAGCGTCGGCGCCGGAGTCTGTTCCTCTTCTTCGCCAACGCGCTCTTTGGTCATCCCGAAACAGGCAAGGAACAAAAACGTCGCCAGCAGCGCAAAGCAAGAGACGGCGAAGACATAGCCCAGCTGTTTATCGCTAAACGGGGAAATCAGCCTATCCGCGGTGGTGGACACAATCAGATAGCCAACAATCGCCAGTACAAACCGGTATACCGACAGCGATGAACGGGAGGCTTCATGCTGGGTTAAACGGTTGGTCAGCGCCGAGTAAGGCGTATTCACCGCCGTATAGGCCAGGCAATAAATAGTATATGAAATCAGTGCGAAGTAGAATTTGGCCTCACCGCCGAAAGGCACAAAGCAGAGCACCGTCAGAAAGCCCAGCGGAATGGAACCATACAATAACCATGGACGAAGTTTACCGTAACGGCTGTGGGTTTTATCGATAGCAAAACCAATCACAATATTAAAGGCCGCATCAACCACGCGGGCAATAACAAAGATCAGGCTCGCCTGTACGGCGCTAATCCCGTAAATATTGGTATAGAAAAAAAGTAAGAATAGAGAAACAAAGCCGAAGGATAAATTAGAGGCGAAATCGCCAAATCCATAGCCTATTTTTTCTTTAACGCCGATAACCACATAGCTTGCCGATAGTTTTCCTGCTGTTTCCATTTTAGGCTACCTGTTAATGTAATCAGTGGCGTCAGTATATGGCGTAGCCAGGCGCATCGCTTTGCGTTATTTGTCCGGGGATTTCCCGTTTTTTGTCTTTATGCAGAAGTGTGAAAGGAGTCACAAGAGAGAAAATTCCGGCGGCGACCGCCGGAACTGGAATAATTAACCGTTACCGTTATTACGGCTGCTGGAACGACGGTTGTTATTATTATTACTCACCTGGCTGTGGCGCTTAACCGCGCGGCGAATCTGATTTGCCTTCATGCGACGGCGATCTTTTTCGACGGCGACCTTAGAGGTGGTTTCCGGCGTAAGCTCGACCAGCTCACGCAGGTAGTTGGTTTGCGCCAGGTCCAGCTCGGTGTAGCCGCCGCGCGGCAGGCCTTTCGGCAGCAGAATATCGCCGTAGCGCACGCGGATCAGGCGGCTGACCTGTACGCCAACGGCTTCCCACAGGCGACGGACTTCACGGTTACGCCCTTCGGTCAGCGTGACGTTGTACCACTGGTTAATCCCTTCACCACCGGTAAACTTGATGGTTTTGAACGCCGCCGGGCCGTCTTCCAGCTGTACGCCGCGAGAAAGCTGGCGCAGCTTGTCATCGTCAATCTGGCCAAACACGCGCACCGCGTATTCACGTTCCACTTCGCGGCTCGGGTGCATCAGGCGGTTCGCCAGTTCACCGTCGGTGGTAAACAGCAGCAGGCCGCAGGTGTTCACGTCCAGACGACCGACGGCAATCCAGCGCGCGCCGCGCAGCTTTGGCAGACGATCGAACACCGTCGGACGCCCTTCCGGGTCGTTGCGGGTACAGAGTTCGCCTTCCGGCTTGTAGTAGGCCAGCACGCGGCAAATCTGTTCCGCAGACTCTTTCACCGAAATCAGGTGGCCGTCGATACGAATTTTTAAACCCGGGACAATTTCAACGCGATCGCCAAGGGTGGCGATTTTGCCATCGACGCTGACGCGGCCAGCTTCGATTTTGGCTTCGATTTCACGGCGGGAGCCGTGGCCAGCGCGGGCCAGCACTTTTTGTAATTTCTCGCTCATTGAGCTTCCTTAAGGTGTCGCCTTCCCAGGCGTCTGGTATACTTCGAAAAACAGGGCGTTAGCAAAATAATATTCTAACACCATGTTCTGTATATATATTTTGCATCAAGGCGTATCATGTTTTGCGCCATTTTAGCGACCACAGTAGAGACACGTCTTCTCGCGTGGGCGAACATGGTACACGAACTTTAAGATCAATGCTTCTTCGCATTACGAGGATAGCACAACTTACCATCCGCCTCCGCCGCCGCCTCCTGCTCCGCCGCCGGAAAATCCCCCGCCGCTGCCGCCGAGACCAAAAGCGCTGGCGGATCCACTATTCAGATGCGCCTGCAAGGTCAAAAACGCCCCGGATCGGGCTATCTCCGGCGCCTTAATCGCCGCCGCCAGGGATGGAGCCAGGCGATTGGCCCACGCCTTACCCAACCCTGCGGCTACCGCCCAGCTAAGCAATGAAATATCCAGGTAACGGGATTCGCCTTTGCGCCGTGGGCCGCTGTGCGTTGCTGCCTCCAGCCGTCCAAGATAACGGATGACCCCTTCAGCTCTGGCAAAGCGCTGCTGGCCCAATTGCGTAAGCTGCGGGAGCAGGCAAAAGCCCAGCGCGGTGATATAACCGGACAGGCACCAGGCGCTGAAGTATCCGGCGGGCATATACCATTGAAAGAGCGAAAAACCCATTTTCGCCCATAGAAACAGAAAAATCAGGCCGCCGCCGATAAGCGGCCACAACACCGTCGCCATTAGACGCTTGCGAATTGGTTTGCCGGGATCGCTATCGCTCAGTAAAAACACGCTGCTAAAGAGAAGCGGAATAACGAAGAAAAGACCCGCAAACCAATCCGCAGTTAAGGTTCTGGCCGTCCAGCCCAGACTCTGCGCATTAGCGAGAATCTGAGTCGCAAACATCGCCACAATACCGCATAACAGGAAGCTCAAAGGCCGATAGCCCGCGCCCTTATGCTGCTGACGATAGTATTTATCCATTCGCTTAAACGCTTTGCGCAGCGTTCTGTTGTAGCGCCCCTTGAGCTCCACTTTATCGCTCTTATGAAACAGCAGATCCATCAATAGCTGCTCTTCCTGGGTCGGAATATCGCCTGTGTGAATTGCGCCAGAACGTACCCGAACCAACGAGCATAGCATTTCATCGCCCGGCACATTCTCCAGCGCCACCCGCCCCTTCACAATCAGGTTGGTCACATCGGCGCAAAAGCCTTTATCGTCGTACGTTTGCTTCGCCGCCATACGCAAATAGCCTGGAGAAAATTCCCTAGACATTGACGTCAGCACCGGCACGTCAACCGGAGTAAAACGCGGCCTGCGCAGCCATAAAAACAAGAAATAACCCGCCATTAATCCACAGGGGATCCACACGCTTAAAGACGATAACGTGGGGATAAAAAGATGCGGGAGTAGATGAGTCGCCTGCGGCTCTGCGGCATCAGGCAACAGCGCACGAGGCCAGCGATAGAGTACGGTAAAATCCTGCTGGTAGAAGGGTTCGCGGGACTCAATGCGCCCATCCGGCAGAAGGTGGCCATTTTTTAACCTTTCGCCATCATCGCCGGTAAAAAAGTCGATCTGCCTGAACGGGTCCCCTTGCGCATCCGCTAGTTGCAGCGCGAAGCGAACCTGGAATATTTCGAACGACCAGCTGGCGCCGGTGACATTCCAGATAAGCACATCATCTTCGTCATCGCGGATAAACGCGTTGCTGACCTGATAGTGCACCTGGTAGCGATAATCGCCTTCCGGCAGAAAAGTTTGCTCATCGCCGACTACGATCCTCATCGTCCCCCGGTGCCAGAGCAGATGCCAGGGCTCGGGTTTGCCATCGCGGGTCACGCCGATCACATGGTACGTCAGCAGGGCCGCGTTGCCGTCCGGCCGCACCCACATACGCGGAAGATCGCGAAAGAAACCGTGTTTGATCTGCCTGTTGCGCGCCTGGAAGTGAAGGTTTTCTCGCACGTCCAGCACGCCGTCCTGGCGCATGGTAGCCTGAACGTCAAACAGAGCGATAGCTTCTTGCCAGGGGGATAAAACCTCAGAATGCGCAGGGCTGAACGGCACGCTGAACAGCCACAGCAGAAGAAAAAAGCGACAGATTAATGTCCATTTCACGACGATTCCTTCCTTGGAATAAAAAACAATTACAGGAACGGCGTCACGTCCCCGACACCTTCACGCACTACGACCGGCGCGTCTTCGGTAAGATCGATAACCGTGGTCGGCTGCTGGCCCAGATAGCCGCCGTGAATAATCAGGTCCACCTGCTTCTCCAGACGATCCTTAATCTCTTCCGGATCGGATTCGGTAAAGTCGCTTCCCGGCAGCATCAAGGAAGTGGAAAGCATCGGCTCACCCAACGTTTCCAGCAGCATTTGCGCAATCGGGTTCGACGGCACGCGCATCCCGATAGTCTTACGCTTCTCCTGCAACAGGCGGCGCGGGACTTCTTTGGTGCCCTTGAGGATAAAGGTATAGTTACCCGGCGTATTGTTTTTAATCAGACGAAAGGCCACGTTATCGACGAATGAATAGGTCGACAGCTCGGACAGATCGCGGCACATCAGGGTAAAGTTGTGGCCGTTTGGCAAATTACGGATCCGGCAAATCCGCTCCATCGCGCCTTTATCTTCAATTTTACAGCCTAAGGCGTAACCGGAGTCGGTCGGATAGACGATGACTCCGCCTTTACGCACAATGTCCACCGCCTGGTTAATTAACCGCGCCTGGGGGTTTTCCGGATGGATATAAAAAAACTGGCTCATACTTCCCTCTCAATTTTGTTCTACGGCCACTTCCCAACTGCGCCAGATCCCTTCAACGCCCGCGGGCAGCCAAAGTTTGCGGCCCAGTTCGATCCATGGGCAGGGCTGATGAAAATCAGACCCCTGCGAGGCATCCAGGCCATACTGCACGGCGTAAGCGGCAAGCTGAGCGCGCTCGTGCGGCGCCTGTTGACACTGCGCCACCTCCATCGCATCGCCGCCCTGTTCGCTAAAGTGGGCCAACAGACGTTTTAACCACTTGGCGGAAAGGTCATAGCGCCCGGGATGGGCAATGACCGCCTTACCGCCAGAATGATGAATGACATCAATCGCTTGTTTTATTGTACACCACTGAGGCGGAACGTAACCGGTTTTCCCGCGCGCCAGATACTTCTTAAAGACGTCAGCCATATTGTTGGCATAGCCGGCCTCCACCAGAAAACGGGCAAAATGGCCGCGCGTCACCGCACCGCCGTCCGCCAGCTTCAGCGCCCCTTCCCAGGCCCCCGGGATCCGCGCTTTTTCCAGCCGTTCAGCAATCTGCTGGCCCCGCATCTGGCGACGCGCTTTCTGTTCATCGAGCAGCGCGGTCATTGCCGGATGGCCGATATCGATATTCAGTCCGACAATGTGAATTTCATGATTTTCCCACAGCGTGGAAATCTCCACCCCGGTAATCAGCGCCAGCGGTAAACCGGCGCGTTCAATTTCAGCCTGAGCCGCGGGAATCGCCGCCACGGTATCGTGATCGGTAATCGCCAGGGTGCCGACGCGCATCTGGTGCGCGCGATGGACAAGTTCTTCTGGAGTCAGTCGCCCGTCAGAGGCAATGGTATGGCTGTGCAGGTCGTAAATCACTGCGTAGTTGGTGTTGCTCAAGATGACTCCTGCTGGACATGAACCTGTACCCGTCATACTTTAAGTCACAGGCAGATTGACTGTGATTCTGCAGCTTAAGTGATTAAGGATATCAATAAGCGCATCATCATACCGACAGAGAGAGAAAATCTGCAAACAGGGGTTGACATTAATCTCTCGGACTAGTTAACTAGTACGCAAGTTCACATGAAGGGGTATCAACGATGAAAACGCAATTTATCACTCTGCACGGCTGGTGGCGCACCTCCTGTTATCGGGCGGCGTGATCGCGTTTTGCACTCAGCATACAGATACCCGGCCCGCCAATGAGCGGGCTTTTTATTGGACAAATTATTATAGCGAACAGGCGACAACAATAATGCAAACATCAAAACCGGCACTCGAGCTTCTCACCAGCGACGCCATCTATCGGGAAAACCCCACCGCATTGTTCCACCAGATCTGCGGCGCGCGTCCAGCCACCCTGCTGCTGGAATCCGCTGATATTGACAGCAAGGATGATTTAAAGAGCCTGCTGCTGGTGGATAGCGCCCTGCGCATTACCGCGCTAGGTGACACCGTCACTATTCACGCATTGTCCGCCAACGGTACGGCGCTGCTGGAACTGTTGGATCGCGCCCTGCCCTCCGGCATCAATAATCAGCGTCAGCCCAATAGCCGGGTATTAACCTTTCCCCCGGTCAGCGCGCTGCTAGATGAAGACGCCCGCCTGTGTTCACTCTCGGTATTCGACGCTTTTCGCCTGCTGCAGGAACTGGTTACCGTTCCGCAGGACGAGCGCGAAGCCATGTTCTTCGGCGGCCTGTTCGCCTATGACCTGGTCGCCGGTTTTGAAGACCTGCCATCGCTGGAAAGCGACACCGCCTGCCCGGATTACTGCTTCTATCTGGCGGAAACGCTGCTGGTTATCGATCATCAGACCAAAAACACCCGTATCCAGGCGAGCCTGTTTACGCCGCTGGAAAGCGAAAAGCAGCGTCTGCTGCAGCGCATCGCTCAGCTTCGCCAGCAGCTGAACGAGCCGCCGCTGCCGCTGCCGGTAACCACGGTAGCCGAGATGCGCTGCGACTGCGACCAGAGCGACGAAGAGTATGGCGCCGTGGTGCGTAAAATGCAGCGCGCCATTCGCGCGGGCGAGATTTTCCAGGTCGTGCCGTCGCGCCGCTTCTCGCTGCCCTGCCCGTCGCCGCTCGCCGCTTATGATGTGCTGAAGAAGAGCAACCCGAGCCCGTACATGTTCTTTATGCAGGACAACGATTTCACCCTGTTCGGCGCGTCGCCGGAGAGCTCTCTCAAGTATGATGCCACCAATCGCCAGATTGAAATCTACCCGATCGCCGGTACCCGACCGCGCGGCCGCCGCGCGGATGGTTCGCTGGATCGCGATCTCGACAGCCGCATTGAGCTGGAGATGCGCACCGACCATAAAGAGCTTTCCGAGCATCTGATGCTGGTCGACCTTGCGCGTAACGACCTCGCGCGCATCTGTACGCCGGGCAGCCGCTACGTCGCCGACCTGACCAAAGTCGACCGCTACTCCTTTGTGATGCACCTCGTCTCCCGCGTGGTTGGCGAGCTGCGCCGCGATCTTGACGTGCTGCATGCCTACCGCGCCTGTATGAATATGGGCACCCTCAGCGGGGCGCCGAAAGTGCGCGCCATGCAGCTTATCGCCGCCGCTGAAGGCAAGCGTCGCGGCAGCTACGGCGGCGCGGTGGGCTATTTTACCGCCCACGGCGACCTCGATACCTGCATCGTTATCCGTTCCGCCTACGTGCAGGATGGCGTCGCCACCGTCCAGGCGGGCGCCGGTATCGTGCTCGACTCCGTTCCCCAGTCAGAAGCGGATGAAACCCGTAATAAAGCTCGCGCGGTGCTGCGCGCTATCGCCCAGGCCCACCACGCGAAGGAGATTTTCTAATGGCCGACATTCTGCTGCTCGATAATATCGATTCTTTTACCTATAACCTGGCAGACCAGCTGCGTTCGAACGGCCATAACGTGGTGATTTACCGCAACTCCGTCCCGGCGCAGGCGCTGATTGAGCGCATCGGCACGATGAAAAACCCGGTTCTGATGCTCTCTCCAGGGCCGGGGACGCCGAGCGAAGCGGGCTGCATGCCGGAGCTGCTGATCCGCATGCGCGGCAAACTGCCGATTATCGGTATCTGCCTCGGACACCAGGCGATTGTCGAAGCCTACGGCGGCTACGTCGGCCAGGCCGGCGAAATCCTCCACGGTAAGGCTTCGAGTATTGAACATGACGGACAGGCGATGTTTGCCGGTCTGAGCAACCCGCTGCCGGTGGCCCGCTACCACTCGCTGGTGGGTAGCAACATTCCGGCGGGGCTGACCATCAATGCCCACTTCAACGGCATGGTCATGGCGGTGCGTCACGATGCGGATCGCGTCTGCGGCTTCCAGTTCCACCCGGAGTCGATTCTGACCACGCAGGGCGCGCGCCTGCTAGAGCAAACCCTGGCCTGGGCGTTGCAGAAGCTGGAGCAGACCAACACCCTCCAGCCAATTCTGGAAAAACTGTATCAGGCCGAAACCCTGAGCCAGCAGGAGAGCCATCAGCTGTTCTCAGCGGTGGTGCGCGGGGAAGTGAAACCCGAGCAGCTGGCCGCCGCGCTGGTGAGCATGAAGGTGCGCGGTGAGCATCCGCAGGAAATCGCCGGCGCCGCCACCGCGCTGCTGGAAAACGCCGCGCCGTTCCCGCGCCCTGATTATCTGTTTGCCGATATCGTCGGTACCGGCGGCGACGGCAGCAACAGTATCAATATTTCGACCGCCAGCGCGTTTGTGGCCGCCGCCTGCGGCCTGAAGGTCGCGAAACACGGCAACCGCAGCGTATCGAGTAAATCAGGATCTTCCGACCTGCTGGCGGCGTTCGGTATCAATCTGGATATGAATGCCGATAAATCTCGCCAGGCGCTGGATGAACTGGGCGTTTGCTTCCTGTTCGCTCCGAAGTATCACACCGGTTTCCGCCACGCGATGCCGGTCCGTCAGCAGCTGAAAACTCGCACCCTGTTTAACGTGCTTGGGCCGCTGATCAACCCGGCCCACCCGCCTCTGGCGCTGATTGGCGTTTATAGCCCGGAGCTGGTGCTGCCGATTGCGGAAACCCTGCGCGTGCTGGGCTACCAGCGCGCCGCGGTGGTGCATAGCGGCGGAATGGACGAGGTGTCGCTGCACGCGCCGACGGTGGTCGCGGAGCTGAACAATGGCGAAATCAAGAGCTACCAGCTGACCGCCGCCGACTTTGGCCTGACGCCTTACCATCAGGAGCAGCTGGCAGGCGGCACGCCGGAAGAAAACCGTGACATTCTTACGCGCTTACTACAAGGTAAAGGCGAGGCCGCTCACGAAGCCGCCGTTGCCGCCAACGTCGCCATGCTGATGCGTTTACATGGATACGAAGATCTGAAGGCCAACGCGCAGCAGGTCATCGATGTGCTGCACAGCGGAGCGGCCTATGACAGAGTGACCGCATTAGCGGCAAGAGGGTAAATAATGCAGACCGTTTTAGCAAAAATCGTGGCCGACAAAGCGATTTGGGTAGAAGCCCGCAAACAACAACAACCGTTAGCCAGTTTTCAAAATGAAGTGGTACCGACGCAGCGCAATTTTTACGACGCCCTCGCCGGAACCCGCACCGCGTTTATTCTCGAGTGCAAAAAGGCCTCGCCATCAAAGGGGCTGATCCGCGATGATTTTGACCCGGCGGCCATCGCCGGCGTCTACAAGCACTACGCCTCGGCGATCTCGGTACTGTGCGATGAGAAATATTTCCAGGGCAGCTTCGACTTTCTGCCGATCGTCAGCAAGGTCGCGCCGCAGCCGATTTTGTGTAAGGACTTCACCATCGATCCTTACCAGATTTATCTGGCGCGCTACTACCAGGCCGACGCCTGCCTGCTAATGCTTTCGGTGCTGGATGACGAACAGTATCGCCAGCTCTCCGCCGTCGCGCATAGCCTGAACATGGGCGTGCTGACCGAAGTGAGCAATGAAGAGGAGCTGGAGCGCGCGATTGCGCTGAAGGCGAAAGTGGTCGGCATCAACAACCGCGATCTGCGCGATATGTCGATTGACCTCAACCGTACCCGCACCCTGGCGCCTAAGCTCGGTCATGAGGTCACGGTGATCAGCGAGTCCGGTATCCATACCTACGCAGAAGTGCGTGAACTAAGCCACTTCGCCAACGGTTTCCTGATTGGCTCGGCGCTGATGGAGCACGCCGATCTGAACGCCGCCGTGAAGCGCGTGCTGCTCGGCGAGAATAAGGTCTGCGGCCTGACCCGCCCCCAGGATGCCCAGGTGGCGTATGAATCCGGCGCGATCTACGGCGGCCTGATTTTTGTCCCGACGTCGCCGCGAGCGGTGAATGACGCTCAGGCGAAAGCCGTCATCGATAGCGCGCCGCTGAGCTACGTCGGCGTGTTCCGCAATACGCCGGTGGCGGAAGTGGTCGCCCGCGTGGAAAATCTGAGCTTAGCCGCGGTGCAGCTGCACGGCAGCGAAGACCAGGCCTATATTGATACCCTGCGCGCCGAACTTCCGGCGACGGTGCAAATCTGGAAGGCCCTCAGCGTCGGCGAAACCCTACCGCAGCGCAATCTGCATCACGTCGATAAATATGTATTCGACAACGGTCAAGGCGGCACCGGCCAGCGTTTCGACTGGTCGCTGCTGCAAGGTCAGGACCTGCGTAACGTTCTGCTGGCAGGCGGCCTCGGCGCCGATAACTGTGTGGAAGCCGCCAAAAGCGGCTGTGCCGGACTCGATTTTAATTCAGGCGTAGAGTCGCAGCCGGGTATTAAAGATGCCAGCAAGCTGTCCTCTGTATTTCAAACGCTGCGCGCATATTAAGGAGCAATAATGAGTACTTTACTGAACCCCTACTTTGGCGAATTCGGCGGGATGTACGTTCCGCAGATCCTGATGCCCGCCCTGCGCCAGCTGGAAGAAGCGTTCGTCAGCGCGCAGAAAGACCCGGCATTCCAGGCTGAATTTACCGACCTGCTGAAAAACTACGCCGGTCGCCCGACGGCGCTGACCAAATGCCGTAACCTTACCGAAGGCACCCGTACCACGCTGTATCTCAAGCGTGAAGACCTGCTGCACGGCGGCGCGCATAAAACCAACCAGGTGCTCGGCCAGGCGCTGCTGGCGAAACGGATGGGCAAAACGGAAATTATCGCCGAAACCGGCGCCGGCCAGCACGGCGTGGCCTCTGCGCTCGCCAGCGCCCTGCTCGGCCTGAAGTGCCGTATCTATATGGGCGCTAAGGATATCGAACGCCAGTCGCCGAACGTTTTCCGCATGCGCCTGATGGGTGCGGAAGTGATCCCGGTACATAGCGGTTCTTCTACCCTGAAAGACGCCTGCAATGAAGCCCTGCGCGACTGGTCCGGCAGCTACGAAACAGCCCACTATATGCTCGGCACCGCTGCCGGTCCGCACCCGTTCCCGACCATCGTGCGTGAATTCCAGCGCATGATTGGCGAAGAGACCAAAGCGCAGATTCTGGAGAAAGAAGGTCGTCTGCCGGATGCGGTTATCGCCTGCGTCGGCGGCGGATCGAACGCCATCGGCATGTTCGCCGACTTTATCGACGAAACCACCGTTGGCCTGATTGGCGTGGAGCCCGCGGGTCACGGTATTGAGTCCGGCGAGCACGGCGCGCCGCTGAAGCACGGTCGGGTGGGTATCTACTTCGGTATGAAATCGCCGATGATGCAAACGGAAGAGGGGCAGATTGAGGAGTCCTACTCCATCTCCGCCGGGCTGGACTTCCCGTCAGTGGGGCCGCAGCATGCGTATCTGAACAGCATTGGCCGCGCCGATTATGTGTCGATTACCGATGACGAAGCGCTGGATGCCTTTAAAGAACTCTCCCGCCATGAGGGGATTATCCCGGCGCTGGAGTCCTCCCATGCCCTGGCGCACGCGCTGAAAATGATGCGTGAAAACCCGGAAAAAGAGCAGCTGCTGGTGGTTAACCTCTCCGGCCGCGGCGATAAAGACATCTTCACCGTACACGATATTTTAAAAGCGCGAGGGGAAATCTGATGGAACGTTATGAGACGCTGTTTGCACAACTTAAAGCTCGCCGGGAAGGCGCGTTTGTTCCCTTCGTCACCCTCGGCGATCCGAATCCGGAACAGTCGCTGAAAATTATCGATACCCTGATTGAAGCGGGCGCCGACGCGCTGGAGCTGGGCATCCCCTTCTCCGACCCGCTGGCTGACGGCCCGACGATTCAGGACGCCACCCTGCGCGCTTTTGCCGCAGGCGTCACGCCCGCCCAGTGCTTTGAAATGCTGACGGCGATTCGTCAAAAGCATCCGACCATCCCAATCGGCCTGCTGATGTACGCCAACCTGGTCTTCAGCCCGGGCATTGATGAATTCTACGCCGCGTGCGAACGCGCGGGCGTCGATTCAGTGCTGGTCGCCGATGTCCCCGTGGAAGAGTCCGCGCCGTTCCGCCAGGCCGCGTTGCGCCATAACATCGCGCCGATTTTCATCTGTCCGCCGAATGCCGATGACGATCTGCTGCGCCAGATCGCCTCTTACGGTCGCGGTTATACCTACCTGCTGTCGCGGGCGGGCGTGACCGGCGCGGAGAACCGCGCCGCGCTGCCGCTGCATCATCTGATTGAAAAACTGGCCGAGTACCACGCCGCGCCGCCGCTGCAGGGTTTTGGCATCTCGGCGCCGGAGCAGGTGACCGCGGCGATTGACGCAGGCGCGGCCGGCGCGATTTCCGGCTCTGCCATCGTCAAAATCATTGAGCGTAACGTGAACGACCCGCAGGCTATGCTCGCCGAACTGAAAGCCTTTGCGCAAAGTCTGAAGGCCGCCACCAAAGCCGCCTAAGCGCGTCCGCCGCCCGGTCCCGCGCCGGGCGGCTATTTCTGCTGCAAGCTGTCGGCATATTTGCGCGTCAGACGAAACAGCGCCAGCACATCATCTTGCGACCACCCTGCCAGCACCTCATTCATCAGCCGCGTTCTTGCTTGCGCAATGCGTGTAATCATCGCCTGGCCCGCTTCGCTGAGCGTCACTTCGCTAATCCGCCGGTCTTTCGCATTGGGCTGCTTTCGCGCCAACTCTTGGGCTTCCAGCTTCTTCACCTGCCTGCTGACGGTGGTGTAGTCGCGCCCAAGGCTGTCCGCCAGTTCAACGACCCCGACGGGTCCCCTGCGCCCGACGGCCACCAGTAGCGGAAAGAGAGTCCGATCGAGCTGGACCTCGGCCGCCTGCAGTATCTGCTCATCGCGCATCGGTTGGTTCATCACGCTGATGATATCGAGCAGCGCGCCGTGGAAGTCGCTAATGTCGTAATTATTATGTGCATCTTGCATATATTAGTTAACCGAGTATAGTGCCGTTAGCTGATATGTGCATTTTACACATAACTATCCCAGAGGGGGAGAAGACAATGAAAGCAGCCGTGGTTTTTGACCTGCAGCAGGGGCCGGTTTGGTCCGATTTTAGCGATCCGCGCGCCGGTGAGAGTGAGGCGTTAGTCAAGGTTCGCGCCGCCGCCATCAGTCATGTGGTGAAAGGCCGGGCCTCCGGCAAACATTATAGTTTCGATGGTCGTCTGCCTTTTGTCCCGGGTATTGATGGCGCCGGCGTACTACCCGACGGGCGGCGCGTCTATTTCGCCTTCCCCGCCGCGCCCTGGGGCAGTATGGCGCAGTGGGCTCCCGTCGCCCTAAACCACTGTCTGCCGCTGCCGGATGAACTGGACGATATCACTGCCGCCGCAATGGCTAATCCGGGTATGTCGGCCTGGGCGGCGCTGGTCAAGCGCGGCGGGTTGAAAGCGGGCGAAACCGTATTGATCAACGGCGCCACGGGCAGCGCCGGTCAGCTGGCGGTGCAAGTCGCCCGCTTTCTGGGCGCCAGAAAAGTGATAGCCTGCGGGCGAAACGGGGAGAAACTGGCCGCGCTCGAAGCCGATGCGATCGTGAACTTAAGTCAGGATGAGGCGAGCCTGCGGGCGCAGTTTGCCGAACTGGCGGCGCAGCAGATTGATGTCGTCGTCGATTATCTGTGGGGACGTAGCGCCGAACTTTTGCTGCCAGCGCTGGCAAAGCACAGCCCGGGAAATGCGCCGGTACGTTTTATTCAGGTCGGTTCCCTTTCCGCCGCCGATATCGCGCTCAGCGGCGCGGTACTGCGCTCCGCGCCGCTGCAGCTGATGGGCAGCGGTATTGGCAGCCTTTCAGTGTCCCAGCTGCTGGCCGCTATCGGGGAAATGCTGCAGGCTGCCGTTACTGGCGGGTTTACCATCGCCACCACTCCCCGGCCGCTTCGCGAGGTCGCCGCGGCATGGCCGCAGGATAACAGCCAGAAGCGCACCGTTTTTATCGTCGATTAAAAAAAACGCTTCCGCACAAAAGTTGGGGTTGATATCTTAAATGAGAAATATTATCTTTCTCATTACCGAGTAGTTGAGTAAACAACTCAGGTATTCGGTACGACATTGCTCACATTGCTTCCAGTATTTTTGCCCGCACTTGTGCGGGCTTTTTTTATGGCTGCCGACACTCTCTGCGCACCAGCTGCCTTAGCCAGCGATGCGCTAATTCATGCTCCTGGCGAGGATGCCACATTTGTGACACCGTTATCTCCGGCGTGCTCACCGGGAGGGGAAAACCGATCATCTCTTTTCCCGCCGCGCTCTGCAGGCAGGAGGCCGGGACAACGGCGATAAGTTCAGCATCCCGGGCAACGGCCAGCGCGGCGGAAAACGCAGGCACCACCGCGGCAATTCTGCGGCTCATTCCATATGCCGCCAGCGCTTCATCAACCGGCCCGCTGATCGCCCCGCGACGGGAGGCTATGACGTGCCCTACGGAAACAAATTGTTCTCGCGACAGTTCGGCAAAGGCGGCTAACGGGTGGTTTTTTGCCAGTGCGGCGACAAAGCGATCGCGAAACAGCGCCTGCAGGCGGATCTCAGGCCCCATATTTTCCAGTACGCCAATTTCCAGGTCCACCCGCCCCTCGCGTAAAAATCGGGCATCTTTCTCCGGCTTCGCGACAAACTCGAGCGTCACGCCCGGCGCTTCTCGTGCGACAGCGTTCACCAGCGCCGGGCCAAAAACGTCTATAAATCCCTCATTGGTACGTAACGTAAATCGCTTCTCAAGGGTCGATAAACTCAGCGGCGCAGGCGAAGCGTTGAGCACCGCGCGCATCTCAGTGACGACATTTTTTGCCCGCGCCTGCAGACTTTCCGCATGGGGAGTCAGCACCATTTTTCGCCCGGCCCTGACCAGTAGCGGGTCGCCGGTTACCTGCCGTAAGCGCGCCAGCGTGCGGCTCATCGCCGACGCGCTAAGCTCAAGCCGCTTTGCCGCCCCGGCAACGCTCTTCTCGCTCAACAGTACATCCAGCGCAGTCAGTAAATTAAAATCGGGATCGGTCATCTTTTCTCCACTCCGGGATAGGGCGTCTGATGCACTTTATTATTGCAAATGCTGCGCCTTCCGCCTGCTACAGCACCGGCCTATATTTATCCCATCATTTATTTACGCCGGAGTGATGCCAATGGCCGCTTCCACTAAAACAGTATTGATCGCGGGCGCTTCACGCGGGCTTGGGCACGCCATGGCTGAACAGTTTCTGCTGCATGGCTGGCAGGTCATCGGCACCGTACGCGATCTCTCGCAAACCACGCCGCTGCATCATCTGGCCCGGGCGTATCCTGGACGGGTTCGTATTGAGGCGCTGGATATTTGTGATAATGACGGGATCGCGGCGCTGCGCGAAACGCTTAGCGATAACGTGCTGGATATGCTGTTCGTCAACGCGGGCACCACCAACCGCGATCCGACACAAACCATCGGCGAAATCGCGACGGAAGAGTTTATTCATGTCATGTTGACCAACGCGCTCGCGCCGATGCGGGTAATAGAAAGTCTGCAAGATGTCGTGTTGCCGCAGGGGCTGATTGGCGTTATGTCTTCAGGACAAGGCAGTTTGAGCAATAATACCGGCGGACAGCGCGAGCTATATCGCGGGAGTAAAGCCGCGCTGAATATGTTTATGCGCAGTTTTGCCGCCCGCCCTGCCTGCGTATCGCATCCGCTGGTGGTCATGGCGCCGGGCTGGATCCGCACGGCCCTCGGCGGCGAGAATGCCCCACTCACCATT
The DNA here is from genome assembly GCF_002556465.1 of Klebsiella sp. MBT K-1. Classification (NCBI taxonomy): domain Bacteria; kingdom Pseudomonadati; phylum Pseudomonadota; class Gammaproteobacteria; order Enterobacterales; family Enterobacteriaceae; genus Klebsiella; species Klebsiella sp. MBT K-1. The sequence goes on along the minus strand of NZ_PDEL01000014.1, from coordinate 84,033 downwards.
GCCGAGACCATCCCCTCGCTGGTGAACGTCCTGCTGGAAAAACAAAACCGCCCCGGATTAGAGTATCTGGATTATCGAGGATGTCGCGTGCCGTGGTGATAAGTCTATGCGTATTGACGGACTGCAGACGGGTTCATGGCAGTCAATTTTCGCTTTTTACTGGACAAAGCTGCCATCTTCTAAATATAACCGACCGGGACATAATAATGCAGGGTGTAAATGGGCCGGTCGTTTCCTAAAGCAATATTTTCCTGAGGGACAAAACGTTCGATATCATAACCTTCACGTCGATACAGCCCCAGTTCAGGAAGGTATTTCAGATATACATGATTCGAAAGAAAAATAAAGTCTTCCCATGAGCCACTAAATTCAAGACCAAGGTATAGCCCACGTTTAGCGACCCGTATCTCACGAAAAGAAGCCGCCCGCGAATTAAACGGTGTGCCGATGAATCCATTGATCGCTGTTTTATATATATTGTGCGCAGCGGGAGAACATGCAGAGAGAATGTAGATATCGCGGTCTGCGCCTGTCGCGCCGCCGGCAATTTTTCTCCGGGTGACCTCTTTTCGCGTAGCGATATCATCAGTCAGAGATAGCGTATAGTTGAATCCATATCCAGCAAACGACTGTTCTTCAAGAAAACAAAGGTAAGGTGCCGGTACGCCATCGCCCTGCGGTGCCACTTTCTGATAAAGTAACGACATATCCCAACAGGTCGAATCCCGGTACGCTCCGGGACTAAGTCCAAAGGTTTTTTTAAACTCACGGGAAAAGGTTTGATGAGAATCAAAGTGCAGTAAACAGGCAATCGATGAAATTGATTGCTGAGTCAGCTTTAGCTTACCGGCGGCAAGCGTCATTCTGCGCATGCGAATATATTTCCCGACGGGAAGGCCGGCATGCTCATGGAACAGATTATAAACAAAACGCCGGGAATACCCAACCCCACAGGCGATATCATCAACGGACGGATTGATTGTCAGGCGGGATTCAATCCACTCCACCACCTCATTAAAAATTGCCCGTTTCATTGCTTTTAAGAATACCCTGACCAATTCATCCTCAGCCAAAATCTTACCAGTAAAGCAATACGGACACTAAGCTTTTCGTGCACGACAAAAATAAATAAAAACGTTCTCAGTCAAAAAACTCAAAAAGGCTTATTATCTATTTGAAAGATAAGATTTTTCCCATGAAAAATATCTGAATTCTCATTTACTATAGAAATATTGCTTTTTAAAAACCTCTACAATATCTTATTTACAGTTTGTTAAACCACTCATTACCGTTAGACCTCTTAGTTTTACGTACGGCCATTATCAGGCCCTGACACTATTTTAATTCTGATTTATTTATTCATAAGCATGCGAACCTTTATTTATGATAACCATTTTAATCAATACCAAAAATATCTACACCCGATATGCCATCAAGCAGCTGATGCAGGAAAGCGTAGCTCACGAGGAAAACCTCATTTTTGTAGATAGCTACACCCCTGGTAACATCGCAGAGGCTCAGATCATATTCACCGAAATGGCACCCGGAGAAATATTTTTATGTCATGATGAGTTGAAATATAAAGCCACGAAAAGCTTACTGTTTATTCTTCAGGAAAGGGAAAATCAATGTTCGGAAAGTGAACTCCCCAACTGTACTAAAGATTGTTTGTTTTTATATAAAGGTGATTCGCTTCCGGTGATAAGAAATAAAATAAAACTTCATGTTTATGCATTCACCTGGACGGACAATGAAACAGGATATCGCCCGCAGACTATCCGCTGCATTAACTGTCCCTATAAATCGCTGACCCAGGCGCAGTCAAAGGTCGTTCATGCCCTGAGTCTTGGACTTAACCAGCTGGAAATTGCGAATAAATTGAACATTAACTATAAAACAGTGTATTCTCACAAGAAAAATGTCATGCATGACTTTAAGATTGAAAGCAATACCGATCTTAATAAGTTTCTAAACGTGCTAGAGAAAAGAAAACAGTTTATGACCTAGCGTCACGATCGTCAGAAGTATAAAAACAACGAAACACATTACGTCGTCTTCTGATCTCATTAAAATAAGCCACGCCATTGTATATGGAAATAACCAATAGCAAGATGGAGATAAATAAAAGAAGTAAATTACTCATAAGGCACCCTAGATATAAAAGAAAAAACATTTACAGGCAAAGGCATCATAGAGCACGGCGTATTATTCCAACAAGCTATTTGCTTTTATTTCAGAATCGATGGTGTCGCGGCAAGAGTTTTCTCATTAAACGTGCAGCTCAAATAACATAGCATTAGAAACCAAGTGTGTAATAACTCTCCTAACGGAACAACCGTATCAATAGCCTTAATAAAGGCCAGCGCATGTCGCACGAACATCCTTACGCCCCGATAGCGGGGCGTTACCCTTCCCGTTGCGTATGGTGTGGGCTCGGCATGCGTTTTTCTGGTCGTTCCTGAGCTAAAGCCCGACAGGAGTGATATTATTCAGGCCAGAAAATGCAGGCACAACGTCAATCGGGGAGCGATTTATGCACGAGGAAGTACCACTGAAATATTACGACATTGCGGATGAGTATTCGACCGAGTCCGCTGAGCCCGTCAGCGAGTCGGAACGCGATCCTCTGGCGCGCTATTTCCAGCTGTTGATTACTCGCCTGATGAATAACGAAGAAATCAGCGAGCAAGCGCAGGGAGAGATGGCCGTACAAGCGGGCATCGATCGCCAGCGCATTGATGATATCGCGGTATTTCTGAATAAATGGGGTAATGAGTAGCCGTTACTGCAGCCGCTCCGGGGGAGGCTTAAGCAAATCCGCCACGCGTCAGAAAGCGTAATAAAGCTGGTCATTGCGACCAGCTTTATCCGGGACTTTAGAACCGGTATCCCGCAGAGAACATAAACACCCACGGATCCAGACGAATACTGTCGTGCTGCTGCGCGCCCGCCAGCTTATAGTTGGCGGTGGTGTCGATATCCATGTACCACACCGACATGTTAATCAGCCAGTCGCGGTTAATCAGATAGTCCATCCCCACCTGCCCTGCCGCTCCCCAGGAGTCTTTCAGGCTCAGGTCAGAGATACCGGTTTTTTTACCCGTATCGTTCACGCTCTCATCGAAGAAGGTCGTGTAGTTGATACCCGCGCCAATGTAAGGACGCAGTTTGCTGCTCGAATCGCCAAAGTACCACTGCGCCATTAACGTCGGCGGTAAATGGTGAACGGTCGCAATATTGCCGGTTGCCGCGGTCCCGACTTTATGCCGGAACGGCGTGGCGGCCAGCAGTTCAACGCCAATGTTTTCGGTTGCCATATAGGTGAATGTCAGACCCAGTTGCGTATTGTTGCTGACGTTAAAGCCCCCCAGGCTGCCTAACGTACCGCCCGCGCCTTCGGTCGGCCTGACCGTGGCCGAACCCGCGCGAATAAAAAATTCACCGGCTTCATGCGCCCAGACGCTACTGCCGGAAAGACTGCTCAGAATAACAACCGCCGCTGCTAACTTTTTCATACCCACTTCCTCATTATGGTTATTCAGCGCAAGAATATACATACAAAGAGGTATGTTTGATCCAACATAGATCACATTAAGTCGGCAAATTTAACATTTATTGATCCAGATTAATTTTCACTTTCTCAATACAATCAGTGATAAGCGTATGGTATCAAGTTTCTTCCTTTATGGTCCTCCAGACAGCGCTTCGCTGATTTCCTCTTCTATTTACAAAGATATACTTAGCGCGCAGCAGCAGAGACTGCTACCCAGCCGCGATTTGCGGTACAATCGCCGGCTAGTTAACACCTGCAATACTCAAGGAGAATGCATGTCTATCACGGCGAAGTCCGTCTACCGTGACACCGGGAACTTTTTCCGCAATCAGTTCGTTACTATCCTACTGATTGCGCTGCTATGCGCGTTCATTACGGTAGTACTTGGCCATGCCTTTTCACCCAGTGAAGAACAGCTGTCGATATTAAGCCAGGGCGATAGCCTGGCGGGTAGCGGCGGGCTGTTTGAACTGGTTCAGAGCATGACGCCTGAGCAGCAGCAAATCCTGCTGCGAGCCTCCGCGGCCTCCACTTTCTCCGGTCTTGTAGGCAACGCCATCCTTGCCGGCGGCGTTCTGCTCATGATTCAAATGATCTCCGCCGGTCAGCGGGTCAGCGCCCTTCGCGCGATCGGCGCTTCCGCGCCGGTGCTGCCAAAGCTGCTGCTGCTGATCCTGCTGACGACGTTTATCGTGCAGATGGGGATGATGCTGGTGGTGGTGCCTGGCGTCCTGCTGGCTATCGTGCTCTCTTTCGCACCGGTTATGCTGGTGCAGGATAAAATCGGCATTTTCAGCGCCATGCGTGGCAGTATGCGTCTGGCCTGGGCCAACGTGCGTCTGGTGGCGCCGGCGATTATCGGCTGGCTGCTGGCGAAAACGCTGCTGCTGCTGTTTGCATCGAGCTTCGCGGTCCTGACGCCGAACGTTGGCGCGGTGGTAATAAATACCCTCAGTAATCTGATCTCTGCATTGTTGCTGATCTATTTATTCCGCTTGTATATGCTTATTCGCAACTAACTTAATCCGGGGCGGGCTATTTCTGCCCCGATCTGAACGACGGAATCGATGTATGAAGCAGTTTCTGGATTTTTTACCGCTGGTAGTCTTCTTCGCATTCTACAAGCTATATGATATTTACGCCGCGACAACCGCGCTGATTATCGCCACCGCCATCGTGCTGATCTACAGCTGGGTACGCTATCGCAAAGTCGAAAAAATGGCGCTCATTACCTTCGTCCTGGTCGCCGTATTCGGCGGATTGACTATCTTCTTCCATAACGACGAGTTTATTAAATGGAAGGTAACGGTTATCTACGTGCTGTTCGCCAGCGCGCTGCTGTTTAGCCAGTGGGTGATGAAAAAGCCGCTGATCCAGCGCATGCTGGGGAAAGAGCTGACGCTTCCGCAGCAGGTGTGGTCGCGGCTCAATCTGGCCTGGGCGGTATTTTTTATTCTTTGCGGGCTGGCGAATATCTACATCGCTTTCTGGCTGCCGCAGAATATCTGGGTCAACTTCAAGGTCTTCGGCCTGACCGCGCTGACGCTGGTCTTCACCCTGCTGAGCGGCGTTTATATCTATCGCCATATGCCGCAGGACGACAATCATTAAGCTGCCATTCTCCCGGCACGCAGCTCTGCGTGCCGTCTCCCCCCTTGATCTACTGTTATGCTCTCTGAACAGGATTAAAAAACCGTTTTCTTCATGATATCTGCCGGATCACGGAAAGTTGCGGCAAATGTGAGGATTTTGTGGAGATTAACGCAGTGTTATTGTAATGATAATTATTATCATTGATATTCTCGATCTCAATTTCACCCGCTTTTATAGGGATATTTATCATGAGACCGCAGAAACAGCACATAACCACTCCCCTCGCTCTGGCCATCGCAGGCTTGTTCAGTCCGGCTGGCTTTGCCGAAGAAGTGGAGCAGGATACCGAAACCATGGTGGTACGGGGAACCGCCGAAGAGGCGCTGAAGCAGCAGCCGGGCGTCTCGATCATCACCGCGGAAGATATCGCCAAAGATCCGCCGGTTAACGACCTCTCAGAAATTATTCGTAAAATGCCCGGCGTAAACCTGACCGGCAACAGCGCCAGCGGCAGCCGCGGCAACAATCGTCAAATAGATATTCGCGGTATGGGGCCGGAAAACACGCTGATCCTTATTGATGGCGTGCCCGTCACTTCCCGCAATTCTGTGCGCTATAGCTGGCGCGGCGAGCGCGATACCCGCGGCGACAGCAACTGGGTGCCGCCGGAAATGGTGGAACGCATTGAAGTTCTGCGCGGCCCTGCCGCAGCGCGCTACGGCTCAGGCGCCGCGGGCGGCGTGGTCAATATCATCACCAAACGCCCCACCAACGACTGGCACGGCTCGCTCTCGCTCTATACCAATCAGCCGGAAAATAACAAAGAAGGCTCCACTAACCGGGCTAATTTTAACCTCAACGGACCGCTGGCCGGGGATGCCCTGACCATGCGTTTATACGGCAACATTAACAAAACCGAACCCGACGCCTGGGATATTAACCGCGCGCAAAATGGATCTTATGCCGCGGGCCGCGAAGGTGTGCGCAACAAAGATATTAACGCCCTGCTGTCGTGGAAAGTCACGCCGCAGCAGATTATCGATTTTAGCTACGCCTATAGCCGGCAGGGCAATATCTATGCCGGCGATACCCAGTATAGCAACAGTAATATGAGCCCCAATGGCCTGGTGGATACCCTCTACGGTCAGGAAACAAACCGGATGTATCGACAGACCTGGGGGCTGACCTATAACGGGATCTGGGACTGGGGCCAGTCGAAGGCGGGCGTCTACTACGAAAAAACCAACAATACCCGTCTGCAGGAGGGTACTACCGGTCGCGTGGAAGGGATGATCAATAGCGATGTTTATGACACCAGCCGCCTGGAGTCGTGGCGCTCAACCGCCGAGGTGAATCTCCCCTTCAACTGGCTCGCTGAACAGACCCTGACGCTGGGCATGGAGTGGAATCGCGATGAGCTCAACGATCCGGCGTCCATGCAGGCCACCACCACCACGGATGCGCTCCCCGGGGTGTCCGGCGATCCTTCACAACGCAGCCCCAAGAACAGCGCCACGCTGACCGGTATCTATCTCGAAGACAATATTGAGGCAACGCCGGGCACCAATATTATCCCGGGTCTGCGCTTCGACTACCATAACGACTTCGGCAGCAACTGGAGCCCGAGTCTGAACCTGTCGCAGGATCTGGGGGATATGTTTAAGGTCAAAGCAGGTATTGCCCGCGAGTTTAAAGCGCCGAATCTGTATCAGTCGAGCGAAGGCTACCTGCTTTCCACGCGCGGAAACGGCTGCCCGATAAGTATTGCCGATGGCAACTGCTATCTTTTGGGTAACCCGGATCTCGACCCGGAAATCAGCATCAATAAAGAGATTGGTCTTGAGTTTAATCTCAACGGTTACAACGCTGGCGTCACCTGGTTCCGCAACGATTACAAAAACAAGATTGTCTCCGGCACCGAGGTGCTGGGTAATACCGCCAGCGGAGCGAATATCCTGCAGTGGGAGAATGGCGGGAAAGCGGTCGTCGAAGGCCTTGAAGGCACGCTGCTGGTTCCGGTTATTGCCGATACGCTCAGCTGGCGCACCAACGCCACTTATATGATCAAATCGGAAAACAAAGATACCGGAAACCCGCTGTCCGTAATTCCGAAATACACCATCAATACCCTGCTTGACTGGCAGGTGACCAGTAAGTTTTCGGCGAACGTCAACTGGACCCTGTACGGTCGGCAGAAACCGCGCGAATATGCGGAAATTCGTAATGAAAACGGGGTGCTGGCTACCAATGAAGTCGGTTCTTATTCCGTGGTGGGTATCGGCGGCAACTATCAGCTAATGAAAGACCTGCGCCTGAACGCCGGGATTAGCAACCTGTTTGATAAGCAAATTTATCGTGAAAACGAAGGCGCTTCGACCTATAACGAACCGGGCCGCGCCTACTACGCTGGCGTCACGATCTCCTTCTGACCCTTCACGCCCGCTATCGCGGGCGTATTCCCTATTCTCTCGACGCCATTTTCATAGTAGCATCGCGCCTGATCATCTTTGACTAGTACAGAGTATAGAATGACAACAACAGATCTTGCGCCGAAGGGCGAATTGGTTTTACGCACCCTGGCGATGCCGGCGGACACCAACGCTAACGGCGATATTTTCGGCGGCTGGCTGATGTCGCAGATGGATATTGGCGGCGCCATTATGGCCAAAGAGATTGCCCACGGCCGCGTCGTGACCGTCCGCGTCGACGGCATGACCTTTTTACGCCCGGTGGCGGTTGGCGATGTCGTATGCTGCTACGCCAACTGTGTGAAGCGCGGCAACACGTCGATAACCATTAATATGGAAGTGTGGGTCAAGAAAGTATCGTCTGAGCCTATCGGCCAGCGCTATAAAGCGACCGAAGCGCTGTTTATCTACGTCGCGGTGGATAATCAGGGCAAGCCTCGCGCCCTGCCCGCCCTGTAATGCAGCCGGCCCGGCACAACCGGGCCGATCGTTTACAGAAAACCGAGTAAAGAGAAGAAGAAGTAGCCCAGTACAATAATGACCACCGGCAAAACGTAAAGCGGAAAATACTGCACCAGGATGGTATGACGCGGCACCACCACGCGTTCGGAGATTTGCTCGCGCGTCAGCCCTTCGGCCCCTTTCGCCTGCTCCAGAATCAGCTGATCCTCCACGCCTTCGCGCAGAAATTTCGCCTGGCGCCCCATCCGCGCCCCGGACGCCTGCAGCGCCATGCCGACAAACACCAGAATATAGATGACCCAGAAGCCAATGTTCATACCGTGCTTAAAGTCCGGCAGCGGCGAGTTGTACCAGAAGAAATTGAGGAACGGCGTATTAAAACGCATCATCTCAATCATCACATGAGCGAAGTCCATCATCACCGCGTCAATGCCCGGTTTTTTCTCACTGTGCTCGTACATAAACTTCAGCACGGAAATCAGCGTCGAGATAACCGCCGGGATAAATACCACCCACCCCAAAATACGTTTAAGTACTGCAACGCGTCCAGCTTGTTGATACGTCATGGGTTCCCCTTGTTAAGACGCCTATCCACTCTAAGTCTACCTTCGTCGGCGAATTTCGCCCAATAATGCGCGGTATGATATACCATGAGTGCCGATTCGTTATCTATTTACGCTACAAGGAGAGGGACTTATGTCAGCCAGGCGCCAGATTCACGCCGCGATTTTTGATATGGATGGTTTACTGATTGATTCCGAGCCGCTGTGGGATAAAGCAGAGCTGGAGGTGATGGCAAGCCTGGGGGTGGATATCAGCCGCCGCCATGAAATGCCGGATATTCTGGGGCTGCGCATCGATTTAGTCGTCGACCTGTGGTTTGCCCAGCAGCCGTGGAAAGGCCCGGATCGCGCGGAAGTCACCGCGCGGATCATCAATCGCGCCATCCAGCTGGTGGAAGAAGCGCGTCCGCTTCTTCCCGGCGCGCGCCAGGCGGTAGCATTGTGCAAAGCCCAGGGGCTAAAAATCGGCCTCGCGTCGGCATCGCCGCTGCGGATGCTGGAAAAAGTCCTCACCATGTTTGAACTGCGCGACCAGTTTGACGCCCTCGCTTCCGCGGAAATGCTGCCGTTCAGCAAACCGCATCCGCAGGTGTATCTGAACTGCGCCGTCAGTCTTGGCGTCAGCCCAATGAACTGCGTGGCGCTGGAAGACTCGGTCAACGGTATGATTGCCAGCAAAGCAGCGCGGATGCGGTCTATCGTGGTACCGGAAGCGGAAAACAGCCGCGACCCGCGCTTCGTGCTGGCTGACGTGAAGCTTGCTACGCTTGAGTCCCTCACGCCGGGCGACCTGCTCGGTTAATCCTGCCGGTGATGATGGGAGAGCGGCATCATCCCATCATCACAAAAATAAAACACCGTTTCATTTTTAATTGTTTTTTCCTCTTCCGCCCTCTATGCTTATCTCAACGGCGTTATTTGACGCATGAAATCAGCATACAGAGGTGCATATGGTACTGAACGCCTTTGACCTTGCGGGCAAGGTCGCCATCGTGACGGGTTGTGATACCGGGCTGGGCCAGGGAATGACGTTAGGCCTTGCGCAGGCCGGGTGCGATATCGTCGGCGTGAATCGCCGGATCCCCCATGAAACCGCAGAAAAGGTCCAGGCGCTGGGCCGCCGCTTTACCGCTATCCAGGCCGATCTGAGCCGGCAGGATGAGATTGAAGACATAGTGACTCAGGCCGTGGCCGCCATGGGCCGGGTCGATATTCTGGTCAACAATGCGGGAACCATCCGTCGCGCCGATGCGCTCTCCTTTAGCGAAAAGGACTGGGACGACGTGATGAATCTGAATCTGAAGTCGGTGTTCTTCCTTTCGCAGGCGGTCGCCCGGCAGTTTATCCAGCAGGGTGACGGCGGGAAAATCGTGAACATTGCCTCAATGCTCTCGTTTCAGGGCGGTATTCGGGTGCCATCCTACACTGCGTCAAAAAGCGGCGTACTGGGCATCACCCGCCTGATGGCCAACGAATGGGCCGGGCATCGCATCAACGTTAACGCGATTGCGCCGGGGTATATGGCGACCAATAATACCCAACAGCTGCGCGATGACGCCGAGCGTAGCAAAGCGATCCTCGACCGTATTCCGGCCGGGCGCTGGGGGGTTGCGGATGATCTCCAGGGGCCGGTCGTCTTCCTCGCCTCCAGGGCGGCGGATTACATCAGCGGCTATACCCTGGCGGTGGATGGCGGCTGGCTGGCGCGCTGATGATTTTGTGACAAAGAGTTACACCGTCACCTCTTTCGCACACTGTATAAAAACCCTATACTGTATGAATTGACAGTTTAGGGTTTTTATCATGACGGCGGAAGGCCACCTCCTCTTTTCTATCGCCTGCGCGGTATTTGCGAAAAATGCGGAATTAACGCCCGTGCTGGCCCAGGGCGACTGGTGGCATATTGTTCCTTCCGCCATCCTGACCTGTCTGCTGCCGGATATCGATCACCCGAAGTCATTTCTCGGCCAGCGCTTAAGCTGGATATCAAAACCGATAGCGCGCGCCTTCGGCCATCGCGGCTTCACCCATAGCCTGCTGGTGGTTTTTGGCGCGGTCGCGATTTTCTCATTGAAAGTGCCGGAAAGCTGGATAGTTCCGGCAGATGCGGTTCAGGGTCTGGTTCTGGGCTATCTCAGCCATATTCTCGCCGACATGCTCACCCCAGCGGGCGTTCCGCTGCTCTGGCCCTGCCGCTGGCGTTTTCGTCTGCCCCTCCTCGCGCCGCGCAAGGGCAACCAGCTGGAGCGCGCGCTGTGCATGGCGCTGTTCATCTATGCCGTGTGGATGCCGCAAAACGTTGCCGAAAACAGCGCCGTTCGCTGGTCATCGGATATGATTAATTCGCTGCAAACTACCTTTAATCGCTTTATTAGCCACCAGTCTGGGCGATAAACCAGCGAATTAATCAATTAGTTATAATCAATTCCATTTGAATATAAGTAACGAATTACGCCTTCTGCTACCCTTGCCGTCATAAGAGTTGGTTATTGACCAACCTGGTTATAAAAGTTATCAGGAGAACGGGGATGAACTTTCCATTAATAGCGAACGTTGTCGTGTTCGCGGTTTTACTGTTGGCGCTGGCCCAAACCCGGCATAAACAGTGGAGCCTCGCTAAAAAAGTGCTGGTCGGTCTGGTTATCGGCGTGGTTTTCGGCCTGGCGCTACAGCTTATCTATGGTTCCGACAGCCAGGTGCTGAAGGACTCTATCCAGTGGTTCAATATCGTCGGTAACGGCTATGTTCAGCTGCTACAGATGATCGTCATGCCGCTGGTTTTCGCCTCGATTTTGAGCGCGGTGGCCCGTCTGCACAATGCTTCGCAGCTGGGTAAAATCAGCTTCCTCAGCATCGGTACCCTGCTGTTCACTACGCTGATTGCGGCGCTGGTCGGGGTACTGGTGACCAATATGTTTGGCCTCACCGCCGAAGGTCTGGTTCAGGGCAGCGCGGAAACCGCCCGCCTCAACGCCATTCAGAGCAACTACGCCGGTAAAGTCGCGGACCTGAGCGTCCCGCAGCTGATCCTCTCTTTTGTGCCGAAAAACCCGTTTGCCGATCTGACCGGCGCGAACCCGACGTCGATTATCAGCGTCGTTATCTTCGCTGCGTTCCTCGGCGTCGCGGCGCTGAAGCTGCTGAAAGATGACGTAGCGAAAGGCCAGCGCGTACTCACCGCCATCGACACGCTGCAGAGCTGGGTGATGAAGCTGGTACGCCTGGTGATGCAGTTAACGCCGTACGGCGTACTAGCGCTGATGACCAAGGTGGTTGCGGGCTCTAACCTGCAGGACATCATCAAGCTCGGCAGCTTCGTTATCGCCTCTTATATTGGTCTGGGCATCATGTTCGTGGTGCACGGTCTGCTGCTGGCGGTGAACGGCGTGAGCCCGCTGAAGTACTTCCGTAAAGTCTGGCCGGTGCTGACCTTCGCCTTTACCAGCCGCTCCAGCGCCGCGTCGATTCCGCTGAACGTGGAAGCGCAAACGCGTCGTCTGGGCGTGCCGGAGTCTATCGCCAGCTTCTCCGCCTCGTTCGGCGCCACCATCGGCCAGAACGGCTGCGCGGGTCTTTATCCGGCGATGCTGGCGGTAATGGTCGCGCCAACCGTCGGTATCAACCCGCTCGATCCGCTGTGGATTGCAACGCTGGTAGGCATCGTGACCGTCAGCTCCGCCGGCGTCGCGGGCGTAGGCGGCGGCGCGACCTTTGCCGCCCTGATCGTCCTGCCAGCGATGGGCCTGCCTGTCACGCTGGTGGCGCTGCTGATCTCGGTGGAGCCGCTCATCGATATGGGCCGTACCGCGCTGAACGTGAGCGGGTCTATGACCGCCGGCACCCTGACCAGCCAGTGGCTGCGTCAAACCGATAAAACTATTCTCGATAGCGAAGAAGATGCCGAGCTGGCGCACCGCTAAGCTGATGCCATCTTCAGGTTATCAAAACAAAAAACCGCTGAAATATCAGCGGTTTTTTTATTTCCCCTGCAGCCTCAGCCGTCAATTTCGCCTTCCTGCCTCATTTGCGTCGCCCAGCGCTGCGCCGCTTCCGGCACGTTAAACGGTGGGGAACGGCGAAAGTGTTCATCGATCAGCACAAAGGCAACGTACTTACCCCGCAGAGCCCAGACGTCGCGAAAACCATCCATTTTGACGGCGTGTTCCGGCGGCGCAGGCTCCACTCGAGGCACGTAGCTAATGACCTGACGATTTTGTTGGCGAAGTGGTTTCATCACAAATAGATTCACTAAACACAGCGGGAAACGGAAACCCTTATCATAGCCGAAAGCGCCCCCTTTCGTCGCCCCCTGCTTGCGGCCCTTTAGTAGCAAAACTCTTATAAAAATATGTTCTTGAAATGATGTTCTACAATTAGAAGGGTTTTGGTTTAGCAATGACCATTTTCAGTAATGAAAGCAGGAGCACGCAATGTCTGATAAACACCCTAACCCACAACCCCATCAATCACCGGTTCACGATGACCGGGAAGCAAAACCTGGTCTGGATGCCCTGGCCCCCGAAGACCAGAACTGGCGGCCCACGCCGCATCCCACCGCCCCAGGCGAAGAGCCGACCGCGCCGGGCAGTATGAAAGCCCCGGATACGCACAGCGAAAAGCTTGATGCCCTCGAAAAGCATCGCAAAGGCGGTGAGGATTTTGCCCTCACCACCAACCAGGGCGTTCGCATCGCTGACGATCAAAACTCGCTGCGCGCGGGTAAACGCGGCCCCACGCTGCTGGAAGATTTTATCCTGCGTGAAAAAATCACCCACTTCGACCACGAGCGCATTCCGGAAAGGATCGTCCATGCCCGCGGCTCCGCTGCGCACGGCTATTTCCAGGCGTACAGCGATTTAAGCGACATCACCAAAGCCGATTTCCTCTCCAGCCCGGAGAAAAAAACGCCGGTCTTCGTCCGCTTTTCAACCGTTCAGGGCGGCGCAGGCTCCGCCGATACGGTCCGCGACATCCGCGGTTTTGCCACCAAGTTTTATACCGACGAAGGGATTTTCGACCTGGTCGGCAACAATACGCCGATCTTTTTTATCCAGGATGCGCTCAAATTCCCTGATTTTGTTCATGCGGTGAAACCTGAGCCACACTGGGCCGTCCCGCAGGGGCAAAGCGCGCACGACACGTTCTGGGATTATGTCTCGCTACAGCCGGAAACGCTGCATAACGTGATGTGGGCAATGTCCGACCGCGGACTGCCCCGCAGCTACCGCACGATGGAGGGCTTCGGCATCCACACCTTCCGCCTGATTAACGCGCAAGGCAAAGCCACCTTCGTACGTTTTCACTGGAAGCCCGTGGCAGGCAAAGCGTCTCTGGTTTGGGACGAGTCGCAAAAGCTGACCGGTCGCGATCCTGATTTCCACCGCCGTGATTTATGGGAAGCAATTGAAGCCGGCGATTATCCTGAGTACGAACTGGGCTTACAGCTGATCCCGGAAGAGGACGAGTTTGCTTTTGATTTCGATCTGTTGGATCCCACCAAGCTGATTCCGGAAGCGCTGGTCCCGGTGCAGCGCGTCGGTAAGATGGTCCTCAATCGCAACCCGGATAACTTTTTTGCCGAAAACGAACAGGCGGCGTTCCATCCTGGGCATATCGTTCCGGGGATAGACTTCAGCAACGACCCGCTGCTTCAGGGCCGACTCTTCTCCTATACCGATACGCAGATTAGCCGCCTCGGCGGGCCGAATTTCCATGAAATCCCGATCAATAAGCCCACCTGCCCGTACCATAACTTCCAGCGCGACGGCATGCACCGGATGGATATTGATACCAACCCGGCAAACTACGAGCCCAACTCCATTAACGATAACTGGCCGCGGGAGACGCCGCCAGCCGCTAAACGCGGCGGCTTTGAATCCTATGCCGAGCGGGTTGACGGAGAAAAAATTCGCCAGCGCAGCCCCTCGTTTGGCGAGTACTACTCTCATCCCCTGCTGTTCTGGCGTAGCCAGACGCCTATTGAGCAGCAGCATATTATCGACGGCTTTAGTTTCGAACTGAGCAAGGTCGTCAGGGAGTGGATCCGCGAGCGGGTGGTCGATCAGCTGGCGCATATCGACCTGCAGCTGGCTCAGGCGGTGGGCAAAAATCTGGGGATTGAGCTCACCGACGAGCAGCGCAGCATCACCCCGCCGCCGGATGTTAACGGCCTGAAGAAAGATCCGACCTTAAGCCTGTACGCCATTCCCAGCGGCGACGTTAAAGGCCGGGTGGTAGCGGTACTGCTTAACGATCGGCCGGTCGCGAAAGAGCTGCTGGCGCTGCTGAAGACGCTGAAGGCGCACGGAGTACATGCCAAACTGCTCTATTCCCGAATGGGTAAAGTGAAGGCCGATGACGGTAGCGAGCTTCCGGTGGCCGGAACCTTTGCCGGGTCGCCCTCGTTAACCGTCGATGCGGTTATCGTTCCCGGCGGCGATCTGCAAAGCCTGAGCAACAACGGCGATTTCCACTATTACCTGCTGGAAGCCTACAAACACCTGAAACCGATTCTTCTGGCAGGCGATGCCCGGCAGTGCAAAGCGCCACTGCAGATTGCCAGCCAGGGTGAAGAAGGCGTTGTTGAGACGGATGCCATTGATAGCCAGGCGCTGGATGAACTGATTACCCTGATGGCGGCGCATCGGGTGTGGTCAAGAAGCGCCAAAATCGCCGCGATCCCGGCATAAAAAAGATGCCCGGCAGAAATGCCGGGCTTTTGACTTGCCTTTATACATCGCGATAGGTTCCGAGCCGGTAACCGCGCTCGGTAATCGCCGATTTTAGCGACTCGCTCGTCAGCACATCCAGCTCGGTCAGACGCGGATAGCAATAGGCGCTGCCCATAATCGTGTTATCCACGAACGCCGGATGGCACATTACCTCCAGCGACGTCTCACCGCGGCGGATAGAGGCATCCAGGGTTTGCAGAAACAGCGCTTCCGAAACCCCTTCCCCGTAAAACTCGCTGGCGAACCCTTCGCTGCTGCGCGCCGCATCCTGCGCCAGGCCTGACAGCGTCGCCAGCTGGCGGTCGATCCGCAGCGCCACGCCCTTCTCGCGGGCGAACGCCGCGACGATGGGGTAGATCTGCGCGATCATATGCACATGGTGATGGCTGTCGATATGCGTCGGTTCATGGCCAAACAGCTCGACAAAGCGCTGATACTGCTGCTCCAGTTCGTGGGCGATTTCGTCCAGCGGCAGGCTGTCCTCTTCCGCCATCTGCCAAATCCACTTACCGAGACGCCCTTCGCGGGTTAGCCCCGGCATCGCCGATAGCGGTTCGCCCAGCGTCAGGACAAAATGCATCCCCACCGCCAGTTCGGGGACGCAGCGGCTAAGCTGGGCAGCGTGGCTAATCGCCGCGCCGTTGACCAGCGCCGTCGTGGAGGTGACCACACCGTTCTTGCAAGCTTCGATAATGCCGTAGTTTTGCCCCCTGCTGAGGCCAAAATCATCAGCATTGACGATTAACACGCGTTCCATGAGCCGCTCCCGTTACTGTTTCAGTTTTTCGATAGTCGCCGCAAAGTTTGGCAGCCACTGCTCGTGCGCGAGGATCATCTCCCGCGCCAGCTTTTCAGCATCGCGATCGGAGTGGATCAGCGGGCTTAGATTAAGCGCCAGCAGCACATCGTCCAGTTTACCGCTGATAGCCGCTTCGCTTGCCGCGACTTCAAAACCTTTAATGGTGTAAATCAGACCCAGCACCTTCTCATCGAAGTGCGTAATGCGCGGCGTCGGTTTGGCGCCATCGCGACCCAGCGTACAGGTCATCTCTACCGCCCAGTCGGCCGGGATATTATCGACGTGGCCGTGATGCGGCACGTTAACGTAATGCTCGGCCTGCTTATCATTGTAAATGGCGTTAATCACTTCACAGGCGGCGTCGGAGTAATAGGCCCCGCCGCGCTGCTCCAGCTCTTTCGGTTTCACGTTCAGATCCGGATCCTTATAGAGCTCGAAAAGCTGTTTCTCAACTTTCTGCACTACCTGCGCGCGCGCGCCGCCTTTGTAGTACTCGCCCATTTCAATCGCCAGCATCTCTTTTGGCTTAAAGTAGTAGAGCAGATAGGAGCAAGGGATCAGGCGCAGCGACCGGAGCAGCCCTTCGCTAAACGGCAAATCAAAGATATTTTTCACCGAGTTTGCGCTCAATCGACCCGACGCTACGCCGTCAAGCAGCTCGTCAAAGCGTGAAACGCCGTTGACCAGCACATCGCGAACAAACACCAGATGGTTGAGACCAAACAGATCGATATTGAGCTCATCGCTCGGAGCCAGCTTCAGCACGTCGGTGATAAACATCTTCATGCCGATAGGAATATTGCACACGCCGATAAAGCGCTTAAAGCCGGTATGCCGATAAACCGCTTCGGTTACCATGCCCGCCGGGTTGGTAAAGTTAATCACCCAGGCGTTCGGACAGACTTCCTGAACATCTTTCACAATGTCAAAAATGACCGGAATGGTGCGCAGACCTTTAAACAATCCGCCCGCGCCGTTGGTTTCCTGGCCTAAATAGCCGTGGCTCAGCGGGATACGCTCGTCCTTCTCGCGCGCCTTAAGCTGGCCAACGCGCAGCTGGGTGGTGACGAAATCGGCGCCTTCCAGCGCCGCGCGGCGATCCAGGGTCTTGTAGACTTTCATCGGAACGCCGGCTTTTTCCACCATGCGCTGGCACAGCGCGTGGATAATATCGAGCTTTTCCTGCCCTTCAGCGACATCCACCAGCCACAGTTCGCTAATTGGCAGTTCATGATAACGCTTCAGGAATCCTTCCAGTAATTCCGGGGTATAGCTGCTGCCGCCGCCGATTGTCACTACTTTCAATTTCTGGCTCATTATTTTCTCCCTTGCGGATAGCGCATATGCGGCACCCGCTCTCCGCGTAAATACGGACAGTTAATTTGAATATTTAGACCGCGCGGACTATTCCGCGCCCGGTTAATTAATACTGGTGAGGTGTTTCCGATAGCTGCTGGGGGTAAAGGAAGTCAGCTTCTTGAATGTTTTAATAAACAGACTTGGGCTACTGTACCCCGACTCATAGGCGATATCGGTCACCGAGTAGTTGGTTATCTCTAACTGTTTCTTCGCGAAGTTGATGCGAATATCGTTAATCATCTGCATCGGCGTTTTGCCATAATATCGCTGGGTTGCGCGGGTTAAGTACTCCTGCGTTTTACCGGAAAGCTCAACCATATTTTCCAGCGCCCCCTCGCCAAATTTAAGCTTATCGTGCATACCCTCGACGGTATTTTTCAACCACTGCGGAATAACATCTTCGGTAGGCTCTTCACGATAGTGCCGCAAACGATTCAGGGTGTAAAAAGACACCAGTTCGATAAATTCGTCAAATTCAGTTTCGCGAAAATTCAGTGATGCAATAACCGACTCAATATAACTGAGAAAAGTACTTTTAACGGCATAGACCTGAGAGGCGACGAGACCAAACGGCAGCAGCGGCAGATAGTGTTTCTCAAAGAAACTTTTGCTGATACCGACGTTAAGAATGCGCGTCGCGCCAAATTCATAAAAACTCTGGTGATGCGACCCCATTGGGATAAAGACAAAATCCCCGCGCTCCAGCAGCACCCGTTTGCCATTAATAACCTGATAATAGCGCCCGGTTAAAACGATGGTGTATTCGTAGTAATCATGCTGGTGAAGCCCGCTTACGCTCTCCGTTTTGTTGTAGATGACCACATGAAAGTTCTTGCCGTTAAAGAGTTGTTGCTCCCGGGCGGTACTGATTTCAGTGGTCATCATCTTTGGCTGCCTCATCGTGTCGATGACCTATTGTACCTTCTCGTGCAGCTCAATCAATTCGGCAACCAGCTCACGAGCCAGCATTGAGGTCATCAGATGATCCTGCGCATGAACCAGCACCAGACTCACCTTCATTTTGCCCTCGCCCTCGTCGCTCTCAATCAGTTGCGTCTGGACAAGGTGCGCTTCGCTCAGCGCCATGCGCGACTGTTCCATCATCGCTTTGGCCGCCGCGAAATCTCCCTGCTTTGCCTGCTTAAGCGCGGCATAAGCCAGGCTACGCGCTTGTCCGGAGTTGATAATCAGCCCCATCACCACCTCTTCGAGGTCGTTAACCGCGCTCTCTTCTGCTGCGATGTTATCCAGATCAAACATAATGACTCCCTTATTTCCTGGACGGTACGGGAAACCTCCCGTACCGCTTAATATTAGAATTTCAGTGCGTTAGCGATATCTTCTTCGCTCTCTTCCTGCTCAATAACGCCCTGCGCTTTGTTAGAGATCACCACAAACGGCAGGTAGACCAGGGTGGATACGGCAAGGTTGAACAGGGCCAGCAGCAGGGCCGCGACGCTACCGTTGGTGTTAAAGAAGGCGCCTAAACCGGTCGGCATGGTCCACGGCGCGATATTGGTAATCGGCGGGATGATGCCCAGGGTGTAAGCCGTCATGGTGATAGCCGCCAGCAGAGGCTGAATCAGAATGAACGGGATAAACATCACCGGGTTCATAATAATCGGCAGGCCGAACAGGATGGGTTCGTTAATCTGGAAGATGCCTGACGGCAGCGCCAGTTTGGCCACCTGACGATGATCCTCACGACGTGAAGCGATAAAGATGGCGATGATTAAGCCCAGAGTCGCGCCGGTACCACCAAGGAAGATGTAGGAATCAAGCATCGGCTTGGCCCACATATGGAAGCTCTTACCCGCGGCCAGCGCGGCCTCGACGGAACCGTACTGCTGGTAGGTTGCGATGTTTTCCAGCGCCCACGGCGTCATGATCCCGCTATCCAGCGCCGACAGCGCCAGCGACCCGTGTACGCCGAAGAACCACAGCAGCGAGGTGAAAATAACGTATGCCCAGCCTACGACGGCGCCCATTGAGGCCAGCGGCGTGGAGATCGTGTCCATGATGATCTGGTGGAAGTTCGTCCCCCAGTGGGTCAACGCCCAGGAGATAATCCCCATTATCGAGAGGATAATGAATGCCGGGATAACCGCCGAGAATGAACGGGAAACCGAAGCCGGCACGCTGGACGGCAGCGTAATCACCCAATTGCGATGTACGATAAAGGTGAACATCTCGGCAACGACCAGACCGATCACAATACCGGAAATAATATTGGCGCCGCCTAACCAGTTAGCGCCAACGGCGTAGGCTTCACCGACGCTATAAGGCGTGACGGTCATAAATGCCGCCACGGCCAATAAACCGGCGGCCATCGGGTCCACTTTACGCTCTTCAGCTAACGCGGAACCGATGAAGAAAGGCGCCATTAGCGACATAATGCCGAGCGTACCGTTATAAACGTTACCGCCAATAGCTTTAAAACCGTTAAGCGTTTCTATGGTGGAGGCATCCAGACGGATACCCATTGAATAAAAGAAGGAGCCGTCACCGAAACTCAAAAATACGTTGTTAATTAAAACAAACATTGCCCCGGCTAGCGTCAATGGCATTAACTTAATAAAGCCGTTTTTAATTGCATTGACGTGGGGCTGCCTTCCTATTTTGACGGCAAAAGGAAGGAGTACCTTTTCAAGCGAGTCAATCACTTTACTCATAATAAATACCCTTTAAGGCCGCAATATAATCATTGCGGCAATGATAGATGAAATTACTCTTTGACGGGAAAATAAACTCTGGGTATTTCGGACAGCAAACAGCTAAAACACACCCTCACGAAATTTTAACCGCTGCTATCCGAAATATGTCGAGTTTTAAAATAAAAATTATTGTGCAGCAGCTTTCTTAATGGCCGCAACGGCCGCTTTCAGAACACCTAATCCATCGATCTTACCGTACAAAACAGAATCAATGACTTCTACGGGTTTATTGGGTAGTAAACGCTGAATATCCGGCAACATATAGGAAATTTGTGGGCCTAATAATACGACATCGGCATCAGGACCTTTTTCACCGGCCAGGGTCTCCGGAAATGCTTCAATAATCACCGGCACTTCATACTTCTCGGCCTGGGCGCGCATTTTCGATACCAGCAGTGATGTCGACATCCCAGCAGAACAGAACAGGTAGATATGTTTCTTTTCCATGAACGCTTCCTCAATTTGTGTGACCCGGTCCTCCCGGCATCATGGATGCCTGAGAGGCGGTAAGAGATGTTTCTTTGAATTAGTATTGTTTATGCATTGAGTATACGGCATCGTTCAGCGCCAGGATAATTCCTCCTTGAACAGAATTGTCTCTCATTGACCTCGCGTTTTGACTGCCTTCACATTTCCCTCAAATAATTCGCGCAATTAAATAAGCATCAGAGTTCACAAAAAAGCCCGACCAATGGTCGGGCTTACGTAGAAATCAGCGTTACGGCTGGGGTATTACTTACTGTTGCGCGGATCGGTATCGTACTCGGCGCAGGTCTGATAACCGGAATTTATCACGTGGCCAGTATCGTCCAGGGCGACAAAGTAGGTTTCAATTTTACCATCGCGTTGACCCAGGATGTATGTCTGGCAGGTACCGCGCGCGTGGATCATGGTAACTTCTGATGAAGGTTTACCGGCAATCTGCGCAACCTGGGCGCGGCTCATGCCTTTTTTAACGTCTTTGACCACCGGCTGAGTGAACTGATCTTTGGTACGGTCATAGGCCGTACAGCCTGCCAGCATGGTCAATACAGCTGCTGCGCCCAGAAATCCTGCAAAATGCTTGTTCATGTTCCGTCCTCTTTTTTTTGGCGTGTTAATAAGCCTGGAATAAATATCGTTATTTTTCAAGCCGAAGGTGGAAATGAAACGAAATTAAGAGCTTTCCAATAATAAATCCCCTCTTGTTGCGGTTGCCTGCTTTTGCTTCACTCAAAATTGTGATCCTTGTCGTTTTACCGGCAAAGAGGTAGGTTAAACCTCTGCTGATTGGCAAACAGATTTACTTCCCGGAGGGCGCAATGACGCTACAACAAGAGATTATTCAGGCGCTGGGCGCAAAACCCCAGATCGATGTCGAAGCCGAGATACGCCGCAGCGTAGATTTTTTGAAGTCCTACCTGCAAAAATACCCCTTTATTAAATCGCTGGTCCTCGGCATCAGCGGCGGCCAGGACTCTACGCTCACCGGTAAATTGTGTCAGTTGGCCATCAACGAACTGCGCGCCGAAACCGGCGACAGCAGCCTGCAGTTTATTGCCGTGCGCCTCCCGTACGGCGTGCAGGCGGATGAACAGGACTGCCAGGACGCTATCGCATTTATTCAGCCGGATCGCGTATTAACGGTCAATATTAAGGGCGCCGTGCTGGCCAGCGAGCAGGCGCTGCGCGAGGCCGGGATCGAACTTAGCGACTTTGTTCGCGGTAATGAAAAAGCCCGCGAACGCATGAAGGCGCAGTACAGCATCGCCGGAATGACCCACGGCGTAGTGGTAGGCACCGACCATGCGGCGGAAGCGATCACCGGGTTCTTCACCAAATACGGCGACGGCGGTACCGATATTAACCCCATCTTTCGCCTCAACAAACGCCAGGGCAAACAGCTGCTGGCCCATTTAGGCTGTCCGGAGCATCTGTATAAAAAGCTGCCGACCGCCGATCTGGAGGACGACCGCCCTTCACTGCCGGACGAAGTGGCGCTGGGCGTGACCTACGAAAATATCGATGACTATCTGGAAGGCAAAACGCTGGACGAGAAAATCGCGAAAACGATTGAGGGCTGGTATCTGAAAACCGAACATAAACGCAGACCGCCGATTACCGTCTTCGACGACTTCTGGAAAAAGTAATCCCCTTCTCCCCTCGCCCCGACGCCTCGGGGCGATTTTTTATCCTTTTCGCCTCTCCCTCCGGCTGCTATACTGGATAAATAAACAGCATCAGGAGCAAAAGTGGCAAGAAGGCAATCCGCCCCGCGTCTCGAATTTGAAGCGGCGGCAATTTATGCGTATCCCGAACATCTGCGTCCGTGGCTTGAGGCGCTGCCTAAACAGCCGGGCGTCTATCTCTTCCACGGCGAAAGCGACACCCTGCCGCTGTATATTGGTAAAAGCGTGAACATCCGCAGCCGGGTGCTGTCGCATCTGCGCACGCCCGACGAAGCGGCCATGCTGCGCCAGGCGCGGCGTATTACCTGGCAGCGGACGGCTGGCGAACTCGGCGCGCTGTTATTAGAAGCGCAGCTGATTAAAGAACAGCAGCCGCTATTCAATAAACGACTGCGGCAAAACAGGCAGCTGTGCTCATTACGCCTTGCTGACGACCGTCCTCAGGTGGTTTACGCCAGCGAGCTGGATTTCTCACAGCAAAGCGATCTCTATGGCCTGTTTGCAAATCGCCGCGCGGCGCTGCAGGCGCTGCAAAAAATCGCCGATGAGCATCGCCTTTGTTACGGATTAATGGGCCTTGAACCGCTCAACCGCGGGCGCGCCTGCTTTCGCTCCGCCCTGGGCCGCTGCGCGGGGGCCTGCTGCGGGAAAGAGAGCGTTGAAACGCACCATCAGCGGCTGCGCGAGAACATGCAAAAGATGCAGCTGGTGTGCTGGCCGTGGGCCGGAGCGATCGCGCTGGAAGAGAGCAGCGATGATATGACGCAATACCACATTATTCAAAACTGGCTGTGGCTCGGCGCGGTAGCGTCCCTGTCACAGGCATCATCGCTCACGCGCCTGTCGGCCAAATTTGACCATGACGGTTATAAAATATTGTGCAAGCCGCTGCTCAGCGGCCGCTATAAGCTCCATCCCCTGTGAAGCAAATGTAAGCCCCGATTCGCTATCGGGGCAATTACCAGCCGCCCCCGCCGCCCCCGCCCGAGCCGCCTCCGGATGAACCACCTCCAGAGGAACCGGATCCGCTATAACCTGAACCTGATGATGAACCGCTCCCTGAACCGCTATCCGGCGTTGACATAGAGGCGGTTCGGCAGGCTTCGCTGAAGTGTTCGACGCTTCCCCAGTCGGCGGCGGCAAACGCATGCGACATGGCGCCTGTACTACTCAGGTAGTGGGCAAAGGTATTTGCCCATGTTTTCCCTACGTCCAGCGCCAGGGCAACCGGCAGCAGCGCTTCAAAATGGGAAATCATCTGCTCAGGCGGATAGATAATCTGATAACGATGCTTTTCGGCGGTGCCCAGATAGAGCATCAATCCTTTCGCGATAGCCAGTTCATCAAGCCCGTGCTGCGTATAGCGAGGCGTTTTCCAGGCAACGAAAACGCACAGCGCGAACGCAGCCATAAGCGCGCCAATGTATCCTGACGGAAGCTGGGTGATGGGCAGTATACCAAAGAGAAAAATCCCGCCTCCCAGCGTCGCGAAGGGGCCGAAGAACGCCAATAAAAAGAGCGGTACCGGCCCCCAGGCACGCCACATTTCCCGCGGGCGGCATATAAAGCGCAGCAAACAGGTGAGCATCGCTCCGCCAATCAGCATAAAAACCGCGGCCGGTATCGTCAGCAGCGCGGCCTGCGTATTAACCCAAATGCCGCAAACCACCGGCACCAGCAGCGCGATATAGATGCAGCGCCGCAGCGGCTGCCCCCACTTGCGAAACACCTTAGTCCGCTGCGCCACACAACGTTTCTCCAGCTGTTCACGCGCGTTTTGCATGGGGCGTTGATGGGCCTTGCTGAGATCGATATTCTTTTGTTTATCTTTAAAAAGCGTGCTTAACAGCTTCAGGTCATCACTGTTTAATCGCCTGTTTCCCTCAACGGGCAAACGGGTTAACCGCTGTTTTACGCCGGAGTCAGCAAGCCACGGGTTATGAGTGTGATGACTGTCCCCGCTGACCGCCATTCCGCGTTTAGCCACCAGCGCTAATAAATCGCTACTAAAAGCCACATCATCATATTTACGCCGGGTGATAAAACGCAGGTATCCCGGAGACATGCCGGGGGGCAGCGAATAAAGCGCAACGACCGGCGGCATTTTTAGCCCGGTTTTGGTGACGTTTTTTCGCCACCACATCAGGTAATAAGCGGCCATAAGCAGCAAAGGTAGCCAGACCACGCCGGTTTTTAAGGTGGGGATAAGGAGATGTACCAGCGGCAAAGCGGCCTCCGGCGCCGGAGCGTCGGCAAGGATCGACCGAGGCTAGGTATAGACCACGGTCAGCCCCTCCCCCCGCGCCAAAGGCCGCAGGGTGCGGACGCTACCGTCAGGAAGAACTTGCGCATTGTGTTCTTTCGCCCCTGCGACACCGGTATAAACATCAAGCGATCGCAGTCTGGCGTCCTTAGCGTCAGCGTTGAGATTTCCAACGGCGTCCGGGAGTTCAAGATGAAAGCTGGCCTTGCTGATAGGCCACGCCCAGTCGTTGCCCGTCACGTTCCAGTAAAGCTCATCCCACTCGGGGAAGCGGCTGAAATGGTTGCTGATTTGATAGCGAATTTCGTAGTTATAGATCCCGGGTTTCAGGACCCGTTCGCCGCTGCCAATGCGTACCGTCAGTTTTTTTTCTGCTTCGTCAAGGCTAAAAGGCTCAGGCACGCCATCGCGCGACACCGACTCGATCGCGTAATACACGCGAAAGATCTTGCCGTCCTGACGGTTCCAGGTCAGCGGCAGCGTACGGAAAATCCCCCGCCGAATCTGCCTGCCCAGAGAAAGTACTTTGATATTTTCTCGCATCTCCATACTACCGTCCGGGTTAAAGCGCGCCCGAGCATCGAAAGAGAGGATATGTTCATACGCTGGAATAGCGTCAGCGGGAAGCTGGGAGGCATCCTTGATGATGATCATGTCGTCGGCGGCAAAAGCCGCACTGATGTTCAAAAGCAGCAGCAGGACGAGGGTGCGCCCCCCCTGAAAAAGTAAATTCGCCATTTAATCACGCCATCCGTGGTGATTTAGCTTCTTCCGGTGAGTCCAGTTCAAAGAAAGCTTCTGCTTTAAAATTAAATAACCGCGCCAGCAGCAGGCTAGGGAAAGACTCGACCAGAATATTGAAATCGCGCACCGTGCCATTGAAGTAGCGGCGAGCCATCTGCAGCTGCTCTTCTATTTCATTGAGCGATTGTTGTAAGGCAAGGTAGTTTTCGCTGGCTTTAAGTTCCGGGTACGCTTCGCCAAGCGCGAAAACGCGCCCTAGCGTGCCAGAGTACTGGCGCTCGTTGTCGGCGATCTGTCGGGTACTGCCGACCAGTTCGCCACGCTGGCGGGAAATCTCTTCCAGCAGTTCTTTTTCATGCTGCGCGTAGCGTTTCACCAGGCTCAGCAGATTCGGCGCCAGGTCGTGGCGACGCTTAAGCTGTACGGCAATGCCGCTCCAGGCTTCGTCTTTGAAACGTCGCAGGGAGATAAAGCGGTTATAGGTCATTACGACCCAGATGAGGACGACAACGAGGACGGCGAGGCCGATATACATTTCCATATGCAAGATCCATGAGCAGAATAGGCTTTACACCAGGACACTTGAGTCCGTGGCGATCGTTAAGGCATTCATACTGGCACATTCGCCCCTGCCGGGTAAATCAGGTTTCACGATGGATTTTTAGCAGACAAAGAAAAAACCGCCGGCCCTGCCCAAAGCCTGTTGGCGTTATTGGGCAAGACCGGCGGTCTTAAGTCAGCGCGCTGAGTTATTCAGCTGGTGCAGGCATTTTACCTTCCGGCGCTTTACGATCTGTCAGATGCTTCTCAAAATTCGCATTGAACTGTTTTTTCTGTTCCGGCGTCAGGATGTTGTAAATCTTGTTCTGGGTTTCCAGACGCGCCAGCGCCATCTCTTTATGCTGGGCCTCCATCTTATCAATCTGCGCTTCCGCTTTCGCCTTATCGAAGGTATCGCTGGCTACCAGTTCATGCATCGCGCGGCGCTCATCCAGGGATGGACGTTTCATATTGTCGCGCTGGCTCTTCATGATGTCGCGGATTTGCGTTTTCTGCGCCTCGGTCAGGTTCAGACCTTTAAACATCATTTCGTGTGGGCCGCCAGGTCCGCGCTTATGATGCATCATCGGAGCGTTATCGGTTGGGGTAGCCGTAGCGTCAGCCGCGTGGGCCAGGTTAGCCGCGCCCAGAGCCAGAGTAGAGGCAACAAACAGTGCTGTAATCTTCTTCATCGTTCAATCCTTACTTTGCGTTATTCTTACGGCGCGTTGCCGTGTTGACGAGATTAACTTTACGACGTTTATCGTCAATTAATCAGAGCAAGCGTAAAACATTGAAAGTGTAAAAAACAATTTCTCGCCAATTATGGAGAAAATAAGGAAAATGAGGAGGTAAGTGCAAGAAAAAATAAATAAGCAACTGTTTTAGTGGGAAATCATGAAGATTATAAATCAGCAGAGATTAAAAACAAAGCATTTAACCAGGAATAATCTGCAATCAAAGAACAGAGCACGAAAAAATAAGATGGCAGCGGAAAAATAAACGCCGAAATAAACGCCGCCGCCCGGACGGGCGACGGATTCACTGGAAGCGCTGCAGCATCAGCCCGGCGCGCTGGCCGAAAGCGACGCTGGGATTGGGAAACAAAACGTACTCTTGCTCCCCTTCCACCACGTAGCGGGTGTCGCCATCCTCGGCAAGCAACGTTCCGGACGAAAACGGCGTAAAGTTCAGCGTCTGCGCCGACATATGCAGCTGGAACCTGTCGCTGCTGCGGGTGATTTGCTGTACCACCCTGTAGCGCAGCGGCGTGTGCTCATCCTCCAGCGTCAACTCCCCCGCCAGCAGCAGCAACAGCGCGCGTTGGGTGGCCACAAACAGGCGCAGATCGTTATCGCCAAAAGGTAGCGCCTTGCCGAGCTCCAGCGTGCAGGAGAGCGCGCCGAAACGTTCGCTGCTGAAATGGGTAAAGGTCCCGCCAGGCTGCTGATGAAACACCAGCGCTTCCAGCCCTGCCGCCCCCAGCCAACGCAAAAAACCTTCATCCCATGGTTTTTCTCTCGCCGGAAGAACACCAAAGCGGGTATGCAGCGAACCGCGTATGGCGGTATGTAAATCCAGGTGCCAGCGCTCGCCAGCCGTCGCGGCATAAAACCGCGCCAGGGCATGCTCCAGCTGCCGGGCGCGAACGGTTTCATCGCTGGCGCTAAAGGCCCGCCAGCGCTCGCCAAACATCCGGTTGATATCGCTATGCAGATAACGCTTGTTGGCCCTTAACGCCTGAGGGTTACCGAAGATAACCAGCAGCCGCCAGCGGAGCGGCGTTTCCCCACGAAACAGCTGACGCAGCAGGAGATCGGTGATTTCGACCGGCGCGGTTTCATTGCCGTGAAGCCCGGATGACAAAACCAGCGACCGATCGCAGGGCTCATGGGGAACGAGCTGCAGAATGCCGCAGTCAATCCAGTGCCAGCGGAACTGCGCGTTTTGGCCATGAAAATGGTGGGGCAAACGCCCCGCCAGAGTGAGTGCCAGAAAGTCGTCCACGACGCCTCCTTATTATTGCTGGAACGGATACACTGAGCCCAGGCGCAAGATCTGCGTTAAACGGTCGAGCGCTTCGCGGCCTTCGCGCAGCAGCTGCGGATCCGCGAGATCGGCCTGGGTCAGACGATCGCGGTAGTAGCGGTCCACCCAGTCATTCAGGGTGGCGAACAGCGCATCGTTCATCATTACCGCCGGGTTCACCGCCCGTCGCTCATTTTCATTCAGCACCACCCGCAGACGCAGGCAGGCCGGTCCGCCACCGTTGGCCATGCTTTCGCGCAGATCGTAAACCTGCAGCTCATCGATCGGGTTATCGCCTTCCACCAGCCGGTTCAGGTAGCGCCAGACGCCCGGATGCTCCTGCGCCTCCAGCGGCAGAATCAGCCGCATCCCGCCCTCCCGTTTGCTCAACAGCTGACTGTTGAACAGATAGGTCGCCACCGCGTCTTCTACCGAAACCTGGCTTGCCGGTACGACGAGCGGCGTAAATCCGGGAACCTGCTGCGCCAGCTGCTGCAGGAGCTGCGGCTGGTCAACAAACGCCTGCTCGTGACAAAACAGCACCTGCTGATTACTTACCGCAATGACATCGTTATGAAACACGCCTTTATCAATCACCGCCGGGTTTTGACGGGCGAAAATCACCTGCCGGGGATTGACCTGATTTAGCCGGGCGACCGCCTGGCTGGCCTCCAGCGTCTGCCGCGCCGGGTAGCGCTGCGGGTTATCCTCGCCTCCCTGCTGGCGACCGTAAATAAACAGCTGCACGCCAGGGGCGCCGTAGTCGCCGCCGAGACGGTTATGGTTTGCCGCCCCTTCGTCGCCGAACAGCGATACCTGGGGCAGCGCGCCGTGGACGGCAAACCGCTGCGCATCGGGGAAAATCGCCTTCAGCAGCGCTTCAGTGGTCGGCGCTTCGCTGGCGCGGTGGAATTTATCGTTCAGGTTGGCGACGGTCAGATGCACCCGGCCGTCCAGCGAATCCGCCGATGGCGAGACCGTAGCGGCGTTGGCCACCCACATTGATGAGGCTGAACTGGCCGCCGAGAGGAGCTCCGGCGCCTGGCGCGCCGCCTTTTCCAGTACCTGCTCATCGCTGCCGTCAAAACCAATCTGGCGCAACAGCGGAATGTTTGGCCGCTCCTGCGGCGGGATCAGCGCCTGCGGATAGCCCGCATCCGCCAGGGCTTTCATTTTCTTCAGCCCCTGCTTTGCCGCCAGCTGCGGGTTCGACACCCGATAGCGGTGTTTTGTCGAGGCTTCGTTGCCGAAGGATAATCCCGCATAGTGGTGGGTCAGGCCCGGCAGCCCGTCAAAGTTCACTTCCCAGGCATTCATTGGGATGTCTCCTGACGAAAATTCAGCCCCGGGCTGAGGGTAGCCGGTAGCGACAGCTCCGGCGATTCCAGGCTGGCCATCGGCCAGGCGCAATAGTCCGCGGCGTACCAGGCCCCCGGGCGATGGTTGCCGGAAGCGCCGGTACCGCCGAACGGCGCGGTGCTGGCGGCGCCGGTCAACGGTTTATTCCAGTTAACGATACCGGCCCGCGCCTCCAGCAGCAGCTGGTCGAACTTATCGCGTTCGGCGGAGATCAGCCCGCAGGACAGTCCGAAACGGGTCGCGTTAGCGAGGGCAATCGCCTCATCGAAATGGTCATAGCGCCAGACGCAGAGCAGCGGGCCGAAGACCTCTTCGTCAGCCACCTGCGCCACCGCGCTCATCTCGATAATGCCCGGCGTCAGCAGCGAGGTTCCGGCCTGCAGCAGGCGCGGCTCCAGCAGCGTTTTGCCGCCGCTGGCCACGTGGGCCAGCCAGGCCTGATGCACCTTTTGCGCGGCCTGCGCTGAAATTAACCCACCGATGAACGGCTGAGGCTCAGCGTCCCAAGCCGCGGGAATCAGCGTTTGTGACACCGTCACAAGACGTTGCAGAAAGGCATCGCCCGCCTCGCCCCGTTTTACCAGCAGCCGGCGCGCGCAGGTACAGCGCTGTCCGGCGGTAATAAAGGCCGACTGAATTGTCAGATGCACGGCGGCATCAATATCCTGAGGATCATCAACGATCAGCGGGTTGTTGCCGCCCATCTCGAGGGCGAGAATTTTTTCCGGCTGCCCGGCAAGCTGACGATGTAGCTGAAAACCGGTGGCAGAGCTGCCGGTAAACAGCAGGCCGTCGATATCCGCCTGGCCGCTCAGCGCCTCGCCGGTTTCCCGCCCGCCCTGGAGCAGGTTAAGCACGCCCGGCGGCAGGCCGGCTTCGGCCCATAGCTTCACTACCGCCTCGCCGCTTTGCGGCGTCAGCTCGCTGGGTTTGAATACCACGGTATTCCCCGCCAGCAGCGCCGGAACGATATGACCGTTAGGCAGGTGCCCGGGAAAATTGTAGGGACCAAATACCGCCAGCACGCCGTGCGGCCGGTGGCGTAGCGTCGCCTCACCGTCCGCCATCGCGGTCTGCGCTTCTCCGGTACGACTATGGTAAGCGTTCACCGAAATGGCGATTTTATTGATCATCGCGGTAATTTCCGTTGCCGCTTCCCAGCGCGGTTTGCCGGTCTCCCGGGCGATAACCGCGGTTAATTCGCTTTTGTTCGCTTCCAGTAAAGAAGCAAACTTTTCCGCGATCGCTTTCCGGGCGGCAAACGGCTGACGCGCCCAGGCGGGAAACGCCGCGCGCGCCGCGCTGACCGCCAGCGCAACCTGATCGGCATCGGCATCGTTGCCCTGCCACAGCAGCGTCTGGCTTACCGGGTTATGTTTACTACGGGCCGGTCCGCGACCGCTTTGCCAGTCGCCGTTAATCCATAAACTCATGATTTTTTCTCCTCGGGGCACAGGCGCACCAGGCGGATTTGGTCGCCGGGGTGGCATTTCAGGGCATCCAGCTCGCGCGCGCTTAGCACCAGGCGGTCGCTCTCCGGGTCGGCGTGAACGAGCATGGCGCGAAACTGCTGGTACTGCTCATTGGCAACCAGGCACGCCGGCCACTCGCCCTGGACGGGCTGGCCTTCGGCGACGGTGACCAGCCGGCTTTTGCGAATAGCCCGCACCCGGTCAATTTCGCACTCCAGCGTCGGGCCGCCGTCAAAAATATCGACGTAGTTGAGATAGCGGAACCCCTCTTTCTCCAGCACCGCGCGGGCCGGGGCGGTTTGCGGATGGACCTCGCCAATGACCGCTCGCGCCTCGTCGCTTAAAAAGTCGATATACAGCGGATGCTTCGGCATCAGGGCGGCGATAAACGCTTTTTGCCCGGTACCGCACAGATAGTCGGCGCGGGAGAACTCCATCGCGAAAAAGCGTTTCCCGAGACTCTCCCAGAACGGCGAGTAGCCGTGTTCGTCAATGACGCCGCGCATTTCCGCCACCACCTTTTCGTTGAAACGTTCGCGAAAGGCGGCCATAAACAGAAAGCGCGACTTCGACAGCAGATAGCCGTTGCCCTCTTTACGCCATTTCGGATCGAGGAACAGCGTGCATAGCTCGCTGCTGCCGGTATGATCGTTACTCAGGAACAGCGTCGGCAGGGCGTTGTAGACGTTAAGCTCTTTCGACGCGTGTACCTGGGTACCAACGCGATAGTTGTACCAGGGGTCGTTAAGCCCCACGGCCACCTCAATGGCGCATATTCCCGCCACCGCGCCGCTGGCGCAGTCTTCAAGCACGAACACATACCCCTGCTCGCTTTTCGGCAGCTCGCCGCGCCAGGTCATCTGCGAACGTTCAATGCGCGCGGCCAGCGTGGCTTCATCGGCCGGCAGCGACGTCAGGCCGCCGCCGGTCTCGCCCGCCAGGGTCAGTAGCCCCGGCAGATCGCCTTTTTCTACCGGACGGATCACCATCATGATGAGACCCCCGCGAGAAAGCGTTTGCAGGCCAGCTCGAAGCGATCCAGCCCGCTGTTGACCTCGTCTTCGCTGATAATCAGCGCCGGAGCGAAGCGCACCACGTTGGCGCCGGCAATCAAAATCATCAGTCCCTCTTCCGCCGCCTGATTGCTGATAGCCTTAGCCTTGCCAGCATATTCATCCTTCAGCACGCAGCCAATGAGCAGCCCCAGGCCGCGGATCTCTTTAAATAGGCCGTACCGGGCGTTGATCGCGTTGAGCCGTTCGCAGAACCACTGATGGCGCTGCTTAACGCCGTTGAGAACCTCGCGGGTGTTGATGGTGGCAAACACTTCCCCCGCCACCGCGCAGGCCAGCGGGTTACCGCCGTAGGTGGTGCCGTGGGTACCGACGGTCATCACGCTGGCGCAGCGCTCGCTTGCCAGCAGCGCGCCGATCGGGAAACCGCCGCCCAGCGCTTTGGCGGTGGAAAGCAGGTCTGGCGTCACGCCGTAGTGCATATAGGCGTACAGCTCGCCGGTACGGCCGACGCCGGTCTGGACTTCGTCGAAAATCAGCAGCGCGTTGTGCGCATCGCACAGTTCGCGCAGGCCGCGCAGGAAGTCCGCATCCGCAGGCACCACGCCGCCTTCACCCTGCATCGGTTCCACGATCACCGCGCAGGTATTGTCGTCGATCAGCGCTTTTGCCGAGTCGAGATCGTTATAGATAGCATGCTGAATCTGCGGCGGCAGCGGCGCAAAATCCTGCGAATAGGCCGGCTGGCCGCCCGCGGAAACGGTAAACAGCGTGCGGCCGTGGAAGGCATTCTTGAACGCCACGATGCCGCTTTTCTCACTGCCGAAACGATCGTGGGCATATTTGCGCGCCAGTTTTAGCGCTGCTTCGTTGGCTTCCGCTCCCGAGTTACAGAAAAAGACCCGGTCAGCGAAAGTGGCGTCAATCAGTTGCTTCGCCAGACGCAGTACCGGTTCGTTGGTGTAGCCGTTGCCGGTATGCCAGAATTTCCCCGCCTGTTCGGTCAGCGCCTTAACCAGCCGCGGGTGCGCATGGCCGAGGGCGTTCACCGCTATGCCCCCCGCAAAGTCGATATACTCTTTTCCCTGCTGATCCCACAGGCGTGAACCCTCGCCGCGTACCGGAATAAAAGCCGCTGGCGCGTATACAGGCATCATCCATTCATCAAAGTTGCTACGCGTAATTGACTGAGACATATCGACCTCTTCCGGTAAATAAAAAGTTTAAATAATGTTAATGAATATGGTTATTACGCTGTAAATGTAGATTGCACGGTTCGTGCCAGCCAGAGGTAAAAATGCATAAATCGAGGTCGATAACGAAATATCAATAAGTTACGAAAGGCCACTATTCACATAAAATGCATAGAAAGTGAATAAAAACGCTAAAAGCGGCTTTGGCAGTCGAATAAAAAGAAAGGTTATGCAGAGGTAAGATATAATTCTGTAATTGTGATCCTTGACGAAATTTATCGGCAATAAGCGCCCTTTTTTGGCGCAGCGCGTTCCATAATGGTGCACAGTTTGTGCAAACAGGCTACCAACCGCTGCAATCGGCAGAATAAACCGCCTTACCGCAGCCAGCCCGGCGAATTTCTGCTACCATCCCTGCACTATTCACCTTGCACAGTGGCAGCGACTATGAAATTTGTCTCTTTTAATATCAACGGCCTGCGTGCCCGCCCGCATCAGCTGGCCGCCATCATCGATAAACACCAGCCCGACGTCATCGGCCTACAGGAAACCAAAGTCCACGACGACATGTTTCCCCTCGAAGAGGTGGCGAAGCTGGGCTATAACGTCTTTTATCACGGGCAGAAAGGCCACTACGGTGTCGCGCTGCTGACCAAAGAGACGCCGATCGCCGTGCGTCGCGGTTTCCCGAACGATGGGGAAGAGGCCCAGCGCCGCATCATTATGGCGGAAATCCCTTCTCCGTTTGGCAACCTGACGGTGATTAACGGCTATTTCCCGCAGGGCGAAAGCCGCGATCATGAAACCAAATTCCCGGCGAAGGCGGCGTTTTACCAGAACCTGCAAAACTACCTCGAGACCGAACTGAATAAAGAGAATCCGGTGCTGATCATGGGCGACATGAATATCAGCCCCACCGACCTTGATATCGGCATCGGCGAAGAGAACCGCAAGCGCTGGCTGCGTACCGGCAAATGCTCATTCCTGCCGGAAGAGCGCGAATGGATGGAGCGCCTGCTGGGCTGGGGCCTGGTGGATACTTACCGCCATGCGAACCCGCAGGATAACGAGCATTTCTCGTGGTTCGATTATCGTTCTAAGGGCTTTGACGATAACCGCGGGCTGCGCATCGACCTGCTGCTGGCAAGCACCCCGCTGGCGCAGCGCTGCGTCGAAACCGGCATCGACTACGAAATTCGTGGAATGGAAAAACCCTCCGACCACGCGCCGGTATGGGCGAGCTTTAAGGCCTAAACCGCCCCGCCATCAGGCTCTCTGGCCCGCAGAGCCTGAGCCATATCAAAAAAGCCGCCGTCAGAGATTGTGAACGGCGGCAAACTATTATACTGTCGCGCGCACTTTTGACCGCCGCGCAATACAGGAGAACCCAATGCAAAAGAAGCCGTCATAAAGCAGAGTATAAGCTGCTTTTTGTTGTCGTCGTATTGAGCATTGTCGCCTGTATTATTCAGCAGTCGGGTTTTGCCGAGCTGGTTACCCATTTTGATCGTCTGCGCGAGGCCATCCGCCAGAGCGGCACCTTCGGCTATACGCTCTATATTCTGCTGTTTATTGTCGCCACCCTGTTTTTAATACCGGGCTCTATTTTGGTGATTGCCGGCGGCGTCATTTTTGGTCCGCTCGCGGGGACCTTGCTGTCGCTGCTGGCGGCGACGTTCGCCTCTTCCCTGTCGTTTCTGTTCGCCCGCTGGCTGGGCCGCGAGCTGCTGATCAAATACGTCGGGCAGACGGCGATATTTCAGACTATTGAACACGGTATCGCCCGTAGCGGCAGCGATTTTTTAATTCTGACCCGGCTCATCCCGCTGTTTCCCTATAATATCCAGAATTACGCCTATGGCCTGACGGCGATTCCGTTCTGGACGTTTACCTTTATTTCCGCCCTCACCACCTTACCCGGCATATTTATTTACACGCTGCTGGCCAGTGAGCTTATTCGCGACGGGATCACCTCTCTGTTTATGCTCAAGCTGACGCTCGCGGGGCTGGCCTTATTTGCCCTGATTCAGGCGGCGAAAAGATATGCCCGCTATCGGCGGATCGCGACGCCACGGTTACTGTCTAACGATGAAAAATAGCCACGCGCGCTCGCGGATAGCCATTGGCATTACGCTGCTTGCGCTTTTGCTGGCATGGTGGCTGATACCCGGCGTACATGGGTTTATGCAGCGCAGCCTCGCGGCCTTCGCTACGCTCGATCAGCAGGCTGTTGAGCGTTTTATCGATTCCTGGGGCCCGCAGGCGGCGCTGGTCTCCTTCGCGCTGATGATTCTGCAGGCGATTATCGCCCCGCTTCCCGCCTTTCTGATCACCTTTGCCAACGCCTCCCTGTTCGGGGCTTTCTGGGGCGGCGCGCTGTCGTGGGTAAGCGCCATGGCCGGGGCGGCGCTGTGCTTTTTTATCGCCAGAGCGCTCGGCCGAGACGCAGTGGAAAAACTCACCGGCAAAAGCGTATTGCAGAGTATGGATGGCTTTTTTACCCGCTACGGCAAACACACCC
Organism: Klebsiella sp. MBT K-1; assembly: GCF_002556465.1. Lineage (NCBI taxonomy): Bacteria > Pseudomonadati > Pseudomonadota > Gammaproteobacteria > Enterobacterales > Enterobacteriaceae > Klebsiella > Klebsiella sp. MBT K-1. The sequence continues at coordinate 48,490 of NZ_PDEL01000014.1, read as the reverse complement.
TATTAATCTGCCGCCTGCTGCCCTTCGTGCCATTCGATCCGGTGAGCTACGCCGCCGGACTGACGTCAATGCGCTTTCGCCACTTTATGCTGGCCACCGGCCTCGGCCAGCTGCCGGCGACGATAGTCTATTCGTGGACCGGCAGCCTGCTGACCGGCGGCACCTTCTGGCTGGTCACCGGTTTATCGATCCTGTTTGCGCTGGCCATTGTGGTGGCGGTCGCGAAAGCGCTCTATCTTGAACAACAAAAGAGGCGTTCACGATGAGTTTACCCCCTCTGAAGTCCATTCCGCTGATTCTTCGCCCGCAGGCCTGGCTGCATCGCCGCCACTACGGCGAGGTGCTCAGCCCTATCCGCTGGTGGGGGCGTATTCCGCTGGTGTTTTACCTGGTGTCGATGTTCGTCGGCTATCTGGAACGCAAGCGTTCGCCCCTCGATCCGGTGCTGCGCTCGCTGGTGAGCGCCCGCGTCGCGCAGCTGTGCTTATGCGAGTTTTGCATTGATATCACCAATATGAAGCTGGCGGAACGCAGCGGCGGCAGCGATAAGCTACTGGCGGTCGCCGAATGGCGGGACAGCGCGTTATTCAGCGAACGCGAGCGGCTGGCGCTGGAGTATGCCGAAGCGGCCAGCATGACGCCGCCGGTGGTCGACGACGCGCTGCGCGACAGGCTGGCAGGTCAGTTTGACGCCCGCGCGCTCACCGAACTCACGGCGCTGATCGGTTTACAAAACCTGTCGGCGCGCTTTAATTCAGCCATGGCGATCCCCGCCCAGGGATTGTGCCGGATCCCAACCGATTCAAAACCATAAGGAGCGGTTATGCGCAGTATGTTGGTCTTCGCTTTACTGCTGCTCTCCCCGCTGGCCGCCAGCGCGGGATGGCAATCCACGCAACAAGAAGCCCGCGACCAGACGGTGTGGTTCAACGCCTGGGGCGGCGACCCGGCGGTTAACCGCTATCTCGACTGGGTCAGCGACGAGGTGAAGCGCGACTACGCTATCGACCTGCGCATCGTGCATATTGCCGATGCCGCCGATGCGGTCAAGCGCATCCAGAGCGAAGCCCGCGCCGGACGCAGTCAAGGTGGTTCCATCGACCTGCTGTGGGTGAACGGCGAAAACTTCCGCACCCTGAAAAACGCCAGGCTGCTGCAAACCCGCTGGGCGGAAACCCTGCCTAACTGGCGCTTCGTCGATACGCAAAAGCCGGTGCGCGAGGATTTCTCCCTTCCGACCGACGGCGCGGAGTCTCCGTGGGGCGGCGCGCAGCTCACCTTTATCGCCCGTCGTTCACAAACGCCCGACGCGCCGCAAAATCCGCAGGCGCTGCTGGCTTTCGCCGCCGCGCATCCCGGCAGCGTCACCTATCCGCGTCCGCCGGATTTTACCGGTACCGCGTTTATTGAACAGCTGCTGCTGACGCTGACCCCGCAGCCCGACGCCCTGCGCCAGGCGCCTGAGGAGGCCACCTTCGCCGCCGTGACCGCGCCGCTGTGGCGCTATCTTGACCAGCTTCACCCTCTGCTGTGGCGACAGGGCCGCGACTTCCCGGCTTCGCCCGCCCGCATGGATGCCATGCTGAAGAGTGGAACCCTCAGGCTTTCCATCACCTTTAATCCATTGCACGCGCAGCAAAAAGCGGCCAGCGGCGAGCTGCCGAAAGACAGCTACGGCTTCGGCTTCAGCGAGGGGATGCTCGGCAACGTCCATTTTGTGGCGATCCCGGCCAATGCCCGGGCGACGGCGGGAGCGAAAGTAGTCGCTAATTTCCTGCTCTCGCCGCAGGCCCAGCTGCGCAAGGCCGACCCGACGGTATGGGGCGACCCCAGCGTGCTGGATCCGGCGAAATTAACGGAGAAGGAGCGGCAGGCCTTTAATGCCGTTGTGCCGCAGGATATACCGCCGATGCTGGGTGAACCGCACGCGGCCTGGGTTGACGCGCTGGAGCAGGAATGGCTGCGCCGCTACGGCACGCACTAAGGCTGCTGACCTGGGCCGCCGTCGCGCTGATCTATCTGCCGCTGCTGCCGGCCGCGGCGCTGATGGCGCTTCCGGCTCTTCGCCTCTCCCTCTGGCAATCGCTATTTGCCGACCCGCAGTTTGGCCAGGCGCTGGCGGCGACTCTCGTCTCAACCCTGCTGTCGGTGGGCGGCGCGCTGATAATCACGCTTACCGTCGTGGCCGCGCTCTGGCCGTCGGGCGGCTGGCGACGGCTGGCGGCCAGGCTTCCGCTGCTGCTGGCGGTGCCCCACGTGGCCTTCGCTACCGCCGCTCTGCTGCTGTTTGCCGAAAGCGGCTGGCTCTCTCGCCTTTTCCCACTCTTTTCCCCGCCGATCGACCGCTACGGCATCGGCCTGGGCCTGACTATGGCGATGAAAGAGAGCGCGTTCCTGCTGTGGGTGGTTTACGGTCTGCTGGGTGAAAAACGCCTGGCCGAACAGGCAACGGTATTAAAAAGCCTCGGCTACGGACGCTGGCAGTGCCTGACGTGGTTGGTGTTACCCACCCTGCTTCCGGCGCTGTCGGTAGTGCTGCTGGCGACTGCCGCCTGGAGCCTTTCGGCGGTCGACGTCGCGCTGGTGATCGGGCCCGGCAACCCGCCGACCCTGGCGGTGCTGGCCTGGCAATGGTTAAGCCAGGGCGATGAGCGCCAGCAGGCGAAAGGCGCCCTCGCCAGTCTGATACTGCTGCTGGCCCTCGCCATGATGGCGCTGGCGGCATGGGGAGTCTGGCGTCTCTGGCGACGACGGATCCCGCCGGTTGAGGGGATCCGTCGCCCGCAGCCGCGGGCGCTCGCCGGGAAAAGCTTCGCCCTTCTTCTGCCGCTGTGCGGGGTGGCCTGCGCCCTGCTGCTTGCCGCGGCGGCGCAGAATAGCCAGCCGGTCCACGATAGCGTCGGCAACAGCCTGTGGTTTGGGCTATGCTCAGCAGCGATCGGCGCGGTCATCTGTCTGCTATGGCTGGCGCTGGGCCCCTCCCGCTTCGGCGAATGGATCTGGCTGCCGCTGATTTTACCGGCGCTGCCGCTGGTGGACGGCCAATATCAGCTGGCGCTGTATACGTGGCTGGACGGCGAGCGGCTCACCGTTTTATGGGGGCATCTGCTGTGGGTCGTACCGTGGATGCTGTTTATTCTGCGTCCCGCGTGGCGCGCTCGCGATCCGCGCGCGGAGCTGGTCGCCCGCACCCTCGGCTGGCAACGAGGCCGCATCTTCTGGCTGGTCACCTTACCAGCCCTGACCCGTCCGCTGCTGACGGCGCTGGCGGTGGGCTTTTCGGTAAGCATCGCGCAATATCTGCCGACGTTATGGCTGGGAGGCGGACGGGTTGCGACCCTGACCAGCGAAGCGGTGGCGCTGAGCAGCGGCGGCGATACCTCCACCCTCGCCGCGCAGGCGCTGTGGCAGCTGCTGTTACCGGCGCTGTTTTTTGCCGCCACCGCGCTGCTGGCCTGGCTGATCGGCCGCTATCGACAAGGATTACGCTAATGTTGATCGTCAAAAACCTCACCCTGCGCCTCAACGGAGAGCCGCTGCTGCGCAACGTCGATTTTTCCGTTGCTCCCGGCGAGGTCCTGACCCTGATGGGGCCATCCGGTAGCGGCAAATCAACGCTCTTCTCCTGGATGGTCGGTGCGCTGGAAGAGAGTTTCTGCGCCGCCGGCGAGCTGTGGCTGGATAACCAGCGCTGCGACAGTTTACCCACCGAGCGGCGGCGCATCGGCATTCTGTTGCAGGACGCGCTGCTGTTCGACCACTTCAGCGTCGGGCAAAATCTGCTGCTGGCGCTGCCCGCTGACGTCCAGCGTTCCCAGCGTAAACCCCGGGTAGAACAGGCGCTGGAGCGTGCCGGGTTAGCGGGGTTCTACAGGCGAGATCCGGCAACCCTTTCCGGCGGCCAGCGGGCGCGAGTCAGCCTGCTGCGCGCCCTGCTGGCCCGGCCGCGGGCGCTGCTGCTGGATGAGCCGTTTAATCGTCTCGACGTGGCGCTGCGCGCCGATTTTCGCCGCTGGGTGTTCAACGAACTGGCGCGGCAGGCGATCCCCGCGGTGCTGGTCACGCATGATGACCAGGATACGCCCGTCGGAGGACGCTGCTTGCATATGAGGCTCTGGCAATGAAAGCCTGCGCTATCGCAAAGAATTATCCGCTAATAACGCGGAGAATTGCCGCTCAATTTTCTACTGCCGGGCATTTCGATGAAACGTGTTTCTCAACTGACCGCACTCGCCCTGCTGATGGGGCTTGCTGCCGCTGCCACCTCCGCCGCTGACGCCATGCCGACGCTAACGCTCTCCACGCTGCAACAGCACAACGGCGTCGCCATTGATACGCGTCTTAGCGCTTTCTATAACGGTTGGCCGCAAGGCGCCAACGGCCCTCAGGGCCATGAACCGCAGGCGCTCAACCTCGCCGCCGGCTGGCTTGGCGCGATGACCGACGAACAGCTGGGCGCCTGGGCTAAGCTGCATAATCTGCAGGCCTCAACGCCGATTGCGCTGTACGGCGACGCCGACGACAACGCGAAAGTCGCGGCGCGCCTTAAGGCCGCAGGTTTCACTCATCTCAGCTCGCTTGGCGATGCCCTGAGCCAGGCGGAGCGCCTGCAGAAGCTGCCGCATTTTGAGCAGCTGGTGTATCCGCAGTGGTTGCACGATCTTCAGCAAGGTAAAGCGGTGGCCGCCGCCCCTGCCGGGAAATGGAAAGTGTTTGAAGCCGCCTGGGGCGCGCCGAAGCTGTATCTGCTGAGCCATATTCCGGGCGCCGGGTATATCAATACCAACGAGGTGGAGAGCGAGCCGCTGTGGAATAAAGTCTCCGACGCGCAGCTTAAAGCGATGCTGGCAAAACACGGTATTCGCCACGATACCACGGTGATTTTGTACGGTCGCGACGTGTATGCCGCCGCCCGCGTGGCGCAGATCATGCTTTACGCCGGAGTGAAGGATGTGCGCCTGCTCGACGGCGGCTGGAAAACCTGGTCCGACGCCGGACTGCCGGTCGAGCGCGGAACGCCGCCGAAGCAAAAACCCGAGCCGGAGTTCGGCGCGGCGATCCCGGGCCAGCCGCAGCTGATGCTCAATACCGAGCAGGCTCGCGCCCTGCTGCACCGTCAGGACGCCTCGCTGGTGAGCATTCGTTCCTGGCCGGAGTTTATCGGCACCACCAGCGGCTACAGCTATATCAAGCCGATGGGGGAAATTGCCGGCGCCCGCTGGGGCCATGCCGGAAGCGACTCCACCCATATGGAAGATTTCCATAATCCGGACGGCACCATGCGCAGCGCAGATGATATCGCCACGATGTGGAAATCATGGAATATTCTGCCGAGCCAGCAGGTCGCTTTCTACTGCGGTACCGGCTGGCGCGCTTCAGAAACCTTTATGTACGCCCGGGCGATGGGCTGGAACAACGTCTCGGTCTACGACGGCGGCTGGTACGAGTGGAGCAGCAACCCGAAAAACCCGGTCTCTCGTGGAGAACGCGGCCCGGAGAGCAGCAAGTAATTCGCTAATTGGCAACATGCGCTACGTGGAAGCATCAGGCCCGGCGCGTTTCCCGGAGGCGGCGCGCGGGCTACCGCGTTCCGCAGACGGCTGTGACCCCGTAGCCCGGCTAAGCGCAGCGCGAGCCGGGAAAAACCGGCTCATCAATCTCTGACCTGCTTCAGTGTCAGGTATCCGCTCCACACCCGTGTAAAGGTCGTCAGCCAGCACAGCGCGCCAAACATCCACGCCAGCCACGCAAAGCACGCCGGGAACAGACAGCTCAGCACAAACAGCGCAATAGTTTCCGTCCCTTCCGTCAGCCCGCCAAGGTAATAAAACGATTTGTGGGCGTAGCCCGGGTTATCGATCTGATGCTTTGCCGCCAGCGCGGCAAAGGCAAGAAAGCTGCTGCCGGTGCCGATAAAAGCGAACAGCAGCCAACCGCCCGCCAGCGCGTTGTGGGCCGGATCGGCTAGAATAAAACCAAACGGCACCAGGGCGTAAAACAGGAAATCGAGCGAAATATCGAGAAAACCGCCCGCATCGGTCAATCCGCGTCGCCGGGCCAGCGCGCCGTCTAAGCCGTCCAGCAGGCGATTGAGCACAATCGCCGCCAGGGCCGCCTGATACCAGCCCAGGGCTAAAAACGGCAGCGCCAGCACGCCAATCGCAAAGCCAAATAGCGTCAGGCCGTCGGGGGAAATAGCCGGACGATCCAGCAGGGCGGCGGCGGCGTTGAGGACAGGTTTTAGACGAGGATGCAAATGACGGTCAAGCACAAAGTCTCTCCAGCGGATTCAGGGTTGTTTGATGGGGACAAGGACGGTGATAATAGGCCATTATCCCGTACAGAACGATGATTCACATGCTAAAAACCCTTGATGTTGTTGCCGCCATTATCGAACGCGATGGGCACATTCTGCTGGCGCAGCGGCCGCCCCACGCGGATCAGCCGGGAATGTGGGAGTTTGCCGGCGGAAAAGTCGAACCTGGCGAAACCCAGGCCCAGGCGCTGGCGCGTGAGCTGCAGGAGGAGCTGGCGATCGACGCCCGGCCGGAATGCTACATCGCCAGCCACCTGCGCGAAGTGTCCGCCCGCCTGATTCATCTTCACGCCTGGTGGGTTCCACATTTTCACGGCGAACCCATCGCCCGCTACCACAGCCAGCTGCGCTGGTGTTCACCCCAGGAGGCGTTTACTTTCAACCTTGCGCCAGCCGATATTCCCCTGCTCGAAGCCTTTATCGCCCGGCGCGCCGCTCTCCCTTCCCGCTAATTTTGTCTGGCGGCAGTCATCGCTTTTGATTATGAGCACCGCCTGATTATAAATTTTGCTTTCTGAACAATTTTTCCTTGCTTAACTAACGATTTCCGATGGTATAGTCGGAAAATCGGCTTTTTCAAGGGCCGAATCATAATAAATAGACGCAACCACAACCATAAGGGGAACTTATATCTATGGATCAGACGTGCACTCTGGAAGGTTTTCTCGCCCGCGTTCAACAGCGCGATCCAAATCAAACTGAATTTGCTCAGGCGGTCCGCGAGGTGATGACCACCCTGTGGCCATTTCTTGAGGAAAATCCGCGCTATCGTCAGATGAATTTGCTGGAACGTCTGGTTGAACCGGAGCGTGCTATCCAGTTCCGCGTCGTTTGGGTTGATGACCGCAATCAGGTTCAGGTTAACCGCGCCTGGCGCGTGCAGTTCAACTCCGCCATCGGCCCTTATAAGGGCGGTATGCGTTTCCACCCCTCCGTAAACCTGTCGATTCTGAAATTCCTCGGTTTTGAACAAACCTTCAAAAACGCCCTGACCACCCTGCCAATGGGCGGCGGTAAAGGCGGCAGCGACTTCGATCCTAAAGGCAAAAGCGATGGCGAAGTGATGCGTTTCTGCCAGGCGCTGATGACCGAACTGTATCGCCACCTCGGACCGGATACCGACGTGCCGGCCGGTGATATCGGCGTGGGCGGGCGTGAAGTGGGCTTTATGGCCGGGATGATGCGTAAGCTCTCCAACAACAGCGCCTGCGTATTCACCGGCAAAGGCCTCTCCTTCGGCGGCAGCCTGATTCGTCCGGAAGCCACCGGTTACGGTCTGATTTACTTCACCGAAGCGATGCTTAAGCGCCACGGTTTAGGCTTTGAAGGGGCTCGCGTCGCGGTGTCCGGCTCGGGCAACGTGGCGCAGTACGCGATTGAAAAAGCCATGGAGCTCGGCGCGCGGGTGATTACGGCTTCCGACTCAAACGGTACCGTGGTTGACGAAGCCGGCTTCACCAAAGAAAAACTGGCGCGCCTGATCGACATTAAAGAGCGCAGTCACGGCCGCGTGGCGGATTACGCGCGCGAGTTCGGCCTGACCTATCTTGAAGGCAAACAGCCGTGGTCCGTGCCGGTGGATATCGCGCTGCCGTGCGCCACGCAAAACGAGCTGGACGTCGACGCTGCCCGTCAGCTTATCGCCAACGGCGTGAAGGCCGTCGCCGAAGGCGCCAATATGCCAACTACTATCGCAGCGACCGATCTGTTCCTCGAAGCGGGCGTGCTTTTTGCGCCGGGTAAAGCGGCAAACGCCGGCGGCGTAGCCACCTCGGGCCTGGAAATGGCGCAGAACGCCGCGCGCATGGGCTGGAAAGCGGAGAAAGTGGACGCTCGTCTGCACCACATCATGCTGGATATCCACCACGCCTGCGTTGAGTACGGCGGCGAAGCGAAGCAGACCAACTACGTACGCGGCGCGAACATCGCCGGTTTCGTGAAGGTCGCCGACGCGATGCTGGCGCAGGGCGTGATTTAAGACGGATATTTCTTCGAACCTGGCGCAAGTTCGGATGATATCGAGATAAACCCCGGTTTCCCGGGGTTTTTTATTGCGGGCTTTCCGCTGCGGGGCCGGAGGCGGATTTTTTATCTTTCGCTTTGGCTCGGCCTTTCCCCTTACTAAAGCTTTTCTTGCCGTCGCCCGGCGCCACAATTCCGCGGAAGCGGCGTACCGGCGTGCTCCTGGCCTGGTCGATAAGCTGGAACAGGGTACCGACCAGCGGCTGCATAAAGTCCTGATAGCGGCACTGCTTCTCGCTGATTTGCGTCAGAATCGACTCCCAGTGGGCGGTCATATCCGGGCGCGTCGCCATTTCAGGCAGCGAATGGAACAGCGCCTTCCCGGCGTCGGTTGAGTGGATATAGCGCCCTTTCTTGGTTAAGAAGCCGCGCTTGAACAGCAATTCAATAATGCCGGCGCGGGTCGCCTCCGTACCGAGGCCGTCCGTTGCGCGCAGGATCTTCTTCAGGTCTTTATCCTGCACAAAGCGGGCGATGCCGGTCATCGCCGACAGCAGCGTGGCGTCGGTAAAGTGACGCGGCGGCTGGGTCTGCCGCTCCACCACTTCGCCTTTTTCGCACAGCAGCTCGTCATCTTTTGCCACCACCGGCAGCGGCATGCCGTCGTTCTCTTCGTCGCGCTCTTTATTGCCCAGCAGGGTTCGCCAGCCCGCTTCCGCCAGAAAACGCGCTTTGGCAACGAACTTGCCGTTGGCGATGTCGAGATCGATCTGACATTTGCGGAACACCGCATCCGGGCAGAACTGCATCAGATACTGGCGGGCAATCAGGCCGTAAACCTTCTCTTCGTTGTCACTGAGCTTCACCTGCGAGCTGCGGGCGGTCGGAATAATCGCGTGGTGGGCATCGACCTTTTTATCGTCCCAGCAGCGGTTGCGGATCTCCGGATCCACCACCGGCTGCGGCAGCAGATCCGCCGCGTGCACGCTGATGGCGTTCAGCACCGCATGGCGCCCGGCAAAATGCTCTTCCGGCAGGTAGCGGCTATCCGAACGCGGATAGGTAATCAGTTTATGGGTTTCATACAGCTTCTGGCAGATATCCAGCACGTTCTGCGCGCTAAAGCCGAAGCGCTTCGCGGCTTCAATCTGCAGCGCCGAGAGGGAGAACGGCAGCGGCGCTGGCTCAGAGTCCCGCTTATCGTTATAAGCGGTGACCGTCGCCGGCTGGCCCTCAATGCGCTTGACGACGTGCTCGGCAAGCGAGCGATGCAGCAACCGTCCCTCTTCATCCTGATACGGTTCACAGGCCTCGCTGGGCACCCAGGTGGCGACAAAACGTTCATCCTTGGGGGTAACGATATGCGCCTTTACGTCGAAGAAATCTTTAGCGACGAAGTTTTCAATCTCTTCATCGCGGCGTACCACCAGCCCCAGCACCGGCGTTTGCACGCGTCCGACCGATAGCACCCCTTGATAACCGGCGTTACGGCCAAGGATGGTGTACGCGCGGGTCATATTGATCCCGTACAACCAGTCGGCGCGGGCGCGGGCCAGCGCCGAGACGCACAGGGGTACAAATTCGCTGTTGGCGCGTAGGCGGTTAATCGCCCGCTCCACCGCCTGCGGGTTAAGATCGTTGATCAGACAGCGCTGCACCTGCTGACGCTTTTCCGGCGCCAGCTGCAGATAGTCAAGTACCTCATCCACCAGCAGTTGACCCTCTCTGTCCGGGTCACCGGCATGAATGACTTCCTGCGCATCGCCGAGCAGACGCTTAATCACGTTAAGCTGTTTGGTCACCGATGGCTTAGGCTGGAGCTGCCACTTTTCCGGCACGATCGGCAGGTCGAGCAGGTTCCAGCGCGCATAGCGCGCATCATAGACATCGGGCTGGGCCTGCTCCAGCAGGTGACCGATGCACCAGGTGACCACCTGCCCGTTACCGCACTCAATATAGCCGTCGCCTTTGCGATGCGGTTTTGGCAGCACCTCGGCGATGGCGCGGCCGAGACTCGGTTTTTCTGCAATAAACAGCCGCATGAAATCAACGGATCTCAATCATGGGGCGTCCGCCGCGGGCGGTTACCAGCTCGCCGATAGCGCTAAGCGTGATACCAAACTCAGCGGCGGCTGCCTGCACCTCAGCCTCGGCTTCCGGCGCTACCGCCAGCAGCAGACCGCCGGAAGTTTGCGGATCGCACAGCAGATCGCGCCACTCTGGCGGCATATCGCCCATCAGATGACCGTAGCTGGCGAAATTACGCCCGGTACCGCCCGGCACCGCGCCCGCCGCGATGTAGGCTTCCACGCCGGGCAATTTCGGGATATCTGCATAGGTAAGCTGCGCCTGTACGCCCGCGCCGCGGCACACTTCGCTGAGATGGCCCAGCAGCCCGAAGCCGGTCACATCAGTCATCGCCTTCACGCCGTCGATATGGGCAAATGCCGAGCCAACGAGGTTCATCTGGCACATGGTTTCCGTCGCCAGCCCCTGGTGCTCTGGCTTCAGCAGCGACTTTTTCTCCGCGGTGGTCAGCACGCCAATACCCAGCGGTTTAGTGAGATACAGCTTGCAGCCGGCCTGCGCGGTGCTGTTTTTCTTCACCCGCTCGGTCGGAACCACGCCGGTCACCGCAAGACCGAAGATGGGTTCAGGCGCATCAATCGAGTGGCCCCCGGCCAGCGCGATCCCCGCCTGCTGGCAGGCAAAACGACCGCCCTCAACCACCTGACGGGCAATTTCCGGCGCCAGGGTATTGATGGGCCAGCCGAGAATAGCGATCGCCATAATCGGCTTACCGCCCATGGCGAAAATATCGCTGATGGCATTGGTCGCCGCGATGCGCCCAAAGTCGAACGGATTGTCGACGATCGGCATAAAAAAGTCGGTGGTGCTGACGATCGACGTACCGTTGCCGAGATCGTAGACGGCGGCATCATCGCTGGTTTCGTTGCCCACCAGCAGATTTGGGTCGATAAATTTGGCCTGGTCGCTTTGCAGGATAGTTTCCAGCACTTTAGGGGAAATTTTACACCCGCAACCGGCTCCGTGGCTGTATTGCGTTAAACGAATGGTTTGCTCGCTCATGGACATCTCCTGTCATTGCAATCCCGCTATGGTAGCGCCCAAACGGCGGAGTGGTAAGTGCGACAGTCCGAAATCGCGTATGGTTGCTCATTAAGCAGACAAAAAACCGATTTTGCGATGCGGGCCCGCTTTTTCAACGTGATTTTACCCTTTACTAAAAAATGACAGAAATATGACAAGCATAAATTCTGTTTTCTCTGGACATATAACAACGTAAGGAAATTTTAATGAAAAAGCGTGTTCTCGCCGTTTGCCTGGCCAGTTTCTTCTCCATCAACGCTTTCGCCCTGGTTCCCGCCGGTAACGACGTCACCACCAAGCCCGATCTCTACTATCTGACCAATGCGCAGGCTATCGACAGCCTCGCGCTGCTACCGCCGCCGCCGGAGGTGGGCAGTATCGCGTTTTTAAACGATCAGGCAATGTATGAGAAAGGACGCCTGCTGCGCGGCACCGAGCGCGGCAAACTGGCGGCGGAAGACGCAAACCTGAGCGGCGGCGGCGTCGCCAACGCCTTCTCCGGTGCCTTCGGCTCGCCTATTACCGCCAAAGATGCGCCGGAGCTGCACAAGCTGCTCACCAACATGATTGAAGATGCCGGCGACCTGGCGACGCGAGGAGCGAAGGAGAAATACATGCGCATTCGCCCCTTTGCGTTTTATGGCGTCGCCACCTGTAACACCAAGGAACAGGATACGCTATCGAAAAACGGCTCCTACCCCTCCGGCCACACCTCTATCGGCTGGGCCACCGCGCTGGTGCTGGCTGAGATTAATCCCCAGCGGCAAAACGAAATCCTTAAGCGCGGCTTTGAGCTGGGCGAAAGCCGGGTGATCTGCGGCTATCACTGGCAGAGCGACGTCGACGCGGCGCGTATCGTCGGTTCGGCGGTCGTCGCCACGCTGCATACCAACCCGGCCTTCCAGCAGCAGCTGCAGAAAGCGAAAGACGAATTCGCGAAACGACAGAAGTAACGTCGTCCGCGGTTTGGTAGCCCGGACAGGCGCGCCAGCACCGCCTCCGGGAAAGGCGTCGAGTCTGATACGCTGGCACTACTTCCAGCCGGCTCGCGCTGCGCTTAGCCGGGCTACAACCCGAGGCGGCGATGAGCCGGGCCCGTCCGGCATAAAGAACGAACTCAGAAGCGCGTCACGAACGGCGCGGTATCCGGCAAAGCGATCGTTGTTGAAGCTTTGAGCTGCGGGGTCCCCAGATAGAGAAATCCCACGATTTTATCTTGCTCGCGGCAGGCAAACCCTTCGCGTACAACCGGGCTTTCGGTTAACGCGCCGCTGCGCCAGATGCCGTTATACCCCTGCGCCACGGCCGCCATCTGCATGGCCATCACCGCGCAGCCTGCCGACATCTCCTGTTCCCATTTGGGTACTTTCGGATGTTCTTCACAGCGCGCCACCACCGCAATGATCAGCGGCGCGCGAAACGGCGCGCTGCGGGCTTTTTCAATCGCTTTTTCATCTCCGCCTGCCGCCATCGCGCCTTTTTCCAGCAGTTGGCTGAAGCGCTCGCGCCCTTCATCAGCGATAATGAAGAAGCGCCACGGCTGTAGCGTCCCGTGGTCCGGCGCGCGCAGGCCGGCGCGCAGGATGTTTTCCAGCTGTTCGCCCGCCGGCGCCGGGTCGGTCAGACGTGAAGCGCTGCGGCGATTAACCAGTAGTTCGAGAGCATCCATCTGTATAACTCCTGTGATGTGATTTTTCACAAAATTAACATGAGCAAGGATTTTGTTACAGCCCAACGGGTGATTCCTGCTGACAACCGACGGCACTCTCATTAGGATAGCCAGACGCGGCGGCCCCTGCGGCTCGCCCATTTTTGATTATGGTTAGGGAGAATACATGCGAACTCTTTGGCGACTGCTCGCCGGATTTTTTAAATGGACATGGCGCGTGCTCAATTTCATTCGCCAGCTCGCACTGAACGTGGTTTTCCTGGTGCTGGTGCTGGCCTGCGTCGGCATCTGGGCCCAGTTCAGCAGCACAACGACAGAGCACAGTACCCGCGGCGCGCTGCTGCTGGATATCACCGGCGTGGTGGTCGATAAACCCTCGGCCAGCAGCAAGCTTGGCGTAATTGGCCGCCAGCTGTTTGGCGCCAGCTCCGATCGCCTGCAGGAAAACTCGCTGTTCGATATTGTGCAGACCATTCGCCAGGCGAAAGACGACCGCAATATCACCGGTATCGTGCTGGATCTGAAGAACTTTGCCGGCGGCGATCAGCCATCGATGCAGTATATCGGTAAAGCGCTGCGCGAATTCCGCGATAGCGGCAAGCCGGTATATGCCATCGGCAGCAGCTACAGCCAGGGTCAGTACTATCTCGCCAGCTTCGCTAATAAGATCTGGCTTTCGCCGCAGGGCGAAGTAGACCTGCACGGCTTCGCGACCAACGGCCTGTACTATAAATCGCTGCTCGACAAGCTCAAGGTATCAACCCATGTGTTCCGCGTCGGCACCTATAAGTCAGCGGTAGAACCGTTTATCCGCGACGATATGTCCCCGGCGGCGCGCGAAGCGGATAGCCGCTGGATCGGCGAGCTGTGGCAAAACTACCTCAACACCATTGCCGCCAACCGCCAGATCACCGCACAGCAGCTGTTCCCCGGCGCTCAGGGCGTGATTGACGGCCTGCGTAAAGTCGATGGCGACACGGCTAAATACGCGCTGGATAACAAGCTGGTTGACGAGCTGGGCACCTCCACCGAGGTCGAGAAAGCGCTGACTAAGCAGTTTGGCTGGAGTAAAGCGGATAACAACTACAGCGCGATTAGCTATTACGATTACAGCGTCAAAACGCCTGCCGACCAGGGTTCCGCGATTGCGGTTATCTTTGCTAACGGCGCGATTATGGATGGCGAAGAAACGCCGGGTAACGTCGGCGGCGACACCACCGCCGCGCAGATCCGCGACGCGCGCCTCGATCCGAAAGTGAAAGCGATCGTGCTGCGGGTAAACAGCCCGGGCGGCAGCGTCAGCGCCTCAGAAATGATTCGCGAAGAGCTGGCGGCAGCGAAAGCGGCCGGAAAACCGGTTGTGGTATCGATGGGCGGCATGGCGGCCTCCGGCGGTTACTGGATCTCCACCCCGGCGAATTATATCGTCGCGAACCCCAGCACCCTTACCGGCTCTATCGGTATCTTTGGGGTGATCAATACCGTCGAAAATACCCTCGGCTCGATTGGCGTCCATACCGACGGCGTGGCCACCTCGCCGCTGGCCGATGTCTCCACCACCAAAGCACTACCGCCGGAAGTGCAGCAGCTGATGCAGCTCAGCATCGAAAACGGCTACAAGCGCTTTATCACCCTGGTGGCGAACGCGCGTAAGAGCACGCCGGAGAAAGTCGACCAAATCGCTCAGGGCCACGTCTGGACCGGTGAAGATGCGAAAGCGAACGGCCTGGTCGACAGCCTTGGCGACTTTGACGACGCGGTGGCAAAAGCCGCCGAGCTGGCGAAGCTGAAACAGTGGCATATCAACTACTATCAGGAAGAGCCGACTTTCTTCTCGATGGTCGTCGATAGCCTGACGGGTTCCGTTCGCGCGGCGCTGCCGGCAGCGGTCCAGGCGTATCTGCCCGCACCGGTCGCCGCGGCGGCCAATGCGGTGAAAACCGAGAGCGATAAGCTGGCGGCATTCAACGATCCGCAGAACCGCTACGCGTTCTGCTTAACCTGCGCCAATATTCGTTAATCCTCTGCCGCCCCATCCCGTGGGGCGGCATTTACTTTATTTTTTCTTCCGCCCCTCTATACTGCGCCTGTCTACGTTTAACCTAAGCGATGCTATGCAGAAGAAATCTATTTACGTTGCCTATACCGGCGGCACCATTGGTATGCAGCGTTCTGAACACGGCTATATCCCCGTTTCCGGCCATTTACAGCGCCAGCTGGCGTTGATGCCCGAGTTTCACCGCCCGGAGATGCCGGACTTCACCATTCATGAATACGCCCCGTTAATGGACTCTTCCGATATGACGCCGGAAGACTGGCAGCATATCGCCGACGATATTCGCGATCATTATGACCAGTACGACGGTTTCGTAATCCTCCACGGCACGGATACCATGGCGTTTACCGCCTCGGCGCTCTCCTTCATGCTGGAAAATCTGGGGAAACCGGTTATTGTGACAGGGTCACAAATTCCGCTCGCCGAGCTGCGCTCTGATGGCCAGATTAACCTGCTCAACGCGCTGTACGTCGCCGCCAACTACCCGATTAACGAAGTGTCGCTGTTCTTCAATAACCGCCTCTACCGCGGCAACCGCACGACGAAGGCCCATGCCGATGGCTTTAACGCCTTCGCCTCGCCCAACCTGGCGCCGCTGCTGGAAGCCGGCATCCACATTCGCCGGCTCGGCACGCCTCCCGCTCCGCACGGTAGCGGCGAACTGGTGGTTCATCCCATTACGCCGCAGCCGATTGGCGTGGTGACGATTTATCCCGGCATTTCCGCCGACGTGGTGCGCAACTTCCTGCGCCAGCCGGTCAAAGCGCTGATCCTGCGCTCCTATGGCGTCGGCAACGCGCCGCAGAACGGCGAGTTTATTCAGGTCCTGACCGAGGCCAGCCAGCGCGGTATCGTGGTGGTTAATTTGACCCAGTGTATGTCTGGCAAGGTCAATATGGGCGGCTACGCCACCGGTAACGCGCTGGCGCAGGCTGGCGTAATTAGCGGTTTTGACATGACCGTCGAAGCCACGCTGACCAAGCTACACTATTTGCTGAGCCAGGATCTGGACGTGGCGGCTATCCGTCACGCCATGCAGGAGAATCTGCGCGGCGAACTGACACCCGATGAGTAAGGAGAAGCACATGACTCAGCGCGCGCTGCTACTGGTCGACTTACAAAATGATTTTTGCGCCGGCGGCGCACTTGCCGTCCCGCAGGGCGACAGTACGGTGGACGTCGCCAACCGGCTTATCGACTGGAGCCTGCAACGAGGCGAAACGGTGGTTGCCAGCCAGGACTGGCATCCGGCGAATCACGGCAGCTTTGCCAGCCAGCATCAGGTTGAGCCCTATACCCAGGGCGAGCTTGACGGCCTGAAGCAAACGTTCTGGCCGGATCACTGCGTGCAAAATAGCGAAGGCGCGGCGCTGCATCCGCTGCTCAAACAGCAAGATATTGCCGCCGTATTCCATAAAGGCGAAAATCCGTCCATTGACAGCTACAGCGCCTTTTTCGATAACGGTCACCGGCAGAAAACGCGGCTCGATGCGTGGCTGCGCGAGCGCGGCATTAACGAGCTAACGGTGCTGGGGCTCGCCACCGACTACTGCGTCAAGTTTACCGTGCTCGACGCCCTCAATCTGGGCTATACCGTCAACGTGATTACCGACGGCTGCCGCGGGGTGAATATTCAGCCGCAGGATAGCAATCTGGCGTTTATGGAGATGGCCGCCGCGGGGGCAACGCTGTATACGTTGGCGGACTGGGAAGAAACCCAGGTGTAAAATCCGCCGACAGGACGCCGTGCGGTCTTCCTCCCTGGGCGGCATAAAACGCCTTGCCCGGGCGACAGGTCCGCGCGGTTTCGTATCCTGGACAGACGCGCAGCATCGCCTCCGGGACTCCGCAAAAGCATCACCCAAGGCTTGAAATCTCTTCCAGCGAAACTTTGCGCGTTTCGATGCCAAAGCAAAACAGAATCAGCGCGCAAAGTACCAGCATGACGCCCAGGACGATAAAAACTCGAATCGAACCGTAGCGCGTCAGCAGGAGCGCGACGCCGTAAGGGGTAAATACCGCGACAATTCTTCCTATCGCGTTAACAAATCCCGAACCGCGTAGCCTGAGGTGCGTTGGCCACAGCTCCGGTACATACACCGCGGAAGCAAAGCAGACGTACATATACAGGAAAAAGATCATCACCAGACCATAGCTTAGAATGGCCCACTCCGCGGTCTGAATAGAGTAGACGTAACCGAGCAGTGCGATAATCATCAGCAGTGAGGAGCCAAATAATCGGCGCGGAAAACGATCGATAATCAGCGCGGCGATAAATATCCCCACCGGCGCGCCAATCATAATAATCGCGGTCATCAAGATAGATTTCGTCACGTCGATCCCCGAGTTGACGAAAATCGTTGGGATCCACACCGTGATGGTATAGAGCGAAATGTTCATAGCGATAAGGACCGTGATCGCCACCAGCGTCCGCCGCAGCATCTGGCCTTTAAAAAGTAGCCAGAACGAACCGCTCTCCGCGCACGGCTCCGCCGGGCCAGCCCCCTGCCAGGGCGGTAAGGTGATGCTTTTCTCTTTCTCGATTTGCAACTCCACCTGCAGGAGATGTTTTTCAGCGGCGTTTCGTTGCCCCTTGCCTGCGAGCCAGCGGGGCGACTCAATAAAATATTTCCCCGACAGATACCATGCCAGCAGCATTGCCGCGCCGCCGAGCAGAAACATCATCCGCCAGCTTAAAAAGGCGATCACCACGACGCCGATGGCCGCCGACAGCATGGGCGACCAGTTGCCGACAAACGACAGCCGGGCGGACCATTTTCCGCGCACCGCGGGCGGAATAAATTCGGTAAATGAGGCATAGCCCACCATGATCAGCGCTCCCATTCCGCAGCCCATCAGACAGCGGAAAAAGATAAGCCAGTACATGTTGGGGACAAATGTCGCCGCACAGGCAGAGATTCCAACGATAAGTAAATTCACGCGAAAGGCTTTGCGACGGCCAAGATAATCGCCCATAAAACCGCCGGTCAGCGATCCGATGAAGTAGCCAAACATCAGCGCTGAGGTGAATGTCGCATTCAGGTAATTATTTGACCAGCCGTTACTGACTAATTTTGCCAATACTATGTTGCCGGAATAGCTGAGAAAACCGGTGATTAATAAGCTGAAACTAATAATGCCGAAAATACGAAAATGAAATCGTGATAAGGGTAAGCGATCTAATCTTGCGCCGATAGGGTCACATTGTTCCATCTGGATGCCTCAAATTCAGCTAAAATTATTAAGTATGGCGTTCGCGGCAGAGTTAATTTTGCCGCGCGATCCATCATCATTAATTTTTTATGGCATTGCCCAGGTGCAAACTAAAACAATATCGACACGACCAACGGTGACGTTAATAAACGAGTTGAATATTATTTTCTTTACAGAATGCAATCCACTGTGCACCCGGCGCCTTATTGGTAATAAGGTAATTAATATGACTAAAATCCACGAGCTGGACGAAAGCTTTACGATCGAACTTTGAATGGTCGACCAGCAGCGCCACTTCCGTTGCCTGGCGGATCATGGTTTTCTTGATTTCCGCTTCCGCTTCGTTAGAGTCCAGCGCCCCGCTTTGCATATCGAGACCCTTGCAGCTCATCACCATAATATCAACATGATAACGACTGATAATTTCCTTGGTGATCCGCCCCTGCAGCGACAGCGTATTTTTATTCAGCTCTCCGCCGGTGGAAACAACGTTTATTTCCGACTGCGCCAGTTCATGGAAGGCTTCCGCGGAATTGGTCAGCAGCGTGAGATCATTTCTTTCCTTCAGCAGTTTTAATAACTCCATCGCGGTACTGCTGGAATCAGCGGCCATAGTGGTCTTATTTTTAATAAACGGCAAGGCGTTACGGGCAATGACCTGTTTCTCTTCAAAATGAGACTTTGCGCGTTTATAAAAATGAACATTATCGGACAACGCGCTGGTATTTAATACTGCGCCGCCGTACGTGCGAGTCAAAAAACCTTCATCTTCAAGCTTTTCCAGATCGCGGCGAATCGTTTCCTCTGTGACCTGAAAAATTGCGCTTAAATTAGAAACCGCTACTTTCTTATCATTAGCCACCATTTGCTTAATGGCCTGAATTCTGTCTTTTGCCGCCACGGTAACACCTCTGTTTCCTGCAAAGTCATAATAAACCCCTGGTATCCGCCAGGTCATGTTTGTTTTAAAAATAACATGTCCGAATCACAGATTCCAATATTCTTTTACACAGAAACAGAGGTCAGTCACGCCGCGCTTATTGGGTCTCCAGCGCTTGCGCCATTTGTCTCATCAGTAATGAATCATCATCCGTCAGAGCGATGGTCAGCGCGTCGATATTCTCGCGCACCTGTTCGGGCGCCGTAGCGCCGCTAAGTAAGGTGATTAAATCGCTTTGCTTTAGGATCCACGCCAGCGCCAGGGCGGGGATGGCGCAGCGATATTTCTCGCACAGCGGCTGCCACTGCTCGAGCATATCAATCACGCGCAGCATATTTTCCCGCTGGAACCAGACTTTGTTGGCCCGCGCGCCGCCGGGAACATAATCCCGTGTGATAGTACCGGACAGCAGCCCCTGCTCGAGCGGCGAGTAGACCTGCACCACGATGCCGTTCTGCTGGCACAACGGCAGCAGCTCGGCTTCCAGCGCCCGGTCAAGGATGCTGTATTTGGCCTGCACGATATCCAGCTCGCCGTGTTTGAGATATTCCCTGATATGTCCGGCATCGACGTTCGCTGCGCCGATAGCGCGGATCTTTCCCTCTTTCTTTAGCGCGTTCAGCGTCGCTACGGTCTCCGCAATTGGCGTAAAGCAGGGTTCGACTGACTGCCAGTGGGTCATATAGATATCAATGGTGTCGATACCCAGCCTTTGCAGGCTGGCATCCACCTCTTCGCGAATCGACTCGGGCGTCAGGTTTTTATACAGCTGGCGATCCCCCACTTTATTAAACAGGCTTCCCGTCCGCTCCCAGACGATGCCGCATTTGGTCTCAACCACTATATCGCGGCGCGGCAGCTGCTTTAGCGCCTGACCAACAATCACTTCGCTATTGCCGAAGTTGTAGCCCGGCGCGGTATCAATCAGATTAATTCCGCAGCGATGCGCCTCAATAATGGTGTCGATGCAAATCCGCAGGTCGAGATCACCGCTCCATGCCGGGCCGCCGCCGATGGCCCATGTTCCTAATCCCATGCGGGAAAGCCTAATATCCGTACTGCCTAAAGGAATCATTTTCATCTGTCGCTATTACCCTTCGTATTCATCAAGAAGTTGTTCAACCAGCTTTCTGTTTTTTACGCCCGTCGTGGCGCCCACGCTGAGGACCGATATCGCCGCCGTGGCGTTTGCAAACAGCGCGCATTCGCGCAGCGGCTTGCCTTCAAGCAGCGCGGAGATAAATCCCGCGGCAAAATTATCCCCGGCGCCGATGGTATCGATGGCGGTAATCCCTGAAACCGCCGGAACCGCCATCTTCATATCGGCCCGCTTAATAAAACAGCCCCTCTTGCCGGTCTTAATGACGACCGTTTTCACGCCGCAGTTCAGGAAACTATCGGCAATCTCATCCAGCGTCTCTTTCCCGGTGAGCAGTTTTGCCTCGGCAAAATTGGGAAACAGATAATCGACATAGCCCAGCGCCTCACGAATATCCTCCAGGGTTTCGTTAAGCCGCGGCTTAATCATATCGGCGCAAATCATCAGCCCGTACGCTTGCGCCTGAGAGAAAATCTCCACTAACGCTTTGCCGTCGAGCAGCGGACTATTAAAAATACTCGCCAGCGACAGCAGTCTTGCCTGTGAGAAGCGCTTAAAATCGACATCGTTAATATTCAGCTGCCACAGGCTTCCGTTGCGATTAGTGACGAAAGTACGTTCGCCATCAGCGGTCACTAAACCTACGTTGATGGAGGTATCTGTATTGGCATCCTGCTTCAGGCTCAGAATATCAATCTTCTCTCGACGACAGTGGTCGAGAATAAAATGACCCGCCGCGTCATTCCCTACCCGACTGATTAATGCCGTCCGATGTCCAAGGCGAGAAATAATCGTCGCCTCATTAATTGCATCCCCCCCAGTGGTCATCGCAATGCGTTCTAATGGATAAGAGTCGACATCAAAGATATTTTTACTCACCGGCTGCAGGGGAATATCCACGATGGCCGCCCCCAGACAAATAACCTCGATATTATCCATAGTGTCATTCCGCTTTCCCGTCAGAGCCAAACAGTTTGATTTTCTCCAGCGCGCGGGCTTTTACCGCATTGCGGACTTCACGCTCAACGTGCAGGAACGGCTGATTCTGGTTCTCCTGGACCGCCGCCATCGCCGCCTGGCACAGTTCGGTGTGGATATTGATTTTCGCAATGCCTAATGAAATGGCCTTCTTGATATCCGCATCGCTAATGCCGGACGCGCCGTGCAGCACCAGCGGAACGGCCACCGCCTCGCGCACGCGCTTAACCACGTCAAAATTCAGTTTCGGTTCTGAGGTATAGACACCATGCTGGTTGCCAATCGCCACCGCCAGCGAATCACAGCCGGTACGTTCGACGAATTCCGCCGCCTGATCCGGATCGGTATAGTGATAGTCGGCCAGCGCTTCTTCGTAGACCGTTTCGTTCCCCACGTGCCCCAGCTCCGCCTCAACCGGAATACCCAGCGGATGGAAGAAATCCACCGCCTCTTTGGTCAGGCGAATATTCTCTTCGAAGTCAAAGGCCGAGGCGTCGCGCATCAGCGAATTCATGCCGTGGACCCAGGCGTTATGGATAATCTCCATGCTGCGGCCATGATCCCAGTGAGCAATCACCGGTACCGATGCCTTTTTCGCCATCGAAACCATCATATGCGAAAAATCTTCAAACGAGGTATTGCCCACAAATCCGGTACCGAAAGAGATAATCACCGGCGACTTAGCCTCTTCCGCCGCATCAATCACCCCCATTAACATTTCCGCATTCCACACGTTAAAGTGGGCAATCGCATAATGTTTATTCCGGGCATCATTTTCCCAATATTTAATATCTGCCAGCATGGTTGTTTCTCCCTTTGCAATAAATTAATGGTTAACTTTAATAACGCCTTTAATGATTTCACGTTTGTTATTAACGGATTCTTCAAACGCGCGCTGAACATCCTCAAAATCGTAAATATGCGTCACCATCGACTTCACATCGAAACGCCCGGAGGAAATAGCTTCAATGGTGACCGGATAGCGGTTGGCATAGCGGAAAACGGTCTGAATCGACACTTCACGGTTAATCTTGAGGAAATTGATCGCTGAATCCCCGGGAACCGTACCGACGATCATGATTTTCCCTCCGCGCATGACCAGATACGGAGCCTGCTTAACGGTGACGGCCGAACCGGCGGTTTCGAATACGATATCGGCCCCCATATCACCGGAGAACTGCTGGCAGCGCGCGACGGTGTCCTCTTTCGCGCCGTTGATAACGACATTGGCGCCAAGCTTCCCGGCCATGGCAAGGCGTTTTTCCAGCACATCCACCACAGCAATGTTGGTTGCCCCCAGGCAAAGGCATGCCTGCAGGGTCATTAAACCAATACAGCCTGCGCCAAGAATGACGATTTTCTTGCCCGGCTTGACGTCCGCCAGCATCGCGGCATGCATGCCGACCGCCGCAGGCTCCACCAGCGCGCCTTCCATCGTGTCCATATTGTCGGGCAGCTTATAGGTGAAGCTCTCCGGATGGCACAGGTAGTGGGTTAACGCGCCGCGATAATTTGGCTGCGTGGCCATGAAATCAACGTCAGGACAGATATTGTATTTTCCCTCCAGGCAGTAGCGGCAGTGGCCGCACGGCACGCCGGGCTCAATATTCACCCGGTCGCCGGGTTTAAATTTGCTCACGCGGTTGCCCACCGCCACTACCGTACCGGCGCATTCGTGCCCCAGACCAATTTCCTGATTGGGATCTTTCGGCGGAATAAAGGGGCCCGATTCAAAACCGTGGACGTCTGAGCCGCAAATACCGACGTATTCAATTTTTATCAGCACTTCATGCTCTTTCGGCACCGGGATATCGGCGGCAATAATTTTCATCGTGCCCGGCGTTTTTAATATCGCTTTTACATTCTTCATATTATTTCCCGTCAATATTATTTGCTGGTAACGGCATCAATACCGAGGCTTTCGACAGAGACGCCTTTAGTTTCAATTCCGATTGTGGCAATAGCGACCGCAACAATAATGGAGACGGCCCCCAGCAGCACAAATACCCCAGTCACGCCGTAACCGTTAAGCAGTACCGCCACCGCATAAGGCGCGGCGATGCCGCTGATGCGCCCCACCGCGTTCGCCAGGCCTGAACCGCGAAGCTTCGCTTCGGTCGGCCAGATTTCCGGCACATATACCGCTGAGGCATAGCACACGTACATATAGACAAACGTAATCAGGAAGAAGCCAATTAAGGTAATCAGCAGCATGCTGGTTTGCAGCGAATAGATATATCCCAGTACGGCAATTAACACTAACAGGCCTACGCCCATCGTCTTTCTGGGAATTTTATCCATCACCAGCATGGCGATAAAAATCCCGAACGGCGCGCCGAACATACTCATGGTATTTAAAACAATCGAGTCTTTCAGATTAATTCCCTGGGTCATAAATATCGTCGGCAGCCAGTTAATTAAGGTGTACTGGACGACATTCATGGCTATCAGCACGAAGGAGCCTAAAATTACCCGCTTCAGTAATACACCCGTTAATAACGCTGAATAGGGCACGGCGCGCGGCGCTTTACCATCATCTTCTATTACCACTGGCGGCAATGGCTTACCGGTTTGCAGCACGACTCTCTCTTCAATGGCCCGCATCACCTCTTCGGCTTCCTCATAGCGTCCACGAGACTCCAGCCAGCGGGGCGATTCAGGGAAACTGCGCCAGGCAATCACGGTGGCTATCAGCGACAGCATGGCGGGGATCAGCAGTTGAACGCGCCAGTTCCATTCCGCACTAATTAACGGTGTTAATCCCATCGCGATCAGCGAACAGAGCGGATAGGACCAGTTGCCGATAAACGAGACCCGGCTGGACCAGGTGCCGCGATTTCTGCCGGGCATATATTCGGTAAAACCGGCGAATAAGGTGACCAGCAGCGCGCCTAATCCGACCCCCATGACAAAACGACTGGCGATAAGGAAGGTCATGTTCGGGGAAAATGCCCCGACGACCATGGCAACGATATGAATCGCTTCATACAGAATGAAGGCGTTTTTACGCCCAATTTTATCGCCGATGATGCCGCCGCCGAGCGCGCCAAGAAACATACCCGCCGTGGTAATGGCGGAGAACGTGGCGGTGGTCGAATTATCGGTCCAGCCGAGCACCTTCAACTGCGCGAGAATTAACCCGCCAACGGCATTGCTCCAGCAGACCAGTAACCCGAAAGCGACCATGGCAAACATTGCCGAGTGCCAGCGGCAGTCAGGCAGGCGATCCAGCCTGGCGCCGCAGTGCGGTTTTGCTATCTGTTCCATCGGATAACGTTCCTTTCATAAAGGGGTTATTCATCAAAGTCGTAAGTCATGATGACTTTGATCGCGGTTTTATCGACCATGGCGTCAAACCCTTCGCGCCATTGCGACAGGCCAATGCGGTGCGTGATCATCGGTTTGACTTTGATCGCGCCGCTGGCGAGCAGGCGAATGGCGTTACGCCAGGAAGTGGAGTCATAGGCCATATGCCCGATGATGCTTTTATTCCACGCGGTGATATCGTTGATGGAGAAGTCCAGCGGTTGGAATCCCATGCCCACGCGCACCACTTCACCGTTGGGACGCAGCATTTCGATGGATTGTTTGAGGGCGATATTGGCGCCAGAACATTCGATAACCAGCCCCAGATTATCTTTGCCGCAAATCGCCTGGCAGCGGGCGACCACATCCTCAGTAGAAGCGTTGACTACCGCCGTTGCGCCGAGCGCTTTGGCAATAGGGAAACGTACCGCGACATCCTCTTCCAGCCCGACCATGACGATATTCACGGCCCCCATAATGCGCGCCATCTGTACGGAAAAGAGCCCAAGTGGACCGGTACCGAAAACCACGACGTCCTGACCGGGAAGAAATTTGGATTGTTGAGCGAGCGACTTATAGGCATTACAGATAGGATCCAGCACCGCCGCGTCTTCGTAATCAACGCCCGGCGGAATCTCCCACAGCGCATGACGATGGATTTTGAGGATCTCTCCCGGCACCAGGCAGTATTTTGAAAATCCGCCGCCCCAGGTATTGTTGTCCAGACCCAAATTCACTTTTTCTGCACAACACAGAAAATCGCCCTGTTCGCAGGCCGGACAAACGCCGCAGACGTGCCCGCTATTATCCGAGACTACCCGCTGGCCGACTTTCCAGTCCTTGACTTTGTCACCCACCCGAACAATGGCACCGGCAAATTCATGGCCGCGTATGGAGTTAAATTGATCGGAACCGCTGTCGACATTGTAGTGTTTCATATCCGCGCCGCAGATGGCGGCGGCTTTGATTTCAATCACCACGTCATCCGGGCCGCACACCGGTTCCGGTACGTCAATCATCTTATAGCCGCCAAAGGCCTTACCAAATCTTGCCAGTGCTTTCATTGCGTCTTCCTTTGTTTAATGGTTTTGCTTCAGTGGAGGCAATACTTAACCACAAAATCTTTGAGGTCAATAACAAATCTTTAAAACACAGATATTGATCTGCATTTCACAACTCGGATCACAAATACGGCAACATTCGTCGAGGGAGGTGATTGAAGTGAAGACATGGCGTGGTCACGCGACCGCTTCGCTAATGCAGCCGTGAACCGCTTCGCATTTTTGCGCGACGGAAGATGCTAGCCTGCACGGGCTGTTTTTTCGCCACGCCATTTACGTGGCGTGTTTGCTTTTCGAGTCACTTTTAAGTCAAAGAGGATTTGCTATGAAAATTTTGCCTTTGCTGGCAGCTTTACCCCTGCTCTGCGCGAGCGTTGTTTCCGCTAACACGCTGATGTCCGTCGGCTACTTTAACGGCGGCGGCGACGTCACTGCCGGTCCCGGCGGCGATATTGATAAACTGGACGTACGCCAGATCACCCATCTCAACTACTCGTTTGGTCTGGTCTATAACGACGAGAAAGACGAAACCAACGCGGCCCTGAAAGACCCGAGCAAGCTGCATCAGATTTGGCTGTCGCCGAAAGTACAGGCGGATTTGCAGAAAATCCCCAGCTTGCGCCAGCAGAACCCAAGCCTGAAAGTGTTGCTTTCCGTCGGCGGCTGGGGGGCGCGCGGATTCTCCGGCGCAGCGGCGACGAAAGAGACCCGGGCGGTGTTTATCCAGTCGGCGCTGGCGATTATTGAAAAATATGGCCTCGATGGCATCGACCTCGACTGGGAGTATCCGGTCAACGGCGCGTCGGGGCTGGTCGCCAGCCAACCGGCCGATCGCGATAATTTTACCGCCCTGCTGAAAGAGCTGCGCGCGGCGGTAGGGAACAAAAAACTGGTGACCATCGCCGTAGGCGCAAACGCGGAGAGCCCAAAAAGCTGGGTTGACGTCAAAGCGATAGCGCCATCGCTCGACTACATCAACCTGATGACCTATGACCTGGCCTACGGCACCCAGTACTTCAATTCCAACCTGTATGATTCAACCCGCTGGCCGACGGTCGCTGAAGCAGATAAGTACAGCGCGGACTTTGTGGTGAACAACTACCTTGCCGCCGGTCTAAAGCCGAGCCAGATGAACCTGGGGGTTGGTTTCTATGGCCGGATACCAAAACGCGCCGTCGAACCGGGTATTGACTGGAGCCAGCCGGACGCGCAGAAAAACCCCGCCACCCGTCCCTACTTTGCGGTTCAACAGATTGAGCTGTTCGAATCGCTGGGCGTCGATCTGACCAAAGACACCTATGTGAAATATAACGATATCGTGGCGAAGTTAATCAACGATCCGCAGAAGCGCTTTACTCAGCATTGGGATGATGAAGCGAAGGTGCCGTGGCTATCGGTGCAGTCCGCCGACGGTCAAGCCCTCTTTGCGCTTTCCTATGAAAACCCGCGCTCGGTGGCCATCAAGGCCGACTATATCAAGAGCAAGGGTCTGGCGGGCGCGATGTTCTGGGAATACGGCGCGGATGACCAGAACCAGTTGGCGAAACAGCTGGCCGAGTCATTAGAGATCAAACGCTGAACTGCGCGGTGTCAGCGCATGCACAATAGGTTATGATAACTGCATTCCGCTGCGCCAGCTCAGGCGCAGCTTTTCATTTGCAACAGAAGGCATGGGTATTATGGCTTATATCCCGAAAAACTACGCCCGTCTGGAAGTCGGTTACCGCGAAAAAGCGCTGAAGCTCTTCCCCTGGGTCTGCGGACGCTGCTCGCGTGAGTTTGTCTATTCAAACCTGCGTGAGCTGACGGTGCACCATATCGATCACGACCACTCCAATAACCCGGAAGATGGTAGCAACTGGGAGATGCTGTGCCTGTACTGTCACGATCATGAGCACTCAAAATACACCGAAGCCGATCTGTACGGCTCGACGGTGGTCGCCGGCGAAGATGCGCAGAAAAGCGTCGGCGAAGCGAAATATAACCCCTTCGCCGATCTTAAGGCGATGATGAACAAGAAATAACGCTGTGACGCATCAAAGCCCGGCGCACACCTGGCCGGGCTGACGCAGGCCTTTTCAGGCTCAGGATTTAAAGGTCGCGATAGGCTGCGGCGTAATGCCGAAGTCAACTTTCAGCTGCTGTTTACTTTTCATCACCATCTGCCCGTTGGTATCGATGGTCATATGCTGCGCGTCAACGTTGTAGCGCGCCTGCCAAAGCATCACCAGCTGCAGGCAGTTCTCTTTCTGTTCGTCAGTCAACGCCACGCCGTCCGGCCATTTACCCAACTCCACCGCCGTGGCCAGGCGCTGATAAACTTCCGGCGTCATACCGTCAATAATCCGATCGATTTCCATCTTCCGATATCCCCGTTTGGAATAATTTGCTGAATCGTTTTTTCAACCCTTAATTTGCTCACCGTTTTCGTCATTGGTGAAGCTTAACGAGGCCGAATTAACGCAAAAACGTTCTCCGGTGGGCTGAGGGCCATCCGGGAATACGTGCCCAAGGTGAGCATCGCAGTTTCCGCAGCGAATTTCCGTGCGCTGCATACCGTGGGAGTAATCATTAAGGTAGCGAATTGCGTCATCGCTGACGGGCTCATAAAAGCTCGGCCAGCCGCAGCCGGAATCATACTTGGTTTGCGAGTGAAACAGCGCGGCATCGCACACCAGGCAGTGGTAGACGCCATCGCGTTTGTTGTGCAGCAACCGCCCGGTGAACGGCGGCTCAGTACCGTGATTCTGCGTCACGTAAAACTGCATCTCGCTCAAATTTTTTTTGAGCTCGTCCGAAGAGGGTTTATTCGACATTGACTTGCTTCTCGCTGTGAAAGGACAACTTTTCACGTCAATTCTAACAAAATATTAACAATGAAGCGTGCACTTTTGTTCTAAACTTAGGCGACGCCAAAAGGCAGCCACACAATTGTGATTAATATCACATTTTTATCTTCAATGACCTTTAAAATTCCGGGCGCAGCCCCCATATGGAATTGGGCTCAAAGGGAAAGTGGGATAAATCGACCGCGCAAAGGCATGCTCTGGATTGATTTGTCGCAATGATTGACACGATTCCGCTTGACGCTGCGTAAGGTTTTTGTAATTTTACAGGCAACCTTTTATTCACTAACAAATAGCTGGTGGAATATATGACTATCAAAGTAGGTATCAACGGTTTTGGCCGTATCGGTCGCATTGTTTTCCGTGCTGCTCAGGAACGTTCTGACATCGAGATCGTTGCAATCAACGACCTGTTAGACGCTGACTACATGGCTTACATGCTGAAGTATGACTCCACTCACGGCCGTTTCAACGGTACCGTTGAAGTGAAAGACGGTCATCTGATCGTTAACGGTAAAAAAATCCGTGTTACCGCTGAGCGTGACCCGGCTAACCTGAAGTGGGACGAAGTGGGTGTTGACGTTGTTGCTGAAGCAACCGGTATCTTCCTGACCGACGAAACCGCTCGTAAACACATCACCGCTGGCGCGAAAAAAGTCGTACTGACTGGCCCGTCCAAAGACAACACCCCGATGTTTGTTAAAGGCGCTAACTTTGACAAATACGAAGGCCAGGACATCGTTTCCAACGCATCCTGCACCACCAACTGCCTGGCTCCGCTGGCAAAAGTTATCAACGACAACTTCGGCATCATCGAAGGTCTGATGACTACCGTTCACGCAACCACCGCAACTCAGAAAACCGTTGATGGCCCGTCTCACAAAGACTGGCGCGGCGGCCGCGGCGCAGCTCAGAACATCATCCCGTCCTCTACCGGCGCTGCTAAAGCTGTAGGTAAAGTCCTGCCAGAACTGAATGGCAAACTGACCGGTATGGCGTTCCGCGTTCCGACTCCGAACGTATCCGTTGTTGACCTGACCGTTCGTCTGGAAAAAGCTGCTTCTTATGAAGAAATTAAGAAAGCAATCAAAGCTGCTTCTGAAGGCGCAATGAAAGGCGTTCTGGGCTACACCGAAGACGACGTTGTATCCACCGATTTCAACGGTGAAATCTGCACTTCCGTATTCGACGCCAAAGCGGGTATCGCTCTGAACGACAACTTTGTGAAACTGGTTTCCTGGTACGATAACGAAACTGGTTACTCCAACAAGGTTCTGGACCTGATTGCTCACATCTCCAAATAAGTTGAGATGAGACAGTAATCTGTAAGAGCGACTTCGGTCGCTCTTTTTTTTGTCTGAAGATAAAGGATTGCGTAATGATTAATAAAATTTTTGCCCTCCCGGTTATCGAACAACTTACCCCTGTCCTTTCCCGCCGCCAGCTTGATGACCTCGAGCTGATCGTCGTTGACCATCCGCAGGTGAAAGCCTCCGTGGCTTTGCAGGGCGCTCACCTGCTCTCCTGGAAGCCCGCGGGCGAAGAAGAAGTCCTGTGGCTCAGCGGCAATACGCCGTTTAAAAACGGCGTTGCCCTGCGCGGCGGCGTGCCGATTTGCTGGCCGTGGTTCGGCCCTTCTGCGCAGCCGGGTCTGCCCTCCCACGGCTTCGCCCGCAATCTGCCCTGGGCTCTGAAAGGGCACGATGAAGATGACAAAGGCGCGGTGCTGACCTTTGAACTGAAAAGCAGCGAGGCTACCCGCCAGTACTGGCCGCACGAGTTCACCCTGCTGGCGCGTTTCAAGCTGGGCAAAACCTGCGAAATTGAGCTGGAAGCGCACGGCGAATTTGAAACCACTTCCGCCCTGCACACCTATTTCAACGTCGGCGACATTGCGGCTGTGAAGGTCAGCGGTCTGGGGGAGCGTTATATTGATAAAGTGAAAAACGCGGAAGAAGGCGTTTTGAGCAATGGCACAGAGACCTTTCCCGATCGTACCGACCGCGTGTATCTGAATGCCGAAACCTGCAGCGTGATTCACGACGATGCGCTGAACCGCAATATCGACGTTACGCATCATCACAACAGCAACGTGGTGGCCTGGAACCCGGGTCCGGCGCTTTCCGTCAGCATGGGCGACATGCCGGATAATGGCTACAAAACCTTCGTCTGCGTAGAAACCTGCTGCGTGACCGAAACCCAGAAGGCCAGCGAAGAGAAACCTTCGCGCCTGGCGCAAACCCTCCGCGTGGTGAAACGCTAACGCAAAGCAGGATGGCGCGCGTGTTAACATCGTTCTGCCGGGCGGCGGCTTACTCCTTGCCCGGCCTACTCGACTGATTGTGCGCGTATTTTGCCGATCGCAGAGTTGGGCTTTGCTTTACACCATATCCAGCGGCGTTTTTCTGGCCGGCGCCGGGTAAGCTTTATCGAGAAGCGCAAGCTCCTCATCGTTCAGCACAATATCCAGCGCCGCGGCATTCTGCGCGACATGCTCAATGCTCGACGCTTTCGGGATCGCCAGTACCTCCCGGCGGCTAATCACCCACGCCAGCAGAATCTGCGCCGCGGTCACGCCCCGCTCCTGCGCAATATTTTTCACAACGGTATGATTTAAAAGTCCATTGCGCAGGCGACCGGCCTGAGCCAGCGGACAATAGGCCATTACCGGCAGCCGCCGCTGCTGGCACCACGGCAGCAGGTCATACTCAATGCCGCGGGAAGCCAGATGATAGAGCACCTGATTGGTCGCGCACCGTTCGCCGCCCTCCACCTGCCAGAGCTGTTGCATATCATCCTCATCGAGATTCGACACGCCCCAGCGGCGAATTTTACCCTGCGCAACCAGCGCTTCCATGCCGGCAACCGTCTCCTGTAGAGAATAATCTCCGCGCCAGTGCAGCAGATAAAGATCCAGATAGTCGGTATTGAGGCGGCGCAGGCTGGCCTCGCAGGCGCGGGCTATTTTGCGTCCACCGGCATTCCATGGATAGACTTTAGACACCAGCACCACCCGATCGCGTTGCCCGCGAATCGCCTCGCCGACGACCTCTTCAGCGCCGCCGTCAGCATACATTTCCGCCGTATCGATAACCGTCAGGCCAAGATCGATGCCCGCGCGCAGTGCAGCCGCCTCCTGCGCGCGCAGCGCCGGGTTTTCACCCATATACCAGGTCCCCTGCCCGATAACGGGAACCGCCGGATGCTCGCCAAAACGAATGGTCCTTTCTGCCATCGCTACCTCCTGCAAATGATTGCACCACCATAATGCAAAACAGGGCGAGACGCCCTGTTTTGATGCACAAAATGCCCTGTAATAAAGCACTATCAGAAGGAGTAAGTGACCCCGGTAGAAATCAGGCCGCTCCAGGATTTGTCCACCATCGGGCTATCGGTGATTTCATCGGACAGACGGGTATAGCGCGCCACGCCGTATACGCTCCAGTCGCCGAGGAAACGATAGTTTGCCGACAGCTCGAGGTACGGGTTCCAGCTGCTGTCCGGATCGTAGCTGCGCATGCCGCTGCGATTCGACTCATGTTTCGAAACACCATAGTAGTACTCGTTCTGGTTGTCGCTGTTCCACTCCACGCCAATACCCGGCGTAAGCGTCAGGTTGCCGTTGGTATAGCGATACAGCCAGGCCAGATCCCATACGATACCGTTGCTGTTATCCAGGGTGTCCCCTGACAGCGCGGTGCGCAGGAAGCCGTACTGCGTATAGTGTTCGTAGGAGAGCCCCGCCATCACCGTGGACTTACGTTTATCCAGGCGACGCATCTGCTGGCTATCGCTGTCGCCAGGCTTAAAGTACATCGGCGACCAGTACGCGGTCACAGAGAGCTTATCGTTGGTATCATTCCACAGGTAGTAACCACCACCCAAGCCGCGAAACCAGAAGTTATCGCTCTCATAATTAATAACGGGCACCGGGTAAACATCAGCATCATATTGCTTGTAGGGATGTTCGACCACACCCACACCCGCCCCTAAAGTGAACTTCCCTTCAGCGTGTACGGCGGATGCTGAACTCGCAATCAACACACCAAGTGCCAGAAGTTTGATTTTAGTCACGATCCATATTCCTGTTGTCAAATAATCAGCGCAGGCAGTTTAACGTTGTATACGTCATGCCTCAAATTCTTTACCAGTCATTACACTGAACTCATCATTTTCTCATCGTCAGATGACCACAAGCTGACACCTGAATGACAGCGCCATGACGCCGCAGGACAAGAGGTGCAAAAAAGAGACCGTTTTTCGGATGAGTTATTGATATGTCATTGAAATTGATTTTCTACGCCATGCAAGTTTTCCAAATGCATCTACGCTTAAATTTAGAAGAAGTAAATGCGGGGCACGTTATCCCGATATTTCGCCAACCTGGCATAAGGGTTGCTGGAGTATCAGAGAGCGCTATGCAGCTTACCTCTTCCGGGGGCTCCCACTATTCATATGAACGGCTCTCAACCTGTGCTAAAAACGAAAGGACGGCATGCCATGAATATATTCGATCACTATCGCCAGCGCTATGAAGCTGCCAAGGACGAAGAGTTCACACTGCAGGAGTTTCTTACCATCTGTCGGCAAGATCGCAGTGCTTATGCTAACGCAGCAGAAAGATTGCTGATGGCCATCGGTGAGCCGGTCATGGTCGATACGGCCCTCGAACCCAGGCTATCCCGTCTCTTTTCAAACCGGGTTGTCGCACGCTATCCGGCCTTTGAAGAGTTTTACGGGATGGAAGATGCCATTGAGCAAATTGTTTCTTACCTGAAGCACGCCGCTCAAGGGCTGGAAGAGAAGAAACAGATTCTGTATCTGCTGGGGCCCGTGGGCGGCGGTAAATCATCGCTTGCCGAACGCCTGAAGTCCTTAATGCAGCGCGTCCCTATCTATGTGCTCAGCGCAAACGGAGAGCGCAGCCCGGTCAA
The DNA here is from genome assembly GCF_002556465.1 of Klebsiella sp. MBT K-1. NCBI lineage: Bacteria > Pseudomonadati > Pseudomonadota > Gammaproteobacteria > Enterobacterales > Enterobacteriaceae > Klebsiella > Klebsiella sp. MBT K-1. The sequence goes on along the minus strand of NZ_PDEL01000014.1, from coordinate 14,999 downwards.
CGACCATCCGCTGTGTCTGTTCAACCCGCAGGAGGATGCGCAAATCCTCGAAAAAGAGTACGGCATTCCAAACCGCTATCTGGGGACGATTATGTCGCCGTGGGCGGCCAAGCGTCTGCATGAATTCGGCGGCGACATCACTAAGTTCCGCGTGGTGAAAGTGTGGCCATCAATTCTGGCGCAGATCGCCATCGCCAAAACCGAGCCCGGCGACGAGAACAACCAGGACATCTCCGCGCTGGTCGGTAAAGTGGATATTCGTAAACTGGAGCACTACGCGCAGAATGACCCGGATGCCTACGGCTACTCCGGCGCCCTGTGCCGCGCCAACCAGGGGCTGATGGAATTCGTCGAGATGTTTAAAGCGCCTATCAAGGTGCTGCACCCGCTGCTGACCGCCACGCAGGAAGGCAACTATAACGGTACCGAAGGGATCTCCGCCCTGCCGTTCAACGGGATCATCCTCGCCCACTCCAACGAATCGGAATGGGTGACCTTCCGGAATAACAAAAACAATGAGGCCTTCCTCGACCGCGTATATATCGTCAAGGTGCCTTATTGCCTGCGTATCTCGGAAGAGATCCGCATCTATGAAAAACTGCTTAATAACAGCGAACTGACCCATGCGCCGTGCGCGCCGGGCACGCTGGAAACGCTGTCGCGCTTCTCGATTCTGTCGCGGCTGAAAGAGCCGGAAAACTCGAGCATTTACTCAAAAATGCGCGTCTATGACGGCGAAAGCCTGAAAGACACCGACCCGAAAGCGAAATCCTATCAGGAGTATCGCGATTATGCCGGCGTTGATGAAGGGATGAACGGCCTGTCTACCCGCTTCGCGTTCAAAATCCTGTCGCGGGTATTTAACTTTGACCATGCCGAAGTCGCCGCCAACCCGGTGCATCTGTTCTACGTCCTCGAGCAGCAGATCGAGCGCGAGCAGTTCCCGCAGGAGCAGTCAGAGCGTTATCTTGAGTTCCTCAAAGGCTATCTGATCCCGAAATACGCCGAGTTTATCGGCAAAGAGATCCAGACCGCCTACCTTGAATCCTACTCTGAGTACGGGCAGAACATTTTCGACCGTTATGTCACCTACGCTGACTTCTGGATTCAGGATCAGGAATACCGCGACCCGGATACCGGCCAGCTGTTTGACCGCGAGTCGCTGAATGCGGAACTGGAGAAAATCGAGAAGCCCGCCGGGATCAGCAACCCGAAAGACTTCCGCAACGAGATAGTCAACTTCGTGCTGCGCGCCAGAGCGCACAACAGCGGGCGTAATCCAAACTGGACCAGCTACGAGAAACTGCGCACGGTTATCGAGAAGAAAATGTTCTCCAATACCGAAGAGCTGTTGCCGGTGATTTCCTTCAACACCAAAACGTCAACCGATGAGCAGAAAAAACACGATGACTTTGTCGACCGCATGATGGAGAAAGGCTATACCCGTAAGCAGGTTCGTCTGCTGTGCGAATGGTATCTGCGGGTACGTAAATCATCCTGATAGACCGGCCCGGCAGCTCACCGCTGTCGGGTTAATAATAACTGCGAAGACCCAATAACATTCAGCGATGGGCTGTTTTCCGCGCCTGAATGGCCGGGGCATAGTTGGCAAATGCAGTACAGGAGGGCATATGACCTGGTTCATAGACCGACGCCTGAACGGGAAAAATAAAAGCGCCGTCAACCGGCAGCGCTTTCTGCGCCGCTATAAAGCGCAGATAAAGCAGTCGATCTCCGAGGCCATCAACAAGCGCTCGGTGACCGATATTCAGAGCGGAGAGTCCGTCTCCATCCCAACGGACGATATTAACGAACCGATGTTTCATCAGGGACGCGGCGGCCTGCGCAATCGCGTACACCCCGGTAACGATCACTTTGTACAAAATGACCGTATCGAACGCCCTCAGGGCGGCGGTGGCGGTGGAGGCAGCGGTCAGGGGCAAGCCAGCGCCGACGGCGAAGGCCAGGACGAGTTTGTCTTTCAGATTTCGAAAGATGAATATCTCGATCTATTGTTCGAGGATCTCGCCCTGCCAAATTTGAAGAAAAACCAGCAGCGTCAGCTGACGGAGTATAAAACCCATCGCGCGGGCTATACCGCTAACGGCGTTCCCGCCAATATCAGCGTCGTTCGCTCGTTGCAAAACTCGCTGGCGCGGCGCACGGCGATGACCGCCGGTAAACGCCGGGAACTGCACGCGCTGGAAGAAGACCTTGATACCATTAGCAAAAGCGAACCGGCACAGCTGCTGGAAGAGGAGCGGCTGCGCAAAGAGATAGCCGAACTGCGGGCGAAAATCGACCGCGTCCCGTTTATTGATACTTTCGATCTACGTTACAAGAACTACGAAAAACGGCCAGAACCGTCAAGCCAGGCAGTCATGTTCTGCCTGATGGACGTCTCGGGCTCCATGGACCAGGCGACCAAGGACATGGCAAAACGCTTTTACATCCTGCTGTATCTGTTCCTCAGCCGGACCTATAAAAACGTCGATGTCGTTTATATCCGCCACCATACGCAGGCTAAAGAGGTCGACGAACACGAATTCTTTTATTCGCAGGAAACCGGCGGCACGATTGTCTCCAGCGCCCTGAAGCTGATGGATGAAGTGGTCAAAGAGCGCTACGACCCGGCGCAGTGGAATATCTACGCCGCGCAGGCCTCGGATGGGGATAACTGGGCGGACGACTCACCGCTGTGTCATGAACTGCTGGCGAAGAAGATCCTGCCCGTGGTGCGCTACTATAGCTATATTGAGATAACCCGTCGGGCGCACCAGACGCTGTGGCGGGAGTATGAACACCTGCAGTCGACCTTCGAAAACTTTGCTATGCAGCATATTCGCGACCCGGAAGATATTTATCCGGTATTTCGCGAACTGTTTCACAAGCAGACTTCCAAGATTGACACTTAGTTAAATAAAATCAGCCAGTTATATAAACTTCCTGGCTGATTCCCCCCTCTTTTGAGTATGTTTTATTTTCTTATTTAATCAATGATATGCCTTTCATTTTGGGGAAGCATTCTTCCTTTTTAAGCATAACTTTACTCACATCAAATCGGGCTATCGTCCTGCCTCAAGTCGTTGATCGCGTGCGTAGCCACCCCCAACACTTCAACATCTTCCATTGCCTCCCCTTCTATCGATTCACCTTCGACAGTGATAAAAGAACGCCCCATCAATTTTGCAAACTGCAGTTCGCCAGCCAGGCGGATCAGAAGGACGCTTCCTTGCGTCACTTTTAACGACTGATCGAGGACCACAAATCCGCGATCAGTCTCTATAATCTGAGAGTTCGCGCCAATGTTGCACGCAGCCGTGACAGTAAGCCTCTGCTCAACGTAGTCGGCAGCAGGTGAAGGAAAATAGCTGGCAGTCATTACATCACCCTCCCCATGTTGCGGAGAATCCACAGCCTGTTTTCTGTGTGATCCGGCGTTTTGTCAGCGAAGCACGACTGATAGCGCTCTATCCATCGATTAGCCTCAGAGTGTGAAAAGTGAATGCCGCGCTGCTGTAATGATGAAACGAAATCTCTTGTATATAAGTATTGATATCCCTTCGAGTTACGTAAAACTGACTCGCGAAATGCCTGGTTAATGTCTGTTTGTCTAAGCACAATCGTCCCTCGCATAAACACTGTTTATATATACAGTAATTTCATCGTGAATTTTGTTCAATGCAGGTTTCATCTATCGATCTTTATCACTGAGGTAACGCTTTGCTTTTTGTGGGGATACCGACTGGAAGATATTTGTAAATGCTCTTGGTCCCCACCCCAACTACATCGGCTATCTGTTGCCGGGTTGCGCCGTTCTCCAGCATCCTGCGGCAGCGTTCCACAACTTCGGTGGTCATTATCCGGCGGCGGCCACCGATGCGCCCCTGCTCCCTTGCCGCTGCTAAACCGGCGCGGGTACGCTCGACGATCAGCTATCTTTCCATTTCCGCCAGTGCACTCATGACGTGGAAGAAAAAATGCCCTGCTGGCGTACTGGTATCGATGCTGTCAGTCAGGCTTCGGAAATAACAAATGGCGGCTGTCATGATAATTGCCAGCCGCAATATCAAGGCTTGAATTAATTAGTAAAGTATTTCTGCTGATTAGCCGTGATGTTTCTGAGGAAATAATCGCTTTTTGAATCAACGAGGATAAATTCGCCGATAGTCACGTAAGAAAGTTCGCTTGGCGCCCCGCTTACCCACGGCCCGCCACCCAGTACAGCGGAATCAGATATTCCTGTGACATCACCAGACACGGCGCCGGTAACCCATCCTCCGCTGTCCAGCGCGATACCCTGTATATGAGTTTTAAAGTCGATGTAGGAGCGAACAATAATATTTGTATTTGCTGTAAACGGGGTAGTTTCTGTCACGATCTCAGCGTTACCCGAATCTGCCTGCGTCGAAATTATTTGTAGCAGGTTTTTCGCCTGACTCTGAAATCCTGCGCCCAGGTTGTATCGACGACGAACGGGGCTGTCTGATTTATAAAATGAGAAAATACTACAGGCCGCTGCGGGCGAAGATCGAAAACGCAGAACAAGAGATGAGGACAAACTTGCTACTCCAGATAACGCAGAAACAGCCGCCGTTAAAGAGAGGGCATCACTTGTTCCGTCGAATACCACGCCTGGTTTAGAACCAATCAGATCAACAGCGCCTGCCGAAACTATCCGTGGCTGTCCGGACACATTTTCGCGGATAGCATTAAACTCATTACCCGATTGATCGTACCAGACACTGATAAATCCGTTGCCTGAACCGCAAAAATTAAGCAGCGCCGTCGTGTCCAGATCGCCTTCGGCAGTAAATCCAATATTAATCTCTGTGTTATCACTGGAGCGACGTACACGAATTGCAGGCCCGGTGTAGGATGCTGAAAGCTGCCGCAAAGACAGAGCCACTGTGGGAGTATATCCAAAAGTAGGCCAGTAACCGGGTAAATCTTTTTTATCGCCGGTATATGCAGAGTTAGAATTAAGTACAAGCATGATGACCTCTTAATTAATAATCAGATTTATTTTTTGGACCGCTGTCTGTCCGACACTGTTCTGGCAGGCGCTGGTAATAACATATGAGCCATTTTGACCACCGAAGTTGATTAACTGGCAGCTTTTGGTGTCAAAGATCACGCCTTCGGGTAGTGAATAAACGCCGATGGTTTTGGTACATTTCTCGCCATCAGTGACAAGAATTCCGCAATCCCAGAGAGGATATAAATCAACACTTTTTCCTGGTTTCAGTGTTAATGCGTCACCTGAATAACGAGGTCCAATATTGGCCCATGTGCGGGCGGGTTCGCAGCTTGAGCCATCCTGCAGATAGCCATAAATAACGAAGTTAAGACGTCCCGCTTTCGTGTATCCGTTACTGATAGTAATGCTTCGGGTGGATGCATCGTAAGTAACAAAAGGAGGCAGGGAGTTATAGGATACTGTATGGCTGCCACCGGGTTCATTCTCTTCAGTCATGACCGTCTGGATATGCTCTGAAACATCGTCACGGCCCCACAGAACCGACTTAGCCGGAAGCACTATTGTGCCGCTGCTGCCATAATCAATGTTGACTGAAGGAACGATGACAAGCGGTTTTATATGACTCAATCCTGTTTTACGCCAGATGCGGCACCAGTCAACACTGATTGTCGCCCCCTTCCAGAATTTTTCCCATGCCCAGGCAGAATAGGTTTCACCATGGAAAGTGCCTTTATATACATGACTACTCATCAACAAATAACCCGGTTCACGTACTGAATTGGCATCAAGACTTAATATGCTGCTAAAAGTATCATCAATGAATATCTGGACATTACTTTGATTGAGGATGGCGCTAATTTTATGGTACTTGCCATCAAATATATATTTTTCCGGTCCAAGCGTTCCACCGCCTGTTTTTGAACCATCTGCTCCCCAGAGATTATAATTTGACGTTGCAAACTGGCTGATGCCCTCGATAATATCCAGCTCATCCGAATTGTAGGTGTAGGATGGCAGCGAACTTTGGGTCCATAATGACGGGTGCCACCCTGGCGGGTTTTGTGTTTTGTGAGTGAACATCGCATACCACTCAATAATACAATCTCCAGTCCCGGCGGGACCGGCGAAAAATGAAAATGCGCCTACAGAGCTCACCATCGCCGCCAGGTCATGCCTTGAGCCTTGCAGATGGGGTTTTTCATTCGCAGTAGCTGCACGGGCCTGAAGCCTCAGAACACCATCTTCAACGCGCATATTATCAAAACCCACCGGCACGCCCCGGTTCGAGTCATTAAAGCCCGTAAACGCGGGATCAGTGTCGTACATTGTGCCCAGCTGCGTATCAGAGCCCCGCGGCGGGTTGAGGTAAGTGCGGGTAGTAAACCAACGCCCCTTAGGATTCGCCGGGCTCAAAATATCCAGCGTATTGAAATCGTCACCTGCAGATAGAGTGTACCCCTCATAAATTGAGCCAGCCAGCCCGGCGCTCTCCAGCATTATCCCGCCAATCTGTCCGGTGGTTTTATCTGATACCCTATTTCCACCCAATAAACTCTCAATGCTAAGCGTAATATTTTTCATCATATCGTCAGCTGTTAATACATATGCGTACCCGGTAGCATCTGGAATAGCTACGTTATCACGTAACCATTTTATTTTCTCAGCATAATAACCATCGGGAATATTAATATAAGCAGCTGTATCTACCTGATTACGGATATCAATCGAAACAACCGATGATTCGGGCGTTTGATTGTTTTTCAGGTTATTTATTTCATCCTGAACTGAGTCAGCCAGCAAAGGTAGATACAGGTGGCCATCATTTGCCTGAATGAGTGTGTCATGTTCGCCATCACCAAAGCGCAGGATATCGTCCCCGGTAGTTAACGAAGCATAGGATTCAATGTACTTAAAATAATCCTGGATGGACAAATTAAGTAGCGGAACGAATACACGACCGTCGCAATCCTGTATGAAGGTATCATTCTCACCATCACCTAATCTGAAAATATCACTTCCACTACGTGATGAAACCAGCGCCAACAACCGATTGATTGTATTCTGCACGGATTCCGGTAAATAAGGCAAAAAGAAATAACCATCTTTATCAAGAAGACCAACAATGTTTTTCTCACTGTCATGAATTTCAACAATATTTTCGCCTTCAGATTCAGAAATGCGATTATCAATTTTAGCGACGAGTTCTCCTGATGCCATTGTCCGGCCGGTAGGTTGCAGTGTCCCACTAACGTTCATGACCTCGATAGCGAGCGCGCTATCGTCCGGACTGCGGTAATACGTGGTGCTCCCCTCAGGGATATTCGCGATATCCGCCTGCGCCGCAGCCAGCGTTTGGTATTGCTTACTCAGCGGAATGATGTTCTGCCTGACCTCATCATTTTTCACCATCATCTGGCGCCACGTATCAAGCGGTTCACCTGCACGGTCGTTAACCGTTCCTGCCGGACCGTTCACTAACCGATCGGCCCGCTTAACGTTATCTAAAAAGATTTCAGGCGTCGTCGTACCCAGCGGCGGATTCAGTTCATCTGCAGCCATGTTTTTTGCTCCAAAAAAGGCATTCGCGCAAACGAGGGTTTGAGCGAAAAGAGTTAATAAGGGGTTTTTATGGGGTATTACGAGACGTCGCCGGGGTAGATAGCGTCGTCGTAGGCGTAGAAAATTTCTTTATATTCCGGCGCGGTTATCTGACAGTTGCTGTCACCGGAGGGGGCGACCTCCTGGACTATCCCATGCCGGGCACCTTTTTCACTGTCGCAGAACAGCAAACGCGGTAGATCAATATCAGGGTCGTCCATAATCCAGTCTTCCGGGTGCAGATCGTCGTTGTAAGGTATGGTAAGAGTGAAATCATCTATCCGCTGCGGCGTCAGCATCCGTGACGATGGACGACTGTTCTGAAACTGTATCCAGCACCGGGGATTTGTATAGCTCCAGTCCAGAGGCTCGGTGACATGTAACGTTATTTCCTGAAAGTCGTATGTCATTGCGTCAATCAGGCAACTTTGGGTTTTCCCGGTTCGAATATCATCTGACAAAATGATGTGGTCACCAAAATCATGGCACCATCCCAGCATTGCAGTTGTAGCCGTATACGTCCGGCGTTGATGAAGATATTTCATTAACCGGCGCATCCCGATACGCCAGGCACGATCCGCTGTCATGACGACATCGATGGTGTAAGCCTCCGTTTTCCGGGGGAACGGATTTTCAGGCGTCCGGCACTGTACGGTCTCCTCCGCCCAGGTAACGGGATTGATGTATTTCACATCCACGCCATCAAAATCGTCCTCCGAAGGAACCCTGAATGATGTCTGCATTTCCTCGACAGTATCCTGGGGGGTGATGATTCCGGTCCAGCTTTTAACCCCTTCACGCCCGACGGAAAGTAAGCCGTCAGACAGCAGAAAATACCCCATGCCTGCTTCAGCAATCTTGTCGAAAATATCCTTTGCGGACGTGCTGTCACTGCTTGCCTGATGGTCAAAATACTCGCCTCGTGGCGTCCAGTAGTTAGCCTCAAGCATGTTAATTGTGGAAATGTCGATCTGGTCGTCGCGATAACCCAGACTGCGGGCCAGATGCAGGAATGCCCCGCTGATTGTCCTGTCACCACCGCCATCATAGTTTCGCGTGGCGACAACACTCACACGCTTGTCTGACTGCGCCGCCAGTTGGCCGCCGGTTTCAACCGTGATCCCTATTGTTGATATCCCTGCGTAGGAGGTCGGACGGGAAAGCAAACGACCTCTGAGCGCCTGCCAGAACATGCTGTCTCTCGCGTTGTTGCTCCCCTGCTCGTTGCGGCGGCGGCATCGAACCTCCACCAGCCCGGGTGAAGACAGATCAAAACGCTCTGTAAAACCGAGGCCATTAACGTTTTTAAGCGCGTACACCCCCTGCTTACTCGTCCACCCCGATCCGGAACCATATACGCGGTACTGAATTTCATACTCAACATGGCGAACCCGCTTATTCCCGTTGTTCTGGAATCCGCAAATTCCGTTTGGGAAAGCAAAGTTGACCTCGAAGGCGTCCACAACTTCATTTTGCGGGGAGGCCAGAAAGGGGCCGAGCCATGTTTCATTATCGTTAATACCAGACGCGGCAAAATCCACGACGGTACGGGTCAGAAAACCTGACCAGGTGTAGTCAACGGCACCGTTAACCACTCTCTGTACGGTCGCAGACGATCCGCCAGTCGATGCTATCTGGTATTCGTTGCCACGGTGAGCCAGGGAAATCCGCTGCGTGCCGTCCGGCAGGCCAGAAAATGCGGTACCGGAATCGTATGCCAGCCTGACACTGGCTGTGACCGCCGGGCTTCCGCCACTGGATGCTGTACCGGCAGTAAACACAGGGCTGTCTCCAAAAACTGACGCGGGCAGGAATGATGACGTAATGGAACCGCCACGCCACGGGCTGGAGATTTCCACGATACGAATCACGCCGCCGTCATCCTGAGCAATCAACCCCGATCCGGTGAGCCCGCTATTAATCGCCGCCAGCAAACCGGACATTGTGCCGTAGTCAGCAACCAGGGACAGGGTATAGGTGACGCCCTGCCAGGTCAGAGCAAACGTCTGGCTGGTTGTCGTAAAATCATACGTGGCTGGCGACGCACTGGCGCGCAATGCTGCAGTCGATCCACCCGTTCCCGGAACGGCGTCCTGGTGAGGGGTATACGTGGCAATCTGCAGATCATAATCGGTACCGCTAAACGTCAGCGTTACAGGCATACCATTATATGGCGCCACTTCTTCGACGGCGTCACCTGTCAGAACGTTAAAACTATCCTCAATCGATACCTGATAATTCACCGGCGCTTTCAGAGTGACAATTGCACCCTCAATCCAGCCAGGAGGCAGCTTGTTCTCATCTTCATCATCATCGTTGTCATCGTCGACATCGAGACCTGAAAACGAGATTGAGGCGCCGCTGACGGTCATGGCATCAGCAACGATATCACTGGCTTCAGGGGCAGTCTGAGCCATATCCAGACCTGACCCGCTTGATGTCCCGCCAACTTCTGTACTGTTGAACCAGACCTCGCTGCGACGGTCCCCCGCCACGTTATCGCCAGGCCCATAGCTGGTATAAGAAAAGCCATCGCCTAACGGCAGAGCAGGAGTTTCACCCACCCGAAAATCACCGCCGGTGTAAGAGAAACGACCGTATCCGAGACACACAAACATTTCGACCGTCATCCGGGTGGGATCATTGGGGTCAAAGCGAGTGACAGGCTGCACCAGGTAATCCGGATAAATTCTGTTTCTTCCGAATACCTCACGAACAGGATCGCCAAGCTTAGCTGTATTCGCTTTTGCCGGGTTCATGTCCAGTGATGCTGAATTGCCTGACGAAAACCCGCCCAGCTCTGGTTTCGGGGCGAAAAACAGCGCATAGGCCGTAGAGGCAATAGATACGGCAACCGATACCCACACGGCGATTTCAAGGCCGGTTCCATACGGGATCGGGTAAATCCGCACATCGCTGTCTGGCCGCAGCAAACATAGTGGCCATTCCGCAGGTGGAACAGCCCGGCCGTCCAGTTCGACAGCAACAGGATGCTTTCTGTCCTGCGAATAGCTCGGGACATTTCTGCACATCCACTCATGCAGCGTCAGCACACCATGCTCGTGCGTTTCAAGGGGTTCACCCGGTAGCCGGGACGGGTAAAACTTTATCGTCATTGCCAGAACTCCACGCGGTTAAAGCGGCGGATAAATCGCGCCAGTGGCAGAAACGTAACCCCCGAGCCTGGATTACATTCCGCGACCTGCAGCTGGTTATCGAGCATGACAACGATCCCGACATGGGAAACTGTTGAGCCCGAATAGCAGGCCACTCCGGCACCTTCACAGGGGTCACAACGCTTCAGCGAAAGCATCAGCTTTCTCGCCTCCCGGTCGAGGCCCCCGCCGTCTTTGGTCACACCTGCAAAATCCGGCCATTCAGGTAGCCCCAGGTCGCTGCGTATTTCATTCACAATGCCGAAGCAGTCAAGTAGCGGGTAGGCTCTACCGCCCTTCTGCCATTTAACAGAACGGTATTTATCAGGGTTAAACATATTTGCCTCAGGTTAGTAGCGTAAGCCCGGATGCTCGGCGAGGTTGTAACGTTTACGGGGCCAGGCTGTTTTGAGGATATTCATATAGCCTGCCGTGACCTGTACTGCTGTCGGGGTCCAGGAGCCGGATTTTATATCGAGCGTATACGGTGATGATGCCGGAGCAGACAGATCGGATGAAATGTACCGCCGGAATGTCAGCGTGGCTGATTTCATTTCATCCAGGATTTTATCGATCGCCTCAGAAACCCTTCCGTCAATATTGCTGATAGCAAACTTTAAATCCTGTGTCCCGTCGGCGTTCCTGGCTGGTAAGGCGATATCTATCGCGCTGGCTTCAAACGTCGCCGGCTGACCATTTTCCAGCGTCACTGAGACGTCATCCCAGCCACTGGTTAGCCAGTAGTTATCATCGCCTGCCGATATCTGCAACGTATCGTGAATAACCTCCGATCCGCTGCTGGCATATAGTCGCTCAAGAATTGTCATGCTTCGGCCACTCTCTGTTTAGCGCAATATCCAGTAACGACTGGCCCGCCAGCCATTCCGGGTAATTTCCCCAGCCTGAAGGCGGTAACGGGCGCTCCCATAATTCCAGCGTTGCGCTGTACTGCCAGTATTTTGGCGCGACCAGCGTCGGCCCTTCGTAAATATCCACGAACCTGGCTTTATAGGGCTTTGCCCCGATTGGAGTCTGGAGTTTCAGATAGAACCAGGACTGGCCATCTTTAAGCGCATCCCTGAAAAACGCCTCAAACACCTGCGCCAGAGCATCAGTTTTAAAAATCCATTTAACCGATGCCTGGGTGGGTGTTGAGGTATATCGCCTTCGTTGTTGAGCGCGACCGGACGTCATCTCCGTTCGCAGTAAAGGTGATATGGGCTTAAACCCGTACCCGTCCATAAGCGGCATGGGCAGGTATTCATCCGGGTAGAAAATATCTGCCATGAATATTCCCTCCGGGCAGGTTATCGTGGTTTTTTGGGCTGAAGGTTGGAGTAAAGTGCTCTACCGAAGGCATTTTGAGGATTGTTTACGTCGCTCGTCAGTTCTGATTTTATCTGTTTAGCCAGGCGGCGGCCGTGGACATCCAATGTCTGCATCATCACATCATCCGGTTTACCAGTGAGGTGGTAATTGACGTTGATGTCACCAGTTGAAAGAAGTTGTCTTTCCTGCTGCTGCCTCGCAGCGTTCTGTACCGCCGGCGATTCCCGCCCTACAGCTTTAACCCCCAGCGAACCATCAGCGCCACGGGTCAGGGGCATAATCGCTTCCGGGCCCGCTTCACCGAACACGCCCGCTCCTTTCGCAAAAGCAAAGTACTGCGGAGTGCTGTATACACCGCCGCTGTATGCGGAAAGTGAAGGCGAATCGTAGACACCACCGAGGGCATTAAAGGCAAAAGACGATCCGAAGCTTTGCAATGCAGTTCCACTACTTGCAGCTCCACTTGCCCCACCAAAAAGACTACCGAACATCCCACCAGCACCACCGCCGAACGACGCCATAATCGCTTTGGTAATTAACGCCTGTGTTGCCATCTGGATCAGCGTCTTAATCACCGTTTCACCCAGAGAGCTGAAGATATTTGACATCCCATCTTTGAACGAAGTCGCACCAGTCAGGACACTGGTCAGGTTGTTGGAAATGGAGTTCGTTGTGTTATTGAGAATCTCGCTGGTCGCTGATGCTGCCATTGAACTGAGGTCAGCAGCCTGATCGGCGTAGTTCATCAGTGAATCGCTGATCCCAGCCCGCCAGTCTGACTGCTGTTCATCGGTTTTCTTGTAGTAGTCCTCCTGAATCTGGAGCCGTTCAGTAAGCGCCGCCTGTAGCGCTTCCGTTTGCTGTTTGTACAGGTCCTCAGAAATCTGACCTTTGCTGAAATCCCGCTGCAGGTCCCGCTGCTGTTTGAGAAAATCAGTGCGAATATCCGCCATTTCCTTCATGCGGTCGCGGGCCTTATCCCCCATCCCGGCACCAAGAAAATCAATATCCCCCCGTTCACGCGCAGCAGCGTTGCTGTCAGCGAGCCCCTCACGGAACGTTTTTAACTGTTCAGCAATGTTTTTCTGATCGATAAGCGCAGCATTGTGCAGAAGGGTTTCTTTTTTAGCTTGCTCAAGAGAGGCTAACTCACCCTGCGTGACCTGGTATTTTACTTTAGCCAGTTCGGTATTCTGGCTTCCCAAGGCAATTTGTTCTTCCTGCTGTTTAATAAGACGCTTGTAAACATCTTCTGTCTTCTCAGCGGCTTTTAATTCCTCGCTTTTTGGCGCTTTCCGGGTGGGTTTATTGGATTCATTATTTCTCCACTCAGCAATTCCATTATTAATTAATTCCTGCCTTCCTGTCTGGTGTTGAGGATCACTAGTCAACCCCAAATCGTCAGCGGCAAAACCAAGTCTGGCTAACTCTTTTGCCTCGCCCTTAAGTTTCGATAATGCTAAATCTCGGCGGCTTTTCTCAAGAGCATTTGTTTGTTGTGATGTTAAGTCAGCCTGCGGAATCCGCATCGGAGCATTAACCAACCCTTGTCGTGCCATCAGTAAATTATTACCAAGCCCAAGGAGACGGTTAAATTCAGTATGCTGACCATTCATCATTATTAACGATTGATAAGCTGAATTCTGTTCTGCGGCCTGCTGCCGGATTAATACTATTCGCCTGTTCTCTATCCCCTCCAATACCGACTGGATCGACTCAGACTTAGCCTGCATCTGAGCTAATCTCTCCTGTTCAACGGCCAGAGCGGAAGTCGCTTCCTCCAGACCACGAGTGACCGTTTCGACCGAAGTCAGGTGGTTTATCATGAAACCACCACTGGTTGTCGGTCCAGGATTGGACAGGACATACTGATAGCCCGCGATCTCTTCCTTCAGGCTTTTTACTTTTGATGCTTGGGCATCAACAAGATGGTTTTGCTCCTCCAGCGCCTGACGGGTTTTGTTCTCATTATCAGAAACTTCAGGCAGGGACATTGATTTTGTCTTTTCACGGACTGCATCAATGGTTTTTGCATATTCCTGAGCGGATAATCTGGCCTGCTCCTGATTCTGGTACATCGTGTACCAGGCACCGGCACCAAGCAAAACGAGCCCAGGAATACCGCCAACGAGGCCCAATGCTCCCCCCATGAGCCGGGAACCCACAGCAGTAACCGAGTTCAGTGCAGTCTGAGCGGATACTCTGGCCTGAATATTACGGTTAAGCGACTCCTGCGTTAGTGAGAGCCGTTTTTCTGCAGCAGTCTGTGCGTCAGTCCCCCGTGCTGCTTCCAGCGCTTTCTGGGCGCGATATACTGCCGCGCGAGCACGGGCTGTAGAAATTTGAGTTCCCCTCACCTGTGCTTCCGCTAACGCAACTTCACTTTTCGCAGCATTAATAATGTCAGCAGTTGCTGATCTGGCACTTAATGCCATATTTCCAAAGTAGCGTGCGGCACCTACGGCTACCAGAACTCCCGCTGCTGTTGCCACTTCATCAATATTATTCGCCACACCGTCAAGGATGCCGGTGAGTGTTCGGGTGGCTCCGCTGGCCTCATTGGCTCCCCCGACCCATTGCATAAATGCGTTTTCAACTTTAGTTGCTGATGAGGATACTGTTTGTGGTAATTCTCCAAATTCACTTCTGAGTTTGCCGAGCTGGCTGATTAATGCCGGAACCACTTTATCAATGGTAAGTTGGCCTTGATCGGCCATCGACTTCAGGTCTTTACGGGCAACCCCCATTCCTGCGGCTAATGCACGAATGACACGATCGCCATTTTCGTTTACAGAGTTGAACTCTTCACCGCGAAGCACACCCTGCGCCAGAGCCTGGCTGAATTGTGTTATGACAGAGCTAAATAGCTGCGCCTAATACCGCTACACTTTTGCCTGACCATGTTTTCCTCCGGGGAATGGGCTGGCGGTTTCCAT